>JAESUT010000142.1 GCA_016762995.1 Gammaproteobacteria bacterium | reverse complement strand
CTCGGCCCTGTCTTTCTCGCTAGCGGCTAATTCTTGGGCGAGGCGTCTATCCTCATCCACTGAATCGCCTCTGGGGCGTGTGCCCTTCACCGGCTGCGTTAAGACCGTGTCTTTTTGTAGGCTGATAAAGCGTTCCGGGGATAAGCTCAGTAGCGCGCCACTGTTCCAGTTGAGATAGGCGGAGAATGGGGCGGTAGTAGCGCGGCGCAGTTGTAGATAGGCCGCAAGAGGGTCCCCGCAGCCCTTAGCGGTGAAACTCTGCGTCAAGTTAACTTGATAGCAATCTCCGCTATCGATTCGAGATTCTATCTCAGTGAAGGCATTCTGGTACTGCGCAAAGCTAGTGCACCTCGCAAACCGGGATTCGAGGCAGAATGCAGGGGGCTCAGTCGCTGCGGTTCTATCCAGCGACTGCTCGATAGAGATTAAGGTTCGTTCGATGCTGGCGTTGGAGCAGCTTGGGTGCGCCCTAAGCTCACAACTCTTTCGCTGGTGATCGAGGACAATCGTCCAGAGATAAATGCCAACGAAGGCATCGTTGATCACGAAGTCGGCTTTGCCGGTTAGGGCAGGGTAGCCGAGATAGCCGATGACAGCGCCGGCATGTTCAAGCTCCCGCTTATCGCCGGACTCTTCTTCTAGTGACGGGAGAATATTTTCTTTTAATGCTCTGATATAACTCAGGAATTCTGTGCTGTTGGTAGAGCTTCCAATGAACTCTGCCGCATTGTCGGAGCAAGAAAGGATGCCGTTATCGACTCGCAAATAGGCGGCGGGCGCAGCCGCTAAGATGTCTAAGCTACCGTTGCTACCGCCATGATTCGCGCTGTCTAGAAAAGCAGGCATACCAAGTTCGTTGAGCGCGCGCATGAAGGGTTCGCTGTCAGTGCAGTAGGGCAGAGATCGGGTATTAGTGAAGGGCATAGGGCGCACTTGCGGCAATGCGGTGTTCCGCAAGGTTAAAGGTTAGTCCGAAGCGAGAAGACTACCTTGATTTAGCAACTGGCGCAGTAATTCTACTATCTCGGGGTCTGTGAGTAAGTCGCTAGATGTGCCAGGTACGATGTCCGCTGCCTCACAGAATGCGACAATATTCGAAAGCTGTTTCATTGAAAAGCTCACCATAGCACCATCAACGAATAGCAATACACAGCCTTCAGCTGAAGCCTCCATAAAGGCGAATCGCGAGCTGGGATTCTTTGTCAGTCGTACCCCATCGGCTAATAGGGCGGCAAAATCTTCAGAGGAAAGCGCCTCATCTAAAGGTTGAATGAGCTCGGGGTATTTCGGCTGGCTGACATGGCAGCCAAACCAGCTGGCAAATTGTTGTTTCTCAGCAAGTCGTTCAGTGAGTTGGCGGTAACTGTCCTCTAACAACTCAGGCTTGATCTCGGCGCCGCGTAGTTCCGTCTGTTTATCACTGTCTTCATAGCGCTGTGCAGGGTCTTGATCTTTAATGATGAAATCGCTGAAGCCTTCGATCATTTCGGCCATGGATGGTGCACGAAAACCAATGGAGTAGCAGAGGCTATCGCTTGTTGCTGTGCCCCAGTGAGCGAATCGCGGAGGAATGTACAGCGCATCACCGGCGGTTAGATTGAACTCCATAGTGGCCTTGAAATTCTGCAGCAAGCTCAATTCCTCGCTAGGAATAAGCGCGACATCAGAATCGCAGCGCTCACCTACCTTCCAGCTACGCTCACCCTGGCCTTGTAGCAGGAAGACATCAAAATAATCGTAATGTGGGCCGACGCTGCCACCTTGAGCGGCGAAGGAAATCATGATGTCGTCAATGCGCCAGCTAGGAAGGAAATTAAATAGAGTCTTTATGTCGGCGACATCTTCAACCCATTGGTCAACAGCCTGAACGAGTAAAGTCCAGTTTGACTCGGGAAGCTGGGTGAAATCAGAATCTTCGAATGGGCCATGACGAACTTGCCATTTCCCTGCTTCAAATTCGGTGATTAGGCGGCTTTCAACGAGTTCTTCGCACGCGAGTCCGGCGAGCTCCTCGGGAGCCAGCGAGTCTTGAAAGTTTGGTATCAGCTTCGGTAGCAGCACTGGTTTCTTCTGCCAGTACTGCGCTAAAAACTCTTTGCTATCGAAGTCTGGGCTCAGTTGTCGCTTACTCAAATAGCACGCGCCTGCTCTGCTGCATTTCCCAAATACTTTCGGGGCGTAAGCTGAAGTAATTCTTGTTTCGCCGTTTCAGGAATAGTGAGGTTCTGTACGAAGTCTTGAACAGACTGTTGGTCTATTTGCTTGCCGCGAGTCAATTCCTTGAGTTTTTCATAGGGTTTCTCAATACGGTATCTGCGCATAACTGTTTGTATAGGCTCTGCCAATATTTCCCAGCAGGAGTCAATATCTCGATCTATCGCTTCGGCGTTGAGTTCGAGCTTACCAATGCCTTTCATTGTGGCTCGATAGGCAATAAGACTATGAGCTAATCCAGTGCCGATATTTCTAAGGACTGTTGAGTCTGTTAGATCTCGCTGCCAACGCGAGATTGGTAATTTCTCGGAGAGATGGCCCATGATCGCATTGGCTAACCCTAAATTGCCTTCGGAGTTCTCGAAGTCGATTGGGTTTACCTTGTGGGGCATGGTTGACGATCCGACTTCCCCGGCTACTGTTCGTTGCTTAAAATAGCCAAGCGAGATATAGGCCCAGATGTCTCTATCGAAATCTATCAGCACGGTATTGAAACGGCACACGGCCGCGAATAATTCAGCTACGTAATCGTGGGGCTCGATCTGAGTTGTGTAAGGATTCCAGCTTAACCCAAGGCCTTCTACAAACTCTTTCGCATTGGCCTGCCAATCTACATCTGGATAGGCAGAAAGGTGTGCATTGTAATTGCCAACAGCACCGTTAATCTTGCCTAGAATTTCGTTAGATTCAATCTGCGCGATTTGCCGCCTTAGTCGGTGAACGACATTTGCAAACTCTTTGCCCACGGTGGATGGAGTAGCAGACTGTCCATGAGTGCGACAAAGCATTGGCTGATCGGCAAAGTCATGGGCAAGCTGGGCTAGTTGCGCTGCAATCTCACGCATTTGATTGAGCATGACCTTGTCGCGCCCGTCACGCAGCATTAGTGCATAGGCTAGATTATTGATGTCCTCGGATGTACAGGCGAAATGCACGAATTCGAGCTGATCTTTTAGCTCCGTGTTATCTGCAAATTTTTCTTTGATGAAATACTCGACAGCCTTTACGTCGTGATTTGTTGTTGCTTCGATGTCCTTAATGCGTTGTGCGTCCGCTAATGAGAAATTCTCTACAAGATCGTTTAGGTACTCCAAGCCTCGATCGCTGATGACTTGTAGGTCGTCGATCTGCTCGTGTTCCGATAGCTTCTGTAGCCACTTTACCTCAACGAGGACGCGGTAGCGCATTAGTGCAAATTCACTAAAGTAGGGTGCTAGGTCTTCGCACTTTTTCTTATAGCGACCGTCCAGGGGCGAAATTGCTAATAGTGAATTGTCTGAATCTGTTGCCATCGTGTATTCCTTGAATTTTGTAAAGCTTGTCTTGCCGTTGTCTGTTTTGTGCTTCTAACGCAGCACCATGGGCGAGCGCTAGATTGATGTGAGTAGGCGTCGCCTGAGTCTGCTTGCCGTTTCCTGCACTCGCTTCCTATAGAAGATGAGTCGCCAGCGACGTCCTCCAAGTTGGTGCCACAGTACCGCCGATCTAATGCCCGCCAAAAGAAGCGAGCGAACTCGGTTTGATACATATTCATTTTGCAGGTAATCCGCCTGTCCCTGCACCTGGATGCGCTGCGCTAATGTGCTAATTGTATCCTGATACAGTGCGGCAATCTGCTCGAATGTTTGCTCTTGTCGCATTTGTTCGTCGGTTTTTTCTGTCTCTTCCATGCGCCAGGGTGTCGCGTTCTCGGGAGTTAATAGCAGTGGCTGAATTGACTGCAATCGATCTCGAATTTTGGCCTGCATGTTCGGGTTTGCATCTAATTTATTCCTTAGCAGCAACATCCCTAATGTGTAGCGAACGAGGCTAACATTTTCTGGCGAGCGCACTTGGTTGAACATGTCATCGAGAGTGCGTAAACCCAAATTCAGGTGCCCAAGATTGGGATAAACATCGGCCTCGGAGCTTGGGTTAAGTACCAACAGGGGATTCACACTGGCAAGTATTTCAGTCTGTGAGGCGTTTCCGTGCAAGGCGAGCTTGGCAACTAGGGCCGCCGATTGCGCTACCGACGCCAGTGCTACTACTTGCCATTCCCAGCGTGTTAGTTCAACGACAGAATTGTTCAATGATTGCTCCTCCTAGACAGCGTTCGCCCTGATAAAAGACAACATACTGACCCGGTGTCACCGCACGCTGTTTGTTAGTGAAGTCTACCTGCAGTTGTCCATCTTCGAGCGTGCTCAAAAGGCACTCCTGATCGGGCTGGCGGTAGCGAATTTTGGCAGTACAATTTAGCGGCATCTCTTGGGGCGGTGCGTTTACCCACGCCGGCTTGCTTGCAAGTAGACGTTTAGAGAACAGCATTTCATGCTCCGAGCCCTGAGCGACCAGCAGAACGTTCCTCTTCAGGTCTTTATCTACGACGTACCAAGGCGCCTCGTTATGATCAGTTAATCCGCCGATCCCAAGACCCTGACGTTGACCGTAGGTATAGAACATCAAGCCTGAATGCTTGCCAATGGCGTAGCCATCTACAGACTCGATAATTCCCGGCTGTGCGGGAAGGTACTGCTCGAGAAAATCTTTGAACTTGCGTTCGCCTATGAAGCAAATGCCAGTGCTGTCTTTTTTGTCATGTGTGCTCAGTCCTAAGCGAGACGCAATAGCGCGCACCTCAGGTTTGTCTAGCTCTCCAACAGGGAAAAGGCTTTTTGCGAGACTGCTACCATCCACCTCGCAGAGGAAGTAACTCTGATCCTTGTTGTTGTCCAATCCTTTCAACAGATAAGTCTCTGCACCCACCGAATGCTTTCTGACATAGTGGCCAGTCGCGATAAAGTCAGCGCCTAGCTCGCTCGCATATTCGAGAAATGCTTTGAATTTTATCTCTCGATTACACAAAACGTCTGGATTGGGAGTCCGGCCGGCTGAATACTCCTTCAGGAAGTGCTGGAACACATTATCCCAATACTCGGATGCGAAGTTTGCGCTATGCAGCTTTATGCCTAATTTGTCGCAAACTGATTGTGCGTCGGCTAGGTCTTCCTTCGCTGTGCAGTATTCAGTGCCGTCGTCTTCATCCCAATTCTTCATGAACAGGCCTTCCACCTGATAGCCCTGTTCTATAAGGAGGTAAGCGGCGACAGACGAATCGACGCCACCGGACATGCCAACAATTACTTTGCTGCCACTGTGCTCGTTTTGTTCAGTACTGTTTGTCATAATTTCTTTGGCTGTAGTTCTTAACTTCTTTCAACTTCTCTTAACTTCTCTTAATTGTTCTTTGTGTCCGGCACCACTATGAGGCTGAGCGGGTAACTTATTCCCTTTAGGTAGTCGCGAATTACCTCCAGCACTAATGGGCTGCGCATCTGGGCCTCTCGCTGCTCCAACTCTTCGAGAGAAAGCCATACCGCCTCAGCGATATCCTCATCAAGGTCGCGCTCTGTCCTCGGCTCGATCGCCTTGGCTATAAAGCAGTGACGTATATAGGTGATGCCGTTATCGGGGGAGGTATAGTGGTAGATTCCCAGCAATTGTTCTAGATTAACGTGCCATGCGGTTTCTTCAAGGGTTTCTCTAATCGCTGCATCAAACAGAGATTCCCTAATTTCGACATGACCAGCTGGTTGATTATAAACGAGTCGGCCTCCCGAATTCTCTTTTACCATCAAGAATTTGCCCGCGCGCTCTACAACAGTGGCGACGGTAATATGGGGGAGCTGATGCATATCGAGGCTGTTCTCAGTAACAATTCGGGGTGGGCCTAAGATTGGGGGCCAATGCTAGCTGTTAAGAGCCTTCTCGATCAATGCTCTAGCTACAATTTTTAATAAACTGTGGCGGCTTTGCCCTTTAGCTCGCTCTTAGAAACGTGGATAATGCCCGATTAGAAAAATGGTTAACAGACTATGAGCAAACTGACCCACCTCGATAGTAAAGGCAACGCCAAGATGGTGGATGTCGGAGATAAACAGTCCACTCACCGTGTGGCCACCGCCAGTGGTAGAGTGCTCATGAATAGCGAGACCTTGGAGCTGATTGCCGCAGGCGGTCACAAGAAGGGCGACGTTATTGCGATAGCGCGCATAGCCGCGATTCAGGCTGCCAAGAGTTGCTCACAATTGATCCCGCTCTGTCATCCACTAATGCTCACGTCGATCAAGGTCGAGCTGGAACTGGATGAACAGCGCAGCAGCGTGTTGATTAGCGCTACCTGCAAGGTGAATGGCCAGACAGGTGTGGAGATGGAGGCATTAACGGCAGTTTCGGTCGCTGCGCTGACCATCTATGACATGTGCAAGGCTGTAGATAAAAACATGGTCATTGAGGCTATCTGCCTTGATGAGAAGCTCGGTGGCAAGAGCGGTCATTATCAGCGATCAGAGTCAGTCTAGAAAACTATGCTAAGCATTCAATATTTTGCCAGTATCAGAGAAGCCCTCGACAGAAACGAGGAAGAGCTAGCGTTGCCTGGGGATGTGAAATCGGTTCAGGCGCTGATCGACTACCTAGTAAAGGTGAATCCAAATTTCGAAGCGGTCTTAAAGGGGAGCAGCAAAGTCCTCGTGGCAGTGAATCAAACTGTCGTTGATCGCAATCACCTTCTAGCCCAGAACGACGAAGTGGCGTTCTTTCCTCCCATGACTGGAGGCTAGGCAGCTAATGATTAGCATTCAGAAGCAAGATTTCTCACTAGGCGATGAATATGCCGCCATTCGCGCTCGTGCAGGTGATGCTGGTGCGATAATCACCTTTACTGGTCTAGTTCGAGAAATGTACGGCGCTGATAGCACGGCTGGCGCTGTGCAATCACTGACTCTAGAGCATTATCCGGGCATGACCGAGAAATGTTTGAAGGATATTCAGCAGCAGGCGGAGGATAGATGGCCGTTATTGGCTAGCAGAATTATTCACAGAGTGGGTGAGCTCCACAGCCATGAGCAGATAGTTCTCGTGGCAACGGCGAGCCCACATCGCCAAGCGGCCTTCGAGTCTGCCGAATTCATTATGGATTATCTGAAGAGCAAGGCGCCGTTCTGGAAGAAACAGAAATCTGAAAACGAAAGCAATTGGATCGAGTCCCGGGATACTGATAAGGCAGCGCTAGATCGCTGGCAGAAACCCTAGGCCTCCTGGCTATATTTCTAGCAACTTAGACTCTCCAGGCTGTAATTCACCCAGATCCCACTTATCAATCTTGGTACGAATAAGCCGCAGCGTGGGAAAACCAGTCGCTGCTGTCATACGTCGTACCTGTCGATTACGGCCCTCACTGATCGACAGCTCCAACCAGCTCGTGGGGATATGCTTGCGCTGCCTAATTGGCGGATCTCTGTCCCAAATCTGTGGCGTATCGATGTGCTGTGCTTTTGCCGGTTTCGTGGGCCCGTCCTTCAGATCAACTCCACGGCGCAGGGCCTGCAATGCTTGCTCGCTAAGCTGGCCTTCAACTTGCACTAGATAGGTCTTCGTTTTGCCGTACCTGGGATTGCTGATTTTTTGCTGCAACTTGCCATCATTAGTCAGAATAAGCAGGCCTTCTGAATCTTTATCGAGCCTACCGGCCGGGTAGAAACCTTGGTGATTAATGTATTCGGCGAGTACGCGATGCGGTGGGTCAGAGGTGAACTGAGACAAGACGGCAAAGGGTTTGTTAAACAGCAAAATTTGGGTCATGCAGCATGTATCGGTAATACTGGGGAAGGCTAAAGTCGGGCCTAGTTAACCCTTTCCAGCAGTCAATAATTCTGGAGATACAGTAACGAGCGCGCTGCCGCCGTAGTGCTCATGCCAGCCCTATGTAGTAAATGCAGCAAACCTTTACCTAGCAGGGCCCGTAATTTAGGCCCTGGGTATCAGGTAGGAACTTCATCTTCCAGAACAGCACTGTCGTTGCTTTCATCAGTGACTGCATCGGAATTTGAATCCTGCTCGGATGGTGGTTGCTCGCCGTTTGCGTCTGGCGCATCAGCGACGGCGTGAATATTTGCCGCATGCAATCCTTTGGGGCCTTCGATAGTGTCGAACGAGACTAACTGTCCGGCTTTCAAGGTTTTATAGCCTTCCATTCCGATGGCGGAGTAGTGCGCGAATAAATCATCGCCCCCTTCGTCGGGTAGAATAAAACCAAACCCTTTTGCGTTATTAAACCATTTAACTTGCCCGGTACTCATGAGAGAACTCCGTACTTCTTATTATTTTTTATTTATCACTTCGAGGCTTGCAGCCACACTAAATTCTATACAGCAATGATTCGCGAATGTCAAAGCAGGTGTCTCGAATCCCCTTCGATTGAGCCCGCTGTAGAGGGCTTGAAAATGCAGGAGAAAGCCCAATTTAAATGTATACTGCATGCTTCTCAGGGCCTGTGTGTTAGTCAAACTCTCTCTGGAAAAGGGCCTAGTTAGACCCGAATCAAACTCTAGAGCGGAGTCATCCACTCCTTAGATTAATGAATAGAAATGTTATGAGTAAGAACGACCTAGAAGTTAATTCACCACAAATATTGCTGCATTTCCCGGGAGCGAAAAATTCGGGTGACGACGGTGACGAGCGCATCGATCACGACTCCGGTTACGCTGCAACTACTGAAAAGCCAAAGCTACAAAAGCCACCGCTGTATAAAGTGGTCTTATTAAATGACGACTACACTCCAATGGACTTCGTTGTCGAGGTGCTATGTTCATTCTTTTCTATGAACGTGGAGAATGCCACGCAGATCATGTTAAAGGTACACACTGAAGGCAAAGGTGTATGTGGCGTATTCGGGAAGGACGTCGCCGAATCCAAGGCCGCGCAAGTGAATGAATATGCGCGCGAATGTGAGCAGCCTTTATTGTGCTCAGTTGAGGTTGATCGATAGATCTATAAGAAGTGGACAGATAAATTAGCAGGCCGTGTAATTACCGACGAGCGACAACCCTCTACGTTAATCCAGAATTGTTGATCCCAGCCTCTCCTTAAAACCGGCTCAAGTGAATAAGCCAAAAGGCACATATGTTAAGTAAAGATTTAGAAACAACCCTCAGCGAAGCATTCAGAACCGCTCGCAAAAAACGTCACGAGTTTATGACCGTGGAACATTTGCTACTCGCTCTATTGGGCAATGAGGTCGCATCTAGCGTCCTGATTGCTTGCGGCTGCGATCTTAACCGCTTGCGCGACGAGCTAGTAAATTTTATCGATGCCACCACACCGCTGATCCCAGAGATAGAAGAGAGCCGAGAGACCGAGCCAACATTAGGTTTTCAGCGCGTTCTTCAACGCGCTGTCTTTCATGTGCAGTCTTCCGGGAAGAGGGAAGTTACTGGCGCGAATGTGCTGGTTGCCATATTTAGTGAACAGGAGAGTCAGGCTGTCTATTTTCTGCGTCAACAAGACGTGGCACGCATCGATATTGTTAACTACATAACACACGGTATATCCAAGGTTCCTGGCCAGACTGGGGACGGCGAGGCAGCACCGGAGCAGCCCGAAGAAGAGGCTGCTACCGATAGCTCAAACAACCCATTAGATAGTTTTACTACAAATCTCAATAAGGAAGCAGAGCAGGGCAGGATCGATCCGCTCATCGGCCGCGAAGAGGAGGTCACTCGTGTGATCCAGGTGTTGTCTCGTCGCAGGAAGAACAATCCGTTATTAGTCGGTGAATCTGGCGTTGGAAAGACTGCGGTTGCTGAGGGTCTTGCGAAACTTATAGTGGAAGGCAATGTGCCGGATGTTTTAGCAGATAGCGTTATCTATTCTTTAGACTTAGGGGCGCTGTTAGCGGGCACGAAGTATCGGGGCGACTTCGAGAAGCGTTTCAAGGCATTGCTTGGCGAGTTAAAGAAGAACAGCAATGCGATTCTTTTCATCGATGAGATACATACTATTATCGGCGCGGGTGCTGCGTCGGGCGGCGTCATGGATGCGTCCAATCTGCTCAAACCCGTTCTGACTTCGAACAATCTTCGCTGTCTAGGATCTACGACTTATCAAGAATACCGCGGAATTTTCGAGAAGGACCGCGCATTGTCTAGGCGCTTTCAGAAAATCGATGTGGATGAGCCAGACGTGGATACCACCTATAAAATACTCAAAGGTTTGAAGTCGCGCTTCGAAGAACATCACGATCTGCGTTATAGCGACAAAGCGTTGAAAGCGGCTTCTGAGCTTGCAGGTCGTTATATCAATGATCGCTTTATGCCGGACAAGGCTATCGATGTTATTGATGAAGCGGGTGCATTTCAGCGACTACAGCCACCTAGCAAAAGAAAGAAACTAATCCAAGTCTCCGACATGGAGAAAGTGGTAGCCGCTATAGCGAGGATCCCACCGAAGCACGTTTCAAACTCAGACGTCGATGCGCTAAAGAATCTCGAGCCAAATTTGAAGATGGTCGTGTTCGGTCAAGACAAGGCCATCGATTCTTTGACTACGGCAATAAAGCTATCGCGTGCAGGCCTGAATGACGACGAAAAGCCGATCGGTTCATTTCTATTCTCAGGCCCGACTGGCGTTGGTAAAACTGAAGTCAGTAAGCAGTTAGCAAAAATTATGGGCATCGAGTTACTTAGATTCGATATGTCGGAATACATGGAACGGCACACTGTTTCTCGCTTAATCGGTGCTCCTCCTGGCTATGTCGGTTTCGATCAGGGCGGATTGCTAACAGAGGCTGTCAACAAAAACCCGCACTGTGTGCTTTTACTCGATGAGATCGAAAAGGCGCACCCCGATGTGTTTAATCTATTGTTGCAGGTAATGGATCACGGCACCCTAACAGATAACAACGGACGACAAGCAGACTTTAGAAATGTAATTTTGATTATGACAACCAACGCTGGCGCCCAAGAGATGTCTCGGTCTTCGATAGGTTTTACTGAGCAGGACCATACCACYGACGGAATGGAAATAATCAAGAAGGCGTTCTCGCCGGAATTTCGTAATAGGCTGGATTCAATTATTCAGTTCGGTGCGTTAACAGTGGAAACTATTCGAACRGTAGTCGATAAGTTTCTTGTTGATCTACAAGTTCAATTGGATCAGAAGAAGGTCTTGCTGAACGTCGACGAAAGCGCTGTCGATTGGTTTGTCAAACACGGTTACAGCGAATCCATGGGCGCAAGACCCATGGCTAGATTGATTCAGGAAAAGCTGAAGAAAGAGCTTGCTGAGGATATCTTATTCGGGAAGCTCTCTGCCAACGGTGGCGAGGTGCAAGTTAGCTGCAAGGCTGACGAGCTAGTGCTAACCATTAGCGAGAGAAAACCACAGGAGAAAAAAGAGCTTACCCCAGCGAAGAATTAGCGTGCGCGATAAGTGATGCGACCTTTGCTTAGGTCATAGGGAGTAAGCTCGACGCGCACCTGATCGCCGGTCAGAATTCGAATGTAGTTTTTGCGCATTTTGCCGGAGATGTGAGCGGTCACAATGTGGCCGTTTTCCAGTTTTACTCGAAACATAGTGTTAGGAAGGGTATCAACTACCTCGCCTTCCATTTCAATTTGATCTTCTTTCGCCATTTGCAGTCTCAATGTATTTATTAGCGGCGGCATTGTGCCGGATTTTCGCCAGATAAGCAAAGCTAGGCCTGCAAGCAGCTGCTTACAGCTGCCGAATTGCCACTGTCCCGCCACTGGCCGCTATTTTACGAGTAGCCATTTCCCCTCAATCAGCATCTCCAGCGGCCTAAACGTGCTCTTGTAGTCCATCTTTGCGCAATTTTTAATCCAATAGCCGAGATAAAGATAGTCAAGCTGGCGGGCACGGGCCTGTTCGATCTGCCATAGAATCGCAAAATTTCCTAGGGACCGTTTTGCAAGTTCCGGGTCGAAGAAAGTATAGACCGCCGACAGTCCGCGATCGAGCACATCGCTGACAGCAACGGCGATCAATTTTTCTTCTAAATAGAAGCAGTAGTACTGGCTGCCTTCTGCGTTGCTGCGAATAAATGCATTAAACTGCTCCTGTGTCGCAGGGTACATATCGCCGTCACTGTGACGCTTCTCGATATATTCTTGATATAGAAAATACGCCTCCTCGCCATTCAGTTCAGAGCACACCTCGACACGTAGATCACTGTTTCGATTCCAGATGCGCTGGAAGCGTCTGCTGCGCTTGAACTGCGCCACCGGAAGCCGGCAAGAGATACATGCGCGGCAAGACTCACAGTCTGGCCTGTACAGGTGTGCACCGCTGCGGCGATAGCCCAGAGCACTAAGTCGACTGTTCAAATGCTGGGTGATAGTCAGCTCGGGATCGACGAATACAGTCGCCGCGCTCTCATCTTCCTTGTAACTGCAAGGATGGACTGCGGTACGAAACAGTTTAATCGTTTCGTTTATTTCCGATTTAGAATTCAATTGATTATGTGGCCTATTATAAACCTGCTTTTAAGGCAGCTAAACAACGTCTAGGCTCCAAGGGGCGTCTTTGCCTGGGAGCGGCAGAAGCTCATGCAGTTGCTGTCGAAATTCCTCGCGGCTAAGCTCAACCGCACCGAGGGATTCAAGGTGCTCACTGCTTACCTGACAGTCGATCAACTTATAGTTCCATTGACGCAGCTGTTTTACAAGATTCACTAGGGCTATTTTTGATGCATTGCTCTGAAAACTGAACATCGACTCGCCAAAGAATAGCTGTCCTAGGGCGACGCCGTACAATCCACCAATAAGCTCCCCATCGCGCCATACCTCAACTGAATGCGCGTGCCCGGCGTCGAACAATTGGGTATAGGCTGTTTGCATTTCATCGGTTATCCAGGTGCCGGGAGAACCGTCACGAGGCTGTGCGCAGCAGGCAATAACCTCGGCGAATGCCTTGTCAAAGGTCACCGTATAGTGCGATTTCTTGAGAGTCTTTTGAAGGCTCTTGCTGACGCGTAGATCCTCCGGGAACAACACCATGCGTGGGTCGGGAGACCACCAGAGAATTGGTTGGCCCTCCTCAAACCAGGGAAAGATTCCGCTCCTGTACGCCTCTAGCAGCCGCTTAGAGCTAAGGTCGCCTCCCGCCGCCAGCAGCCCATTCGGGTCTGCCAACGCGAGGTCTATGTCTGGAAAGCGTGATTGAGGGGAGTCCAACCAGGGTAGTGGCATCTTAGAAAGGCCCGGCGCTACTAATCATCAAGGTACTTCTCGGCATCCAGCGCGGCCATGCAACCAAATCCTGCACTGGTAACAGCTTGTCGATATACCTGATCTGCAATATCGCCAGCTGCAAACACACCAGGCACGCTAGTCTGTGTAGCATTTCCGGTGATGCCCGCATTGATTGTCACATAGCCATTCTTCATATCGAGCTGGCCTGCAAATATTTCGGAATTCGGGATATGGCCGATGGCGATAAAGACACCGTCGACAACAATTTTACGAACCTCGCCATTGCTGGCGTGTTTCATGGCTATGCCAGTTACGCCCATGTCGTCGCCTAGCACCTCATCCAGCGTGTTATTCCACTCGATAGTGATTTTGCCTTCTTCGACTTTGTCGAAGAGTTTCTTCTGCAATATCTTCTCCGCTCGCAGTGAATCTCGCCTATGTACCAAGGTGACATGTGAGCAGATGTTAGCCAGATAGAGGGCTTCCTCGACTGCGGTATTGCCGCCGCCGATGACTGCCACGGGCTTGTTCCTATAAAAGAAGCCATCACAGGTGGCGCAGGCACTAACGCCTTTGCCCATGAATGCTGTCTCTGATTCGAGCCCTAGATACTGCGCAGAAGCGCCGGTTGCGATGATTAGTGCATCGCAGGTGAATACGGCGGTATCGCCGGTCAACGTGTACGGCTTCTTACTGAGATCGACGGTATGGATGTGATCGAAGATTATTGTAGAGTCGAAGCGTTCGGCGTGTTCTTTCATGCGGTCCATGAGAGCTGGGCCTTGCAGGCCTTCAACGTCACCGGGCCAGTTATCAACATCGGTAGTGGTGGTCAATTGCCCGCCTTGCACCATGCCGGTAATCACGACGGGGTCCAAATTTGCGCGAGCCGCGTAGATAGCGGCGGTGTATCCCGCAGGCCCTGAACCCAATATTATTAGACGATGGTGCTGTGTATCTGTCATAGAACTGCTTCCTGCTTGAAGGCGCTTTTTAAGACTGTATTCAGCGCACGTTTAGTTAAGTCGCGTTATGTTGTTATGTGATGGCAAAGTGCCAAATTTAAAGACCTTGGGGCGCATATTCTACTCAATTTTACGCGTAAGGAACCGTTAAACAGTTGAGGGCTACGACTTTGGGTTTTTCTATGCCCTAAAAAAAGTAGTAGAACGTGAAATGCCCACGATTATCCTCGAAACGATGGTATAAACTATACGTAGGCCCATGAATAAATTGAAAAATGCAACCATGAAAAATAACGGGCAAGATCCGGAAGTTAGCAACTTGATGCAGCGCCTAGTACGCGAAGGCACTCTGATTGCTTATTCGTTGCTGGCCCTTTTCTTACTGATCGCTCTCATTAGCTATTCCCCAACAGATCCGGGCTTCACTACCACAGGTACTGGTGAGGACGTTGTGAATGCGGTCGGCGTCTACGGGGCGTGGCTAGCGGACATCTTTTGGTACCTATTGGGTTATCTTGCCTTCGCGTTTCCTGTCTTACTGATTTACAAGGTTTACACTTCTTTTCGCGAATCTGCACTCGAATCAGAGTTTTCCTGGCCTTTATTTGGCCTGAAGACAGGCGGCTTTGTCCTGTTAGTGATCTCAGCCTGCGGTTTAGCAACCTTGCACTTTTATATTGCAGAGGAGTTGCCTTCCGCAGGAGGGGTAATTGGATCATTGGTTGCCGATCTCAGCATACCTGTACTCGCGACTCTTGGGAGCACCTTGCTGTTGCTCGCCGTGTTTCTGTTCGGGCTCACCATAACCGTTACGATCTCCTGGTTAGCCGTTATCGATAAGCTGGGCGCAACAACATTGAGCATAATGTCGCGTACAGCCGCCAAGTATCAGAAATGGATGGAGAAAAGAAAACAGGAGCAGGTTACTAGGAAGCGCTTAGAGAGCCGCAAGAAGGTGCTTGATATCCATATCGAAAAAGAAGCGAAGCGGGTGCCACCGAAGATCAAGACCCCTGCTATTAAAAGACCTGCGAAGAGCGTACGGGTTGAAAAAGAAAAGCAGGGCACGCTATTCGCCGCCTCGTCAATTAAAGAGCTGCCAGCTATTGGCTTACTGGACGCTTGGCAAGAAACCAACGATTCTGGCTTCTCGAAAGAATCGCTCGAGGCGATGTCCAAACTCCTTGAGCTAAAACTAAAAGACTTCGGCATCGAGATCGAAGTAACGGCAGTGAATCCCGGCCCGGTGATCACTCGCTTCGAAGTGCAACCAGCGCCTGGGATAAAGGTGAGTCGGATAAGCAATCTAGCGAAGGATCTCGCGCGCTCACTCGCTGTAATATCGGTGCGAGTGGTAGAAGTCATTCCAGGTAAAACGGTCATAGGAATTGAGATACCGAACGAAACTCGAGAAATCATTCAATTAAGTCAGGTGCTGTCTACCCCCGAATTCGACAAGGCCTCATCACCACTGAGTATGGCGCTAGGGCATGACATTGTAGGTAAACCGGTAATTGTTGACCTAGCCAAGATGCCACATTTACTGGTTGCAGGAACCACCGGATCGGGAAAATCTGTCGGTATCAACGCAATGATTCTGAGCTTGTTGTTCAAGTCGACGCCGGAGCAGGTCCGCATGATCATGATCGATCCAAAGATGCTGGAGTTGTCGGTCTACGATGACATTCCTCATCTGCTCACGCCTGTAATTACTGATATGAAGGATGCCGCCAACGGTCTTAGGTGGTCCGTTGCCGAGATGGAGCGACGCTACAAATTGATGTCGGCTCTTGGCGTTAGGAACCTAGCAGGATTCAACAAGAAAGTTACCGATGCCAAGAAATCAGGCAATCCAATAATGGATCCTACTTGGAAGCCTGATCCGATGCTGCTAGAAGAGGAGCAGGTCGCGCCGGAACTAGAAGCACTGCCTTGTATCGTAGTCATCGTCGATGAGCTAGCGGATATGATGATGGTTGTTGGAAAGAAGGTAGAAGAGCTGATCGCCCGTATCGCCCAGAAAGCTAGGGCGGCAGGCATACATTTAATCCTAGCGACACAGCGGCCATCGGTTGACGTATTAACCGGATTGATCAAGGCCAACATACCTACACGAATGTCATTTATGGTGCAGTCGAAGGTCGATTCGAGAACTATATTAGGCGAGGGTGGCGCCGAGCAACTATTGGGTAATGGAGACATGCTATTTCTTCCTCCAGGCGGTGGCATACCAACCCGCGTGCACGGTGCCTTCGTAAGTGATGAGGAAGTGCATCGAGTCGTGGCAGACTGGAAACAACGTGGCAAGCCGGTGTATATCGAATCTATTACGCATACCGTGGATGATTTGGACATGGGTGCGATGAACAATTCAGGAGCAGGCGACGGCGAGGAAAGTGATGCGCTATACGATGAAGCCGTTAGGTTTGTCACTGAAACACGCAAAGCCTCGATATCTGCAGTACAGAGAAAGCTGCGCATCGGCTACAACCGTGCAGCCAGAATGATAGAATCGATGGAACGCGCCGGTGTTGTCACAGAGATGGGAAGCAACGGCTCGAGGGAAGTCCTCGCGCCGCCGCCACCTCGCGATTAACTAAAGTCTAACTACAAGTTTTAKWCAATGAATAAACTCTTAAAATCGATGATGGTTCTTTTAACGTTTCTCTTCGTGAGTGCGGGAACTGYCCWTGCTCAGCCAGCAAGCARYAGCTCTACTCTTGATCAACTAGATACCTTGCTGGGAAATATAGAGACACTAGCCGCCGATGTTGTGCAATTGATCATCGAATCAGATGGTGGCGTGCTGGAAGAGAGCGAGATACTGATGCTGCTAAAGAAGCCAGATGGTTTCTATTGGGAAACGCTGACTCCTTTTCCCGAATTGATCGTTACCGACGGCAGTACGTTGTGGAATTATCAACCCGACCTAGAGCAGGTAGTCATCGAGGATTGGGACAGCAGCCGTTCTGAGTTAGCTGCACAATTGCTTAGTGGAAACATTGAATCACTCGGTGGAGACTATACGGTTGACCTTATTAGCTCCACACAAAGCGAGCATCATGAATTCAAGCTAACCCCGCGTGCGGCTGACAATGTCTACCAGCTTATTTCTATTAATTTTATCCGCGATGAATTAGATTCAATCTATCTCAACAGCAAGAATGGGCAGCAAACAGTTTGGCGTTTTGAGAATGTGGTACGTAATTCGCCGATAGCAGATGCGCAGTTTATATTCGTTCCTCCGGAGAATATAGAAGTGATAGAGAACGGCTATGCACAGTAGCCTAGCATTAACTCTTTCACTAATTTCCACACCTACAAGTGATTTGTTACCGTGAATACTTACATAGCAATCGCTTTCGGAGGCGCCTTTGGTGCGGTGTCTCGTTTTTGGCTTCACACAGCTGTGCAAAGATTCAATGGCAGCAATTTCCCTCTCGGAACTTTCGCGGTCAATATTTTGGGCTCTTTTCTCATTGGTGTATTTTTTGTAGTCCTCGCTGAGAAAGCACAATTATCAGAATCCTGGCGGCCGCTAATCGTCGTGGGATTTCTAGGTGCTATGACCACATTTTCAACTTTCTCCCTAGATGCGCTTTTGTTATTCGAACAAGGCAACTACAATACCGCACTTTTCTATATCGTCAGTAGCGTCGCGCTTTGCTTATTCGCCGCATTTGCGGGTATGCAGTTAACGCGAGTCATGCTCTGAGCTGGCTCCCTCAGGAATAAACACATGTTAGACCCCAAGATTATTCGCGGTGATGCGCAAACAATAGCGCAGGCTCTCAAAAAGAAGAAATTCGAACTCGACGTAGATCGCTTGGCGAAATTAGATGGCCGGCGCAAGATCCTACAGACTGCAACAGAAGGCCTGCAGAATGAGCGAAACCTGCGTTCAAAGTCTATCGGCAAAGCGAAAGCAGCAGGGGAAGACATTTCCGAAATCCTGCAATCCATGGATAGCATTAAGACTGATCTAGAAGAAAAAAAGAATCAGCTCAACTTGCTACAAAAAGAACTAAACGACTATTTGCTAACAGTACCCAACGTGCCTTCCGATTCGGTTCCCGAGGGCGTCAACGAAAGTGACAATAAAGAAGTCTCCCAGTGGGGCACTCCCAAGACTTTTGACTTTGAAGTGAAAGACCATGCAGAACTAGGCGAAGCCTTAGAGCAGGGCCTAGACTTTGAGGCAGCGGCCAAGATTACCGGCTCGCGCTTCGTGGTAATGACTGGCAGAACTGCACAACTGCATCGTGCGCTAATTCAATTCATGCTAGATACCCATACCCGAGAACATGGCTATACCGAGGTGAACGTGCCTTATTTGGTCAACGCAGACTCTTTGTTAGGCACCGGCCAGTTACCAAAGTTTGAAGAGGACCTCTTTAAGCTTAGAGGGGAACAAGAATATTACTTGATTCCAACTGCTGAAGTGCCGGTTACTAATTTATTCAGGGATCAGATTGTCGATGCCGGGTCGTTGCCTATCAAATTTGCTTGTCACTCTCCTTGTTTTCGATCGGAGGCGGGCAGCTATGGCAAAGATACAAAGGGCATGATTAGGCAGCACCAGTTCGAGAAGGTTGAATTGGTACAGGCCGTTAGGCCAGAAGATTCGGAGGCCGCTCTGGAAGAGCTTACTGAGAATGCCGAAGCCATATTAAGACTGTTAGAACTTCCGTACCGAAAGGTTGTGTTATGTGGTGGCGATACTAGTTTTTCTGCTGCTAAGACCTATGACCTCGAAGTCTGGCTACCCTCGCAGAACTGCTATCGCGAAATATCCTCGTGCAGCAGCTTTACCGATTTTCAGGCGCGGCGTATGCAGGCACGTTGGCGCAACCCCGACACAGGTAAACCTGAATTGCTGCACACCGTCAATGGTTCGGGATTGGCCGTGGGAAGAACACTTGTCGCAATAATGGAGAATGGCCAGCAAGCTGACGGCAGCATCCAAATTCCTAAAATCCTGCATGCGTACATGAACGGAATCGAGCTGCTTGTCTAATGGACCTTCTTCCGATATTTCTCAATATCAGGGATAAGAAGTGTGTGCTTGTTGGTGGTGGGGAAGTTGCTCTTCGTAAGGCCAATTTGCTGCTCCGCGCTGGAGCAGATCTACATGTCGTCGCCGTCTCGCTAAGCGGCGAACTGCGAAGTCTCTGTATCTCTCACGGTTGCACAATTAGGATAAGAGAATTCGAAGAAGCGGACCTAAACAACGCGGTTCTAGTCGTTGCCGCTACCGATGACCTTGCGATTAACGAGCGCGTTAGCGTTATCGCTACCAAGCTCAATATCCCCGTAAACGTAGTTGATCAACCGCATCTATGCTCCTTCATCATGCCCTCAATAGTCGACCGCTCTCCTGTTGTCATTGCCATATCCAGTGGCGGTCGTTCGCCAATACTTACTCGTAAGCTCAAGGAGCTGAACGAGACCATGATACCTAGCCGAATGGATAAGTTGGCTGAATTACTTGGCTCGTATCGGTCCCGAGTAAAGAATGAGATTGAGGATATTTCAGAGCGGATTCATTTTTGGGAGAGCGTTCTCGACAGCGAAATACCCGAACTTGTTTATAACGGGCAGGATGATGAGGCGAAATTGGCGCTGGATAATTGGCTGAAGAATCCACAGCGTGACCGAGTTAATGGCGAGGTTTACCTAGTCGGTGCCGGCCCCGGAGATCCTGACCTATTAACACTGCGTGCTCTTAGGCTCATGCATAAGGCAGACGTTGTGCTCTACGACCGTTTGGTCTCGCCCGAGATATTGCTTAAATTAAGGCCCGATGCGCAGAAAATTTATGTAGGTAAGCGCAGTGCAGATCATGCCGTGCCGCAAGAGACCATAAACGAGATGTTAGTTCGCCTGGCCGAGGAGGGTAAGAAGGTGTTGCGACTCAAGGGCGGCGACCCTTTCATCTTCGGACGTGGCGGTGAAGAGCTTGAATCGTTGGCTGCTGCAGGCATTCCTTTTCAGGTGGTTCCTGGCATCACCGCTGCATCAGGCTGTGCGAGCTATGCTGGAATTCCACTTACCCATAGAGACTATTCGCAGTCTGTTCGTTTTCTTACAGGGCACACAAAGGACGGGCGGGTGCCGCTTGAGTGGAACCTCTTAGTCAAGGAACAGCAGACACTCGTTTTCTACATGGGCCTTGCGGGCTTGCGGTATATCTGTGAGCAACTTGTTAAACACGGAATGTCTGCAACCACACCTGTCGCAGTCGTTCAGCAAGGAACAACTCCGAATCAAAGAGTAGTAGTAGGAGATCTGGATAGGATTGCCGTTCTCGCTGCGGAGAAAGACATACAGGCACCGACGATAATCATTATTGGGGAGGTCGTTAAGCTGCAGCAATCACTATCTTGGTTTAATCGAAACTAGAATCAAAAGCTACAAGCAGTTTTCAGGTTTGGGTAACCCAGAAATTTTGCTAGCGGTCTTTGCCGGCGACCCACGGAACAACTTCATCAGATAAATACTCTTGCCTTTATCCTGACCCAGATCGCGTCTGACGAGACTGACCAGTGCACGATTGGCGGGGGACATCTGATGGCGGTTATAGAAAATGCGCAGCAGGTTGATTACCTCCCAGTGAGCGGGCCCTAGCGTTATTTGCTCTTGAGAGGCAAGGAAAGTAGCGACGTCCTCGTCCCAGTCAGCAAGATCAACTAGATAACCTTCTTTGTCTAAAGCTATCTCGCGACCATTTATTTCCATCAGGTTTGCACTCGTCATACCCTAATACCAACTCACGACTTTGTCATGCTCGCAGCATAGCTCGACAAATCGAGCGGTGTCGATAAGGTCTACGCCATCGATGGATTTGGACAATGTTGACCTAGCCAGCATGTCTTCGCGCAGGCCGTATACTTTGATTGCATCCATGATGGTTTTCAGATGAACCTGCGAGCTGCAATGATAGACGCCATCTTCTATGAACAAGATAGCATCGCCGTCATTAATGACATTAAGACAGCTCTTTAATAGCTGAGAGCCTGGGCTTCTGTTTATAGTATGCAGACAAGTCATAGATTGAATACCGTATCGGAGCTCTCGATAAGCTTAGCTACAGCACCGCTATCGATCAACTGCGTGCCGGGAAGTAAATCTGCCACGTCAATGTTTCGCTCAAGCAATGATTGCTGATCGGCAAAAACACTCTCGATACCGTACAAGGCGAGTGTCTCAAGTGCATTGCCTAGCGTCTTGCTCTGAATAGACGCAGCATCTTGTCCTTTAAGCAATTGATAGACGCCGTCATCTAGGAAAACGTAATTTACCTCCTGTTCGAACACAGCGAAGGCGAGGGCCATGTCTAGGCACAAATTAGCTCTGTTGTTTCCATACGGTGCGCTGCGACTAATGAAAGTGATACTCGATCTAGGCGGCCTTGTTGTGTTGGTATTTTCTGTCATCGCCTAGCCGAAATTAACCACTCGATCGGAATGTAGCGTCGCATCGATCAGTTGGCCAAGACCGGCAACCTCTGAACTCTCATACGCACTTGCCGTGCCTAGATCGTGGCGGTCGGCTTCTGTTTGATCTAAAACACCCCGGCGTAGTGCCGAGCTGACACAGATAACGGAGTCGATGTTATGCGCCTCGATCAGTTCGCTCCATTGTTGCTGTAGGTTTATCTCATCCTGCGCAACGACGGTGAGCTTGGAGGCGTTATGCACGCCGTCGCCGAAAAAAAATAGCCGATAGAGTTCATGGCCCTGGCCAATAAGCGACTTGGCGAATCGAAGCGCCGTAGCTGCAGATTCCGAGGAGTAGGGCGCGGCGTAGATAACGATAGAAAATTTCACAGTTCGAGTTTAATCCAGGCGGGCTGCTATGACTAATGCTGGCAATAAAAAACCCCAGACAAGCTGGGGTTTAGAGTTCAATTGGCTAGAATTGCCTGATTTTATTGTCTGCCTGTGAGCGAGCCCAGTAGGTGGAGCAGGTGCACGAAGATGTTAAAGATGCTCAAGTACAGAGATACTGTGGCCATGATGTAATTACGCTCGCCGCCATTAACGATGCGACTAGTGTCAAACAAGATGAAGCCAGACATCAGCAAGATCACGGCGGATGAAATAGCCAAGCTAAATGCAGGTATCTGCAGGAATATGTTAGCGATCATTGCCACGATGACTACCATCATGCCGGTGAAGATGAAGCCGCCAAGAAAATTGAAATTCTTACCCGATGTCAGCGCATAGCCTGACAGAGACAAGAAGATCAATGCCGTGCCGCCAAGTGCCTGAGCAACGATGGCAGAGCCATTAACGTAGGTAATCAGGTAAGCGTTGATAGTTGGCCCTAGCGCCGCTCCCATAAGGCCCGCAAAGACGAATACCGCCACAAGGCCCTTTGAGGATTTTGCTGTGGCACGCACCACGAAAGTCATTCCGAAGCCGCCAAGTAGCATCATAAAACCAGCACCTTGGCTGACCTGCATTGCCATGCTTGCGGTGGCGCAGATCGCGCTGAAAAACAGAGTCATGGACAGCAGCATGTAGGTATTGCGAACTACCTTGTTTATAGATAGTGCCGAATCCTGGCTTCGACCAATATTTAACTCAACTTCGTTCATCGTTTTCTCCAGCTAGGGTTGAATAATGTTTAGCCTATTCACTATAGCGACCTAAGGTCTACAGGCTTTATTAAGATATGAGGCTGCCGCCCGTGTTTTCAATAGCTTAGGACGCGATAAGCCGCAAAATATACAAATAATGATACGCGTAACCCGCCTAAAATCAACGCATTTCGCTGCCCGCTATTTATGCTCAATACGCTGTTGACTGTGGCAGGGATTATAGTAAGATTCTCCACCGTACCGCGGAGGGGTGGCAGAGTGGTCGAATGCACTGGTCTTGAAAACCAGCGAGGGTGAAAGCCCTCCGAGAGTTCGAATCTCTCCTCCTCCGCCAAATAATGACCACCAGCCTTCACATCCCCAGACAGGTTCTCCTAACTAGCAGGAGTCACCCACCCTTCAGGGCGAGGATGAAGATTTGAACTCTCCAGTTCGATCGATTGCGCAGCAATCAAGACTCGC
>JAESUT010000016.1 GCA_016762995.1 Gammaproteobacteria bacterium | reverse complement strand
GAATGCTAAGATATTAAGGTTAAACAAAGCGGGTGTTCCGATAAGCTGGCTTACTCGGGAAGAGACAGCAACACTACTGGTTAAAGACCTCGTCGTCTGGTCTCTTGGCAGCACTGTCTTCGAGATGCGCGGGGGTATTGATCGTAGCGGAAAGCAATCGGTATTGCGGCTGCCCAGTATCGTGGCCTGCGACGGCAAGGTCCATGCAGACAGATTCAATCCGCCNCTTGAGAATCGGTTTCTTTTTAGGCGCGACAAGAATATCTGTCTYTACTGTGGTGGCCAATTTGCCCTGAATGCACTCTCGCGCGATCATGTGCAGCCTCTCTCTAGAGGGGGCATAGATGTTTGGACCAACGTCGTAACTTCCTGCAGGCGTTGCAATAACCGAAAAGCTGACCGTTCTCCCGAACAGGCGAATATGGAGCTCTTAGCGGTACCGTTTGTGCCGAACCAATACGAGTTCCTCTATCTTTCAAATCACRATGTACTAGCAGATCAAATGGARTTTCTGAGCGCGCGTTTTTCTCATAACATACAACTGAGCTGATTCCACTCTAGGACAAATTGCCCAATCCGGTTTACATTCAGTACTAAGGAAGTTAGTTTGTGTGAGCGTTAGCTAGCCAGATCTGTAGCAACTTCCCTAGGTTAAAATTTTCAGTGGCCTCTAAGCATTGTGTGTAATTGAGGCCGCAGTCCCGGATCCGTTCATGCACAGCCCAACAATTAAACATACAACTGGATTCTTTCTATCTCTTACTGCAGCGATGCTATGGGGTATGTTGCCTGTWGCATTGAAGGAACTGCTCGCAGGAATGGRTGCTGTTACTATCGTGTGGTACCGATTCTTTGCAGCCGGTGTCGTGCTGTTTGCATGGCTAGCCTTCCAAGGAAAACTACCGCGGCTGTTACGACAGGGCGCACAGATAAAATGGTTTCTCCTGTTTGCTGCCGTGGGACTTTGTATTAACTATTTTCTATTCTCTTATAGCCTAAATTTTGTCAACGGTGAAACAAGCGAAGCAGTCATTCAACTCACCACCTTGTTCCTAATTTTGGGCGGAGTCTTCATTTACAAGGAACCGTTCTTTGCGGTGCAGAAATTCGGCACCACATTAATTCTATGCGGTCTTTTGCTTTTTTTTAACGATCGCCTAGGTGAATTTCTTAATCTAGAAAATAGAGAAACTATTGGTGTAATCATCGTGGTCTTCGCCGCGATAACCTGGACCGTCTATGCGTTACTGCAGAAGCAACTGCTGAATAGTTTTTCCTCGGTGCAAATATTATTTCTGATTTACGCTTTTTCTATTGTGGTGCTGCTCCCCTTTATTTCACCTCTTAGTTTTTTTCAACTTAGCCGGATTCAGGTTTATCTATTGGTGTTCTGTTGTTTGAACACACTTGTCGCGTACGGTTGTTTTGCCGAGGCGCTGGACTGTTGGGACGCCTCTAAAGTCAGCGCAGTCCTAGCGCTAGCGCCACTGTTCACTATAGGCTCACTGAAGCTTGTCGTGTTCTTCCAACCAGACTATGCCTTCTCAGACCGCTTAGGTATGCTGTCTCTGATTGGAGCCGCCCTGCTGGTAGTTGGGTCCATGTTGACTGCTCTAATGCCAGTATTTCAACAGTATCGAGCGAATAGAAAGGCGGCAATGACAGGGTCAGTCTAGGCTGGGCGCGAATTCGCCAGGGAGTCCCTAGATAAATGTTATAGACTCACTATTCCAGTGTATTCGCGAGAATTAGTTAATAAGAACAGCCACACAAAAGTTAATAAAAAGAGCAATCGGATAATACTATGAAGCTATTTAGAATTCTTTTCATCGCAGCTGCGTCCTTGCTGCTTGCTGTCTCTTCATCTGCGGAAATCGAGCGCATCGAAATTACCCACCAAGAGAGCCTGTCAGACTCGAACGTTGATTTCAGCTATCAATCGATCTCTGGGGTTGTCTACTTCACGCTAGATCCCAACAGAGACCTGAATGGGGCAGTCACCGACATAGAGTATGCGCCTCTGAACGGCGATGGCTTGGTCGAGTATTCGGCTGATTTTAGACTGTTGGTTCCCTCCGTCTCGGTCGCTAACGGCGGCTTGTTGTATAACGTGAACAACCGCGGCGGCAGTGTGTTTCCACCGGAGCGATCGTTATTGCACCCCTTGAGCGGAATGGGGTTTACTTATCTTGCTACTGGATGGATCAATGAGTTATCACCTCGAGCAGGGCGATTGCGCCTGCATGCACCCATCGTGGGTTCCGCACGGCAACGCATAACCGGCCAGGTTAGATACGAGGTAAGCGTAGGGGAAGCAACTGAGAAAGTGAACATAGCGGGCAGCGGACACCTGGCCTATGAGCCAACTACTGCAGGTCTAGCAAGTGCAAGTTTGACTCGGCGTTTGTATCAAGACGACCCCCGCATAACCGTTGAGCGTTCTCAGTTTCAGCTAGAGGTCGTGCCGCAAAGTGACAGCAATCAACCTATAGTGAATTTAACTGTTGCTGGTGGATTTCAGCCGGGAATGCTGTATGAGCTTGTCTACGAGGCGCGTAATCCAGTTCTGGCAGGGGCCGGTATGGCCGCTATCCGCGACATGGTCTCGGCGATTCGTTTCGGTGACGATGCTATTGATGAGCTTGCGCAATTGGGGCTGCCAGATATCGAGAGCACGGTTGCTTGGGGCAATTCACAGAGCGGACGACTGCTGCGTCAATTCATGTACGACGGATTCAACGAAGACTTACATGGCCGCAAGGTATTCGATGGGGTGATTCCTGTAATAGCAGGTAGTGGTTATGGCATGTTCAACAATCGCTTCGCCATGCCCACACGAACCAACGGCCAGCATTCGAACCATCTCTATCCAAACGATTTGTTTCCTTTTACCTACGGCGAAAGCACGGACCCATTTACCGAGCGCATTGACAGTATTCTCGGCAAGGCTAGGGCGAGTAACACGGTTCCTAAGGTAATGCACATTCAGACCTCGAATGAGTACTGGGTGCGCGGCGGCTCCTTACCCCATACAAACCCTCAGGGAACAATGGATGCAGTGCTGCCCGAAGAGGTGCGCTTCTATTCTATAGGTGGGTCGCAGCATGGTTCTGGTAACGGGCTGCCACGTGCAGCGGGTTCAGGGCAGCTGCCGCCTAATCCGAATATGTGGGCACCCATTGCCGACTCACTACTCGTTGCCATGTATGACTGGGTAGCATTTGATGAAGCACCACCTGCTTCTCGCTATCCGAAAATCGCGGATGGCTCTCTAGTGCCTGCGCATATTAATGGCCGTATCAATAGTCGCGCCTGGAATCAGCTTAATGGTGTAGATCATCCTGACGCGGTCTATACACCTGGCTTTGCCAACTACGGCGATCGCTGGATGGTTGATAGAATAGTAGATATTCATCCACTGACGACTGATATGTATTACAAGGCTCTAGTGCCTGCAGTGAACAGCAACAATAACGACTCGGCGAAAACAACCGTACTGCCGCCACTTACACAGGTGCCACTGGCAACTTTCGTGCCTTGGAATCTTCGTGCCGTTAGCACGGGTGCGGAAAAATCTCTGGCACGGCTATCGGGTGGTTACATACCATTACCAGCGAGCATGGCAGCGGCTGAGCAGTCTAGCGATCCGCGCACCCCTATTGTGGCAATGTACTCGTCCTTTAGGGACTACCTGACTCAGTACGAGGCGGCAACCGACTCGCTTATAAGCGAGGGCTACTTGCTGCCAGGGTTCAAGCAGACCTATATGGACATTGCTAGAAGTAACGGTTTTGCGTTCGACTAAGCCCCTTCATTCAAAGGCAGATTCTGTGTAATTCTGCCTTTGAATGTTCACTTCTGAATAAGCTTCGCCATAAATGGGCATCAGTAACTCCGCTCTTTCTAAAAGCGTAATCTATCGTGCTGCCCTCCACGTCGTATTTCATGGCTCATTGCCATCACGGTTCATTGCATCCTGCGCCGTCCTTGCAGATTCTGTGTGCGCGATATGCTTACGGATATAGCGCATTAGCAATATGGCCTTCTCTTCGGCGTTTATTGTCGCGGAGCCTGCGTCGGAAATCGGCACCGAAAACAGGAAGCCATTGTCAGTCTCGTAGAAGAGGGAGTGATCGCGATAGAACACGAAGTGTGCGTTTTGATTTTTAACTATTTCTTTAATATTCATTTTTGCTCCTTTTGCATTTTCTTTTCGTTCTTCAGAAACGAAAAAACCCCGGTAACTGTGTAGTTGCCGGGGTTTTTTCAAGTTCGATCTAGCCTAGGTCGTCATGATATTCCACGCAGCAACAAGCCCACTTGTTCCAGTGAGTCAGAGAGATTGAGGCTGTAAAGGTGGAAGTTCATTGCGAGCATCGTACTGAGTTAAAGAATGAGTGTCTATCCAAAAATTTCGCTAGTTGTAATTAGGAGTCAATCATCTTTCGGGAAGTCGAAAGAAATACTGGGAAGTCTCGGCAAGTTACATTGGTGCGGTGCTGCATCGTAAGAGATATCGCTTGGGTCGAGGCCGCCCTTTAGGTTCATAAAACTCACGTCGCTTTCTTCGCCCAGACAAATAATATTCTCGCCATTGCTGTCAGGCTTAACAAGGCCGCCCCATACAATATTTGGAGAGTCCAGTTCACTGACAGCATGCCACGCTCTTAGCGCAGCGTGTCCAGGCACCGTTCCCCCGCCCACGTAATTGTTGTCGTGAATGTAGATTTGTTCGGGGTAGGGATCGTAGTCCGGGTCTTCAATCGTGCGCCCGCCTAGGGCGAAGCTATAGACCATGATGTTTACGCTCTTGTTGTCGCGAAAATTATTCTCGAAAACTTCGATGTTGTCGTTTGCCAGTATTAGCAAGCCAGTTCCCGGAGGTACATTGCCTACGATATTTCCTTCCGGTGCAAAATTCTCAGTATTATTCCTGTAGATCTCGTTGTTGAACACTCGAGTTGCCTTTCCGCCCTGTACTGGAAGGTTCGGTAGGTCGAATACCAGAATGCCGCCGGTGTTGTTAGTCACGACATTGCCATATACATCAGCAAAGGTGGAGTTCTCGATCTCGATGCCGGCGACATTGAATTCGGCACGGGAATTTCTAACGATGATCTGACTAGATTGGCCGACGTAGATGCCGGCATCGGATGCGCCGATGGCGACGGAGCCTTCTATGAGCACATTTGTCGATTGAACTGGATAGATGCCGTAGGCACCGTTCTCGGTATTGGCACCTCGCGTCCATTCTGTGCGGACGCGGCGTATGGTGACATTCGTGCTTCCGTTGATCTTGAGTGCATCACCCACAGAGTCTTCGATGGCTAGATCCTGAATGACGAAATCGTCGGCGCTTACTAACAGGCCCTCGGCGCCCTGTACTTGATTCTTGAAAGATAGAATCGACGAGTCCATACCAGCGCCTTTTATGGTCACACCGGGAACCGTTAGCGATAGGCTGCGAGTGAACTGGTGAATACCAGCAGGAACCTCGATAACGTCGCCGGGCTGTGCCTGAATAAGTTGAGTCTGAAAGGATTCCGCGAAACTTAAGCTTGGCATGGGTGCCGAGTCGTTAGTATCAAAGCAGGCGGTTAGCGCCATCGAAAATGAGCAGAGTATGAGTAGTTTGCTTATTGGTCTTATTGCGGTCATCAGTTACTCCAGGGGGCACATGTAGCGTGGACCAGTCTGATTTTTATAATGCCACGAATCGATTGTTCTCAACATCTTTTCTAACCTTGTCATACTCGAATACCACGCCGTTCATAGCGATGTAAATGCCTGCGGGCTGAGTCTGAACTGCCGTAAACGCCGCCCCGACATTGAACATCGCATCAGAGTTTTTAAACAGAGCGGGGCTGAGCGCACCGGTGAGGACGATCGTCTTTTCTGGTATGTCGGCTAATATTTTGGCTGTATTGGTCATGGTGTCTGTGCCGTGGGTAATTATGATCATGTCCTCGACTGTCTCGCTTACGGCCTGGCGAACTACTTCCCTGTCTGCATCGGTCATCTCAAGGCTGTCCTTCTGCATCAGTGACGAAACCTCGTAGTGCGGATTTAGACTAAGGCCAGAAAGTACTTCGATGATATTCGGAGGGCCTACCTCGTAGCTGCTCTTCGCATCGAAGTAGACCTTATCGATGGTGCCGCCTACAGTAAATATTCTTATCAAACTCATCTATCTATTAGTCTCTTTATCCAACTTTCACGGCCTTTATCTAGTAAATCACTAGCCTTAGCGGTCTACAACCTCAAACATCCAGGTATAGCCACTAGCGACTGAATCGGCACTCGCCGCCTCGCCATCGCCGTACTTGCGACTGAATTCGCTAAGCACCGGTATAACCTCTGGCCCGCTCATGATGCGCTGCAATCTCTGCTCATACAGATTCCCATCGATGCGCAGCACCACCGAATCGTCTGTTTCTAAGTAGTAGGGCCATTGCTTCCAGATGGCGCCGTAGTTGGTTGTCATATATCCGCTCACTACGAACAAGCGTTGATCAAAGCTAGCGAGCCACACGGTGCGGGACTGCGCCGGCTTCATAGTCTGGAATTCAATGGTGGAGCGATCTTTGAGGAAGCTCCAGTCGTCTGGCGCGATGCGAAGCGTGCCAGTCTTGAAGGGGCCGCCGCTTAGTATTTCGAGCGGGCCGTCGTGAAAGCGCATGCCCCCTAAGAGTGCGGCGATACTGATTACCAGCACGGCGATGCCGATGCCTATCCATTTCAATAGTTTCTTCAATCTGGGCTCCAATGTAGTGTTAATGCTCTGTTGTGAAAGGGTTGAATTAAAGCTTCGGCGAAAATACTTTGAGCGACTGATTCAGGAACAAATAGCGGCCATGATAGCTGTCAGCGTCATTGCTTTTTATAACACAAGATTCTCCATGCTGATCTTTACCAAAAGGTCGATGTTAGCGGCAATCAGGAAATGGGTTTCGGCAGTCTTTGTTGCCTAGTAGATTGCACGGAAGCCTCGGCTAGGGGTCACGGCGCTGATCCAAATATTCTCTCACCTGTTGCAGCAATTCGACCTGCAATTCGATATTTTCCTGCGGGAAGTTCTCGGCGAACTCTTGGAATAATGGGGCGGCGGCGATAATCGCTTGTTCTCGAACTTTTTTACCCTTCTCGGTAATCGTTACTTTCTTTTTGCGGCCGCTGAATTCATCTGGCTCTATCTTAACTAAGCCCTTGGCATTTAGCTTCTTCAAGGTGTTTGTCATAGCGCCAGCAGTAACCTGGAACGCGGTGGCTAGGCGGCCGGGAGTAGCTTGAGAGTCGACACGCCTAAACCAATTTAGCACGCCGAACTGCGAATTATTCAGTCCATCGGGTAGGCTCTTCTCAAAAAGCGCATTGCTCAGTTGTGCGATGATGCCTATCTCATTGAAGTAGGCGAATAGCGTTGATTCGCTCGAATTCTTTTTAGTCACGTTGATTCCTATTGGTTTGATTCCGTAATTGTAATCGAATCCATGAACATTAAACTATTTAATATTAAATAGTTTAATGTTAAAGTTATTGAGGGTCACCAATGTCGGCATTGATGTAGTAATGATAAAAGATTGAAAGTGGGAGAAATTGCATGAAATATCTACTTTGGGCTATCGGAGTTCCTGTCGGCATAGCGCTGGTATTTTTGCTGGTGCAGACGCTAGCCTCGGAGCGAGTTGAGGTGATTGACCTTTACACAACAGATGAGGCGGGTGAGATGCAGGCAACTAGATTGTGGATTATGGATGACGAGGGCTATCAATACCTGCGGGTAGGTGCCGATGGGTCGGGATGGTTCGATAGAATCCAACACAATGGAGAAATCGAAGTTGGCCGCAATGGGGTCACGGCAAGGTATACCGTGGTTCAAAGGCCCGATAAGTCGAAAAGAATCAACGACATGATGCAGGAAAAGTACACCTGGGGAGATACTTTCTTCGCTACAGTGCTAGGCAGTCGTGACGGTTCTATTCCTCTAGAGCTGCACCCCATCAACTAGTAACAAGGCATAGAATAGTCGTAGTCGCAGATCTAAATTCCGATGCGGCTCAAACTATTCACAAGCTCACGTATTATCTTCTCGGCCACCGGGTGGCGGGTTGCAAACAGCGCCTCTAAGGCGATCATGTCATCCAAGACTGTATTGTCTGAACTGTCGACATCAGGGTTTAGAAGGGAATCGATGTCTGATTGCAGCCGCTGCGCAGACCCCAGAAGCTCTTGGTCCGGATTTTCCCCCTGACCGATTTCTTCCAAGAGCTCCTTAAGAAGCTGTTTTACCTTTTCTTCATTCATAGTAAGTATCCGTTTCGCGGTAGTCTGATCGCTATTCTATCTTATGTTGGCTGATAAGTTCTTTGATCTGCTACATGCTAACGCACAAGTTTAACGGCCGTTACAAATATGTAGGACATCTCTGGATATTTCTACTCGAAGAATCAAGGCGGGGCATTGCCGGCCACAATGGCATTGAGAGAGTATTTTTTGAGTAAGATATTGCTTGGGCTGCTGGTTGATTGAATAGGTTATTCACGCATCAATCAGTTAAACTGCCAATCTCAATACCTCACACTCTATTCACGCTATGAACAAAGCAGCTCCACCTGATGAAAATTATGGCTTCGAAGATACTTCCTATCGGGCGGCGGGAGAATTCGATGGAATTCAAAAGCTAGTTAAATGCTTTTATCAGTTTATGGATGAACTGCCAGAAGCGGGAAAAATTCGCTCAATGCATGCGGCGGACCTGTCTGTTATCGACGATAAGCTCACGCACTTTCTCTGCTATTGGCTGGGCGGTCCAAGGCAATACCGAGACAAATACGGGCCGATTAGTATTCCCAAAGTGCATATGCATTTAACAGTAGGTGAGAGCGAACGCGACGCATGGCTTTTGTGTATGCAAAGGGCTGCAGAATTGCAACCCTATAAACCCTCGTTTAAAAAATACCTTCTTGAACAATTGGCCCTTCCAGCAGAACGAATTCGCGCAACCAGCAGAAATCCTATTAAGTAAACTGCTTAGTCCAGAATAAAAATATTGATTGTCGCCAGAAGGGGAAAATTAACCTAAATAAGGTGTTCTCCTGTAGCTCTAGTGTCATCTCTTGCTCACGCTTCGGTAACACACCTAGCTGGATCAGACTCTGCCATTACCGGATTCATGTTTCCAGTATGGATATAATCAGCAGCGAGTTTGCCCGCCATCGGCCCCCGGCCGAAACCCGATGAAGCCAGGCCGCTGACAATGAACAGATTATTTCTTAGCGGAATCTTGCCAATGATAGGGCTGCCATCGACAGAGAAGGGCATGAGTCCAGTCCAGGTTCGCGCTATAGGAAGGCTCGCTACCAGTGGAATCACTTGAGCTGCATGCAGTCGATTCACTTCGATACCAGCCGGGTCAGACGTGGTGATGTAACCCAGACTTTCGCGATCGCCGCCAAAAATAATCTCGCCATTCTTGCGTTGACGTCCATACAGGTGTTGCGTCGTGCGACGACCGTTCTTGTGTGTCAGGTTTGGAGGCGTAACAGAATCGGCGCCATTGTTTTTACTCCAGGCAAAGCTGGAGATGGTAGAGCCAATAGTGTGCAGCACGCGAGTAGGTAAGCTCGATGTCGCCCACATCTGGCCGCGTATCGGAACGATGGGTATATTCAGTCCCAGCATCTTACCTACTGGACCACACCAGGCGCCGGTTGCCAGCACTAGCGTCTGACAGTGGTATTCTGTAGATTCAGTTCGAACCATATAGCCGCCAGCACTTAGTGGTGTAATGGCGACAACGTTCTGTCCAGTGGCAATAGTCGCGCCGGCAACTTCCGCAGCATGGGCAAATGCTCTGGTGGTTTTTACCGGATCGGCTTGTCCACGCTGAGGTCTATACATAAACCCGGGCAGCTCACCATTAGCCTCCGGCTCGATAGCGCGTGCTTCTCTGGGAGAGATCAAGTCGATTTCATAGCCGCCTGCTTTCTGGGCGGCCACATCATCCTGAAAGTGCTCATATTGTTCTTCGCTATGTATGGCGGTCAAGGTACCAGAAAGCCGAAACTCCATGTCATAACCCATATCGATCTGCATGCGCTTGAAGATCTCGACGCTGCCTGCGGTGAGATAGGACAGCAGATTGGGATTGTTGCCCCAGCCCGAGCCACCCAGGCCGCCCATGTTTTGTCCCGATGCCTCCGAGGCGATTTCACCTCTCTCTAATAAAGTAACATCGCGACCCTGTTCGGCCAGATGAAGAGCTGTAGAGGCCCCGGCGATACCGCCGCCAATAATGAGAATGTCGGCCTCACTGCGATTTTGCGCGGCGAGACGTTGGGGTAACAGACTGGTGGCAGCGAGTGCGCCGAGACCGGCGATTACCTGACGGCGATTGATAGTGTTGGGATTGGATTTTTTATCTGACATGGCGCGGCTCTTTTTCTGATTTTACTGGTTAATTTTCCCAGTTGAGACCTACAGTTAGGCTCCAATCGGATATCGCGATTGACTAGCCATCATCATATTCTGGGATGTTGCGCTGCTAAACACACCAATAGTGCCTGATCCCCGTAATCTATACCACCCGGTCTGAAGAGAAAGCCGAGGAAAGGCCGGGGACAGGCTAGGGTTTCCACATCCTGCAGAAACTGCTGGGACACTACAATCCTGTTTATTAGCTTTTCGCTGAAACCAAGACTATTGTCTGCGCACTCTCTACTTACGCGAGTATCTCCGCACTAGTCTCCAAACGATCGCGACCCTGCGCTTTCGCCAAATAGAGTGCCTGATCGGCGCGTTTCAACATGTCATCAGCACTATCTCCAACACGCCGTTCAGCGAGTCCAGCCGATATGGTAATGCCAGGAATAGGTTTGCCGTTGCTGTCACATAGCTTAGCGTCGTGAATAGCCTTGCGTGTGCGTGTGCCGGCACCGATGCCACTTTGTAAATCAGTTTCAGGTAAGAGCACGCAAAACTCTTCACCGCCGTACCTTGCGACTAGATCAATTGGCCGTACATTCTTAACTAAAGTATCGGCGACTTTACACAGTGCGTTGTCGCCTATAGCGTGTCCGTAATTGTCATTAAATTTCTTAAAGTGGTCGACGTCTATCATGAGCACACAGAAAGGTAGGTTATCCTGTTCGCTGCGTAGCAGGAGTCGTGGCAACATCTGGTCCAGCCAGCGGCGATTGTAGACGCCGGTTAAGCCGTCGGTCAGCGCTTGCTGCTCAAATTTCCATTGCAGATTTTCGCTCTCCTCCAGAGAAATATTACTGGAGCGCATGCGCAGAGAAAGTAGCAGTAACAAACTTGTACAGAAACCATGGGATGCGCGCGTTAGGCGCCAAAAAGTCTTTTCATTTACGCACAATAACGATGTTTCACCGGTGGAAACGACGTGGGCGGAAGCGGCGCTGCCATCGATAACCGAGAGTTCACCGACGGTTTGCCCCTGTCCTAATTCGGCAGCTACTCGTTGGTGTTCGTCATCGAGATAAACCTTTAGCGTACCGCTTAGAACTAAAAACATAGTACGATTAGCCTGATTCTTCTCAAGCAACACCTCGCCTTCGCTGAGGTAGCGTACTTCGCAATACCGCAGCAATTCCCAGATCGGGTCAATCAGTTGATTGTGAAAGACCTTGAATTGACTCAAGTGTTCGCGGGAGATTTGTTCTGTCGAAGTCATGTTAGTGTCACTTGTGTGATTCTTGTTTACATCGGCTCGAATACAATAAAAATAAGAGCTCTTTTTGTTAATGTTTACGCCTCTGTTACCTGGGAATAGGGGGCAGCAATAGAATAATAAACTAACGCACCAAATCTCCAAGTACCAAAACCTTTAGCCTATAAATTTCTGTATCCCATTTTCCTTTCATGTTGGTTGGGTGCGTGGGCTTGGCTGGAGGTAATGTCGCATTGTAGGATGCGGTTCGTGGAAAACACGCAGCTTCACCTGTCACAGAACAGTCTCAATACATTTACCTATCCAGCCGCCATGCTTATTCTTAGAGGTGCCAGTTGGGTTGAATGCGAGAGTGGACGATGAAACTACACAAGGTACGTATAAACAATGCTAGATATTTTCCACCGTCGTGAAGAAAGGACTAACATGAACTGTAAATTATTTATTGCGTAATGACTCTGCCAGCTGTGACACGGTGAGCAGTTGAGCGTTCTTGCTCTTGAGGAGAGCATTCTGTTCTTCGATTTTCCGGACTGCTTTCGAGTTACTACCCGCCACAGTACTGTGAGCATCAGATGCAACACAGGTCTGGTAACCTTGTTCAAGCGCCGCAATTGTGGTGTTGGCGATGCAGTATTCACTCCATATTCCACAAGTTACTAAGCCGGTGATAGTAAACTCGACAGTACCTGCTGAAGCTTTGTATTTTCAAAGGCATTCGACTGAGCCTTATAAACGATCTTGTCTTCATCGCCTATTTTCATGCGCGGGTGAATCTCCCAACCATGTGTATCTTTGGCATAGGTCTGACCATCGAACGCGCAAACCTGCATATCGATGACTAGTAATCCGGTGGTTGATTGCATGAATCAATAGTAGCGATAATTTAACAGGGCTGCTATCGATCAGTCATTTTGCATCGCAAGCAATTAGGTGACAATATGGCACGCAAGAAAAGACCTAACACTGGCTTTGAATCTAGGCTGGAATTATCCCGGCTGGCCCTAAATATTTTCATATCATCGGGATTAGAGCCAAACAATATCGGCTCAAACTGTGAGCGCTCAAGGAGAACAACATGTGTGATTTAGATACTCAAAAAGAAGCTGAGGAATTTCTCAACAGTAGCGGAGAGCTTAGTAGGCGTAAATTCAACAAGCTGACCGCAGCCGCTGGTTTGGCTATGTTTTTACCTCCAGTTGCAAATGCGCAGTCTGTTACAGAGTCGGACGTAAACATTACGACTCCCGATGGCGTAGCCGATTGTTATTTCGTTCATCCCGCTAGCGGTAGTCACGCAGCGGTCATCATTTGGCCCGATATTCTTGGGCTACGACCTGCCTTTCGCATGATGGGTAAACGTCTCGCACAATCTGGCTATACTGTCTTGGTTGTGAATCCCTTCTATCGTGATGCGGTCTCGCCTGTAGTTGGCGAAGGCGCAAGCTTCGGCCAACCTGAAACGCGAGAGATTGTATTGCCGATGGCGCGCAATCTAAATGCGGAAACTCATTTCACCGATGCACGCACCATGGTGAGTTGGTTGGACCAACAGTCGGCTACGGATACAAGTCGACGAATTGGCACAATGGGGTATTGCATGGGCGGGCCGATGGTAATGCGCACAGTCGCAGCAGTGCCCGATCGCCTTGGTGCCGGAGGCACGTTCCATGGGGGTGGCTTAGCTACAGATGCTGATAACAGCCCGCATCTTTTAATTCCTCAGACGCAATCGGCGATGTTGCACTGTATTGCGGCAAATGATGACGCAAGCACTCCCGAGGCGAAGGTGACTTTAGGGGAAGCTTATGCCGCGGCAAACCTATCGGCAGAGATCGAAGTTTATGGGGGCACGCTGCATGGCTGGTGTCCACCGGACTCGCAAGTCTATAACGAGGCTCAGGCCGAGCGCGCCTGGAGTCGATTGTTAAATCTGTTTGAAAACAATCTGGCCTAATATATTCGTAAATGAGGTTAACAAAAAAAGGCGATGCTCAGAAGCATCGCCTTTTTTTGTTAACCTCGCCAGCTACAAAGTTTAACTGGAGGAGACAATCCTAAAGGTCCACCAGTGATCCGGTCGCCGCGAGTCAGGTGACGGTGTGGGATTGAACTGACCGCCGCCATGGGTCTGTAGTTTCTCTATTCGAGCCGCCCAAGCGCGGTCCATAGCAGCGGAGTCGGTCTCGCGATTAATTACGACGGGATAGACGACACCGTTTAATCGCATAACCCCTGTTTCGTCTTCTCCAACTTTGCCCGCCCAATATTTCGACGCACACACCGAACAGCTGAGATAGAGTTCGCCGTCTGGGGTCGACATGCAATTGAGGTTTATCGCGTGGGGCCTTACTCCCGCCCAGATTTGTAGCTGACAAAGCGGCACGTCGTTTGCAAACGACCAATCACGCACGGGTTCACTCGCCTGTTCTCCGAAAAGAAAACCACCGGGGGTACGCTCGCAAGGACAAATTGATGAGTAGATTAGAAAGCCGGCAACGAGGGCAACTAACAAGGTGCCGCCAGCGGCGATGAAGATGGTGCGTGATTTTCTACTCGTTTCAGGAAGGGTCTCTGCATCGGTCATGGTCAACACCTTTTCTATTTTTAATCGAGTATACGCCTAGAGAATGTTATGTAAACAGAGTTTGGTGCGGAAAAAGACGAGCATTACCAGCCGCGTCATAGTGTCGCAGCGACACCGAGTCGAATACTTTTAGTGATATATTAGCTTCTTGATAACGAGAGAGAAAACAAGAGGACGAGACAATGATCCACGTAAGACACCTAGTATTCCTGATGATCGCACCCGTTGCAGTGGGCCTAATCTGCTGGGCCGTTATAGTCGCTGCTTAGATGCTCTCTAGACGGCGACAAGCTAAGCGGTAGTTTAATCTTTACTCCGTCGCATCGGTAGTTAGTTCGCCATTCTCTAGCTCAAATAAATTCCGCAATATGCCGCGCCATTCTCGGTACTGTTGTTCCATTGTTCCCGTTAGTCCGTGAACTTGAGAGTTTAGTTCTAGAAATGCGGGTGCAAGTTCGTTGTTGAAGCCGGCAGCCAAGTCGCTAAACTCTCGCTCAAATATCTTGCTCCACTTAAAACGATCATAGCGCTGGCTTAGCGATAAGAAACCACTCGATCTACCATAGTCGCTCCGGTTTGCTTCTTGCTGTGATGTTTCGATCTCGACGATCTGGTCAATCGAATAACGGCGCCATAGAACATAGGCGGGTTGAATGTCGTCATAGAGCGTTTGATAGTACTCATCTACAGTATCGATAAAAAGATGATGACGGTATTTCATGTCGGCAACTCTAGCCATCATGGGATCATCGAGTGATGGCAGTCTGTCGACTATCAGCAGGCCATTCTCATCCTTTTTTATTGAATCTGAAAAAGTATCGGGAGATAGGTCGCTTGCGTAGAGCATGTCGGTAACGAGATTAAGATCGCCAAGTGTCTGCTCGTCTAGGCTCGCCCTCATCGCAACGAGGTCGTTGGCAATGCGATTGTAAATATCTTGAAAAGGGTCGATGAAATTTATGGCATCGAAAGTATTGTTCAGAGTAAATCTTGTAGATTCTGGGTACTCTTCTTGAACACTTTGATCTGCATAGGTTCGGTTCAACCATTCTCTACCGCTGCTGTCGATTGCGCGAATCTGTAGTTCAAGCGTCTCGCCATCTGATTGAATGATTTGTCCTGCAATGATGAGGTCGAGAGAGGGATCACTTTCTGGAATTACTCTTATGGCTCCCCATTGGTTAGAATCAACGAGAGTATTCTTCAGAAGATGGGGAAGGAATTGTGTTTCCTTCTGAATGATCTCGTCGAATACCCAATCGCCTAATTTGTATGCGCCAGCTTCTTTCTGAGCCGTGCCGAATACTTGCACACCTACTTCTAGCAATGCGTTCTCGGATGGAGCTTGAATTGCTTGTATTAGATTTACATCGCCTACAAGATCTAGGGGACGCTCCACCAATACCGGCTCTGGTACTGTCAGCGCGCAAGCAGCTAGTAGCAATACTAGTAATACTGTCAGAGCCCGAATACCTGATGTACTCCTCGAATAGCTCAATAGTTCTCCAACACGGTAGATAGATCGGTGCCGGCCTGACTGCAAACTTGTCCGCGGCTCAAGGTTTGAATGCAGTTAAATTCATCACGCGGTGCTTCGTATTTGTTGAATGCTTGAATAAGATTGAATGGCTCGCCCCCCTTGCTGTAGATGCTGGTAAGTAAGTTGAGTACGAGTTGATTCGAGGACACTGTGAAGCGATGCATGATGACGAGGTCATCAGGCAGCATGATCTGGAAGACTAGTTGTTGTCCCTCCCAGCCACAGACCTCAACCCCGTATTCGTTGGCGAATGTCCGCTGTAGCGTATACTCAACACCACAGATCAACGCCGCCTCGCCGCTACGCTCGATTCTTATTTCATCTCGAGTCTGAATTATATCTAGGATGCTTTGTCGGCTAATGTATTCCGCCAACCGGGCCAAATCGACGATGTTCGCGCCGCGACCGCGACTTCGCGGCAGATTCACATTGCCAATGGAAATCGGCGGAGTCGAGCGGATGCGCGAAGAACCGGGCGAGGACTGTTGCCGCGCCGCAGACTCTTGGCGAATACGCAGAGTCCGAGATAGCTCATCTTCCCAATTGTCGCTGCGTCTGAAATCCTTCTCCCAGGAACCGGAGAAATCGAGGCGTAGAGGAAGGTCTAAGTCGAGTTGCGGCAGGCTATCTTGGCTAAATGCGGGGATGCTTAACGTCAGGCAGAACACAGCGATAATGCCAGCAAGAGGGATGGCCTCTGGGCCTGACTGCCTCGCTGTATTCGCAGCTTTGATTAGCATTCTCTTTGGCTCACTATTGATTGAAATTTGTTCCTAGGCATTGCCCACCCGCTTAGATCTTATACGCTGCATGGAGCAAAACCACTCGAAGGTGGCTCATCTGCGGGCACTGATCGCTGTAGGGGTGTTTACTTTAAACTAGTTGGGCTCGAATCGAAATAAGGCTGAGCGAAACCGGAGCCATTGGACATTCTGCCTTTAGGCTCTTATTCTCCCATTTCTTCTAGATGAGTTGATCAATTCGACCCAGTCAATCAAGGCCTCTTCGGCTAGGAACTTCTACATGCGCCACCATCAATGCTTGCAATCGCTTATGCTATTTCTAAATACGTTGGTGATTGTGTCAATGTTCGCATTTGGGCAGGTGTCAGTTGCTGAAGAATTAAACGGATCGGAGTTAGTAACGGCCTTCTGGTCTGCGAGTACCCAAGCGGAGGTTGAAAGCAGCAAACGTCAACTAATTGCCGGGGCATCAAACATCGGAACACTCTACCGGTGGCTAAAGGTAGGTCCTGCTTTTGCACAAGACGTTGCACTTGGACAACAGGAAAGCGCCAGAATCGATCTCGATGGAACGCGTTATCCCTTCGTCTATTTGATCCCCGAGACGTACGATGCGACGCAAAGTTACCCTGTTGAATTCATGTTACATGGCGGAGTTGGTCGGCCGGAGTGGGAGCCAGGTGGCGAATGGTGGCGGCGTGGTTACGACTCACTTAAGAGGGAAGATCGAATCGTAGTCGTGCCCGCGGCATGGAATGCAGCGTTCTGGTGGTTGGATAATCAGGCGGACAATCTGCCTTCTATATTAAGAGAGCTAAAGCAAACCTATAACATAGATGACAACCGCGTAACCTTGAGCGGTGTATCCGATGGTGGTACCGGAGCCTACTTTTTTGCGTTCAAACAATCGACGGAGTGGGCCGCATTCTTACCTTATATCGGGCATCCTGGAGTGCTCAGAAATTCACAGAGTGGACCTGGCTATAAGCTCTACTTCGAGAATTTGATGAGCAGGCCTCTGTACATCGTCAATGGGGAGAATGACCCACTGTACCCGGCTTCGTCTGTTGAGCCATTCATCAATATCCTGCAAGAAGCAAATATTGATCACGTGTTCAGAGTGATAGAAGGCGGCGGGCACAATACGAATTGGCTCCCCGACGAACAACCTCTGATCGAGCAATTCAAACTCGATAATCCTCGTATTCCATTTCCATCAGAACTTCGTTGGGTTACTGACCGTAGCGATCGCTATAACCGTAATCTTTGGATGCGAATCGAGGAATTGGCTGTTGAGGGAGAGCCGGGAATCATGGCAGTGACCAGAGAAGGCAACAATTTTGCTATCACCGCGGAATCAGTTGATGCCTTTACGCTCTTATTAAGCCCCGAACAGGTGGATTTTTCGGAGGACGTGCGCGTGGTAGTTAACGGACGTCTCCTGTTTATAGGTAAAGTAGAACAAAACATGAATACATTGCTGGACTGGGTGATTAGAGATCGTGACAAGTCATTGTTATATACCGCGGCTCTCAGTTTGCGCGTCAATCCATAAGCTGTAGGGCTAGGGTAACTAGCGCTAATCACGCAAAAGTCGATGACAGGAAAATTAGGAGCTTACTTTGAGACGGAATATTCGACGTGGTATGGATGCGGGCCTCACGGGGCTTGGCATTGGAGTAATATTTACAGCGGTATTAATTAGCTCGGCACTAACTCTTCAGATGCAATTGCTATTGGCCCTCATAGGCGTCTTGTTAATGGAGGTTGGCGTCTGGGGCCTGTCCAATAAATTATTCCCTAGCGAGAGGCGCTATACCGAACTCAGAGAAGAAGGAGACTCCATCATTCAGCTGATTCGTCAGCTCAACGCTGCCGCCGTGGCGCGGGATCAAGGTGTAGACGCGGACGATCGCTTTCAGTCTACACTTGATGAAATGCATGACTCAGTAAAGCGAATGTCTGAACTGGCATCCCGTGAAAACGGCCCAAATGTCACATCCAGCTAGCGACCCGCGTTGTTTCCATAGAGCGATGGCTAGGTAGTTCGCTTATCTCATACTCAATTTCTCAGCTACGGCGCTCGCACAGGGTGAACATTCCGTCTGTAGTTAGTACACTCAATCCCCATGAGTCAGAGAATCCAATTAGGCACCCTTAAGGTTGACCCGCTTTTGGCGGAGTTCGTCAGTGCGCAGCTGTTGCCTCAGCTCGGGCTGGCTGAGGCAGATTTCTGGGCAGGTTTTGAGTCAATAATAGAGCGATTTACATCACGCAATACGGCTTTGTTGGCGGTGCGCGATAAGATGCAGGCGCAAATTGACGAATGGCACATAAGCCACCGAGATACACCTTTTGACTCGGCGGCCTATGTGCAATTTCTGCGCGAAATAGGCTACTTGGTAGAAGAGGGCGATGATTTCTCTATCTGTACGGAGAATGTCGATCCCGAAATAGCGCGCATTGCGGGCCCGCAATTGGTGGTTCCAGTCAAGAATGCCCGCTTCGCCTTAAACGCGACGAACGCCCGTTGGGGAAGCCTGTTTGACGCTATCTATGGTTCGGATGTAATAGAAGAAGACGATGGCTGTGAGCGCACCCAGAGCTATAACGCGGCACGTGGGCTGAAGGTTGTCGCCTTCGCGAAACACTTTCTCGATCAGGCCTGCCCCCTCATAAATGCGAATCACGATGCAGTACAGGCGTATCGAATTATCAACGGCCAGCTTTTGGTAGAAATGGAACATGGCGTGACGACCCTCGCCGATTCAGATCAGCTGCGCGGCTATCTTGGCGACGCTGATGCGCCAGGTTCACTCTTGTTAGTGAATAATGGCCTGCATATTGAGATTCTCCTAGACCGTGACTCAGAAATTGGCAGTACCGATCCCGCTGGCGTTAAAGACATCAACCTAGAGGCAGCGCTCACTACGATTCAGGATTGCGAAGATTCTGTCGCTGCAGTCGATGGCGAGGACAAGGTCGAGGTTTATCGAAATTGGCTAGGGTTGATGCGCGGAGATCTAGCGGAATCGTTTGCTAAGCAAGGCTTGGAATTCACCCGGACTCTCAATGCTGATCGAGAATTTCATGGCGTGTCAGGGGAGACGATCACTCTGCCCGGCAGAAGTCTGCTGTTGATCAGGAACGTCGGTCACCACATGCGTAATTGCGCCATTCTTGATAAGAACGACGAAGAAATTTATGAGGGAATCTTAGATGCAATTATCACCAGCGCAATTGGGTCAATAGATGTAAAACTGAGCAATGAATTGCGAAATTCGCGAACCGGCAGCATCTACATCGTCAAACCCAAAATGCACGGCCCGGAGGAGGTTCAATTTACTTGCGACATGTTCGCCGCCGTTGAGGAGTTTTTAGGCCTGGATGCAGATACTCTGAAGATTGGCATCATGGACGAAGAGCGCCGGACTAGTGTGAATCTTAAGGAATGTATACGCGTCGCAAAGAGCCGCGTTGCATTTATTAATACTGGATTCCTAGACCGCACCGGTGATGAGATACACACCAGCATGCAAGCTGGCGCTATGGTTCCAAAGGCTGAGATGAAATCTACGTCTTGGATTTCCGCCTACGAAGATCGCAATGTAGATATAGGCCTCGCCTGTGGATTGCAGGGTAGAGCGCAAATCGGCAAAGGCATGTGGGCGATGCCTGATCTTATGGCGAGGATGCTGGATGAGAAAATCGCTCATCCGATGGCGGGCGCAAATACTGCATGGGTGCCGTCGCCGACCGCGGCAGTGCTACATGCGATGCATTACCATTACGTAAATGTTTTCGATCGTCAGCTGGAAATTGCTCAGCGTTCTGCCGCGAAACTCACTGACATCCTCACCTTGCCTATTCTTGAAGATCCTAGCGCGATATGCAGTGATTCTGTGGAATTGGAATTGAACAACAATTGCCAGAGCATTCTCGGTTATGTTGTGCGCTGGGTGAATCAAGGTATTGGTTGTTCTAAGGTTCCTGATATTCATAACATTGGATTGATGGAAGATAGAGCTACGCTGCGCATATCCAGTCAACACATCGCAAACTGGCTGCTTCATAATGTCTGCACAACTAGCCAAGTTCGGGAAACGCTAGAGCGCATGGCGAAGATCGTTGACCAGCAGAACGCGAATGACCCGCTCTACTGCGCAATGGCCCCCGACTTTGAGAACTCGATTTCGTTTCAGGCAGCGTGCGATCTAATTTTCGATGGTGTGAATCAAGCAAACGGCTACACAGAACCTAGATTGCATGCAAGGCGTCGAGAGTTAAAGGCAATGCAAGATTCCCCCAGAATAGACTGATGAGGTGAAAGGAGGCTTGAGTTGATTGGTTCAAGAATTTTTTTCTATAGCGTGTTGTTAGGATTTCCTTTATTTAGCGCGCATGCGCAAGATCTCCAACGTCCGGTAGACATATCCCTCGAGACACTCCAGTTTGCTCCTCATAACCGCTGGGCGTTCAGTCATCTGCGGGAGATGATTACAACGGTTAATATTTCGACAGATAAAGAATTTACCCGCCTCCTTTCCGGTTCGGCAGTAAAGCCCAAAGACGTGACGATCAATTGGAAAGGCGCGCGGACCAAGCTAACTGACGTTCTGGAACGCCAATACAACGACGGTATATTGGTGCTGAAGAACGGCGAAATACTCGTTGAAGGGTATTTTGGTGCCTTAACACCACAGCGCCCTCATGCGATGTTTTCAATGTCCAAGTCGATAGTAGGGGTTATCGCCGCAGTATTGGAAAATAGAGGCGTGGTTGATCTGTCAAAACCAGTAGCTTTTTATGTGCCGGAACTGGCAGGCAGTGGATATGGAGAAGAGACTCTCCGCCGACTTATGGATATGCGAGATGGGACCAATTATACGGAGACCTATGCAGATATTAATTCGACGGTACAAATATCCGACTGCTCGGCCGGTTTTTATGGAGGGAAGGCATGTCCCGAAACTTACCCAGAAACGGTCTATGAGGTTCTAGAATCTGTCGGTCGTGATGAAAGAACYGCYAACTTGTTTAACTATAAATCAGGGAATACGGATGCAGTAGCATGGGCGCTTGAAGTGGCGAGYGGGGAAAAACTGTCTACRTTAGTTGAAGAGAATTTATGGAAAGCCATGGGTGCYGAACACAATTCCTCTATAACGGTTGATATGGGMGGYTTTGAATATGCCAACGGAGGAATGAGCGCTACATTACGGGATATGGGAAGATTTGGACAATTGATGCTAGAGAATGGTGTGTTGCGCGATAAGCAAATAATTCCGRTTAAACATATTTCTGATATCAAAGAGCATTTAGAAGAGCCGGACTGGATAAAGGGTGATAGAGCCGATGGGTTTTTCTATCGTTCATTTTTCTGGGGGAGTGGCGGTGATAACAATGATTTTATGGCGGCCGGRATTCATGGGCAGCGTGTATATATATCGCCTAGTAGTAATATGGTTGTYGTATTATTTTCCAGYTGGCCTACAGCAGGCGGAAACGGAACGGATCATGGCTGGCAACAATCTCTTGACCTGATTAGCGCAATGATTGAAAAATACACGCCTTGATAATTTCAATCATTTGCTGCGTAAGCTGTTCCTAAGAGTATTTGAAACAGTTCGAAGAATTTCTTTGTGACATAGAATAAAAAGAACGGAGGGTCTATGCGCCTACGCCATGTTACTCATCAGTTATTCCTATTGTTGTTCATCWAYTTCGCTCAGGCACAGCCTGRTTTTCAAGGTAGTGCTGAAGATAGTGTTGAAGATAATACGGCACACCCCGGTTCTATCGTCTTCCAACAAAACTGTAGTTCATGCCACCTTGCTGCAGAAGTGCTGGCTGCYGATCAACTAGCTCCAACAGTCGAAAGCCTTCAAACGCTGACTGCCGCCTCACTTGAATTCGCGATCAACGAAGGAGTGATGTACGGGCAGGCTTCTGTCCTATCGAACGAAGAGAAGGCCTTAGTCGTCGATTATCTGGCGGCTGAAGAAGATGATTCGTGGCTGGCGAACACGATGTGTGCGCYAGGCAACAGATCTGTTGATTTGAGCCAGGCCGTTCATCTAGAAAGATTCGGTGTCGATTTAGGCAGCAGCCGCAATATGAGTAGCGAACAAGCTGGATTGCAGACTGACGACATGGCAAATCTGCAGCTGCGTTGGGCGCTTGCCTTTCCAGATGTGAGCGCGCTACGCGCTTCGCCGGTCGTGGTGGGCTCGACACTCTTCTTCTCTGCAACCGGTTCTCGAAAAGTCTTGGCTCTGGACGCAGCGACTGGCTGCGCTAAGTGGGCGTTCGATTCCCCCACGCGACTGCGCTCGTCACTGACCTACGGTGAATTGGGTGAGGGTGGGCCGAATGCCATTATCTTCGGAGATGGTGAAGGTTTTGTCTACGCGCTGGATGCCGAAAGTGGCGCGCAGATCTGGGTTAGTGATGTTCGCAGCCACGGGCGCGGCGTGCGGCTTACCGGGTCGATGACATTGTATGAGGACAAGATTTTCGTACCGGTCTCTGCATCGGGTGTGTCGCAGGGCGGTACAGCTACGTTTGAGTGCTGTGTGGGTCACGGTGAGATCGTGACGCTGGATGCGGCAACTGGTGAGATTGAATGGATATACCACACGATGCAGGAGGCTGAATATACGGGCGAAGTGAGCTCTATTGGTGTGCGGTTAAGAGGTCCATCCGGTGCACCGATCTGGACGACGCCAACGGTAGATGCAAAACGCAATACTGTCTATGTGACGACGGGTGAAAACACCTCGCACCCCGCTACTGATACC
>JAESUT010000069.1 GCA_016762995.1 Gammaproteobacteria bacterium | reverse complement strand
AAATTCTTCCAACATGGATATGGATGTGGAGGCGACCAGATAGTCGTTTTCTGTGGTGAATTCCACTGTGTTCAGACCGCTCGGTGTGTTGCCGCTGCTATCCGCAATTTTAGGGAGATTAAACCGGTAGATTTTTCTGCCGAGAAATTCCCGGACTTCCGCCTCGTTCATGGGGGGAGGCAGCAGGCTCATTAAGATAGTTGCCGCTTTCATGGTTTCGGTAGGGTTTCTCGATTGAACCAGAAGAAGTCTTGGATTTTGAAGTGTCCGTAAATCGGTATCGGAAGGCGACGAGGTCGCCGGTTTGCTGAAGGAGATGATGTCTGTGAGACAGCTGGCTCATTGATTTCTTGGCTCTCATTTGAGGGACCGGCGCCAACATTCAATCCTTCAGATACGGATACCGTATAGTGTTTTGGGCTCTGCATTATAATCCAGTCTGCCACGTTGTCGGTTTCGGTCAATGTTGCGTTCTGTATAGGTGAGGCAGCAGATTCTTCTTCATCGGTCAGGTTTAGCGAGCGAACTTGCTTCGCCTCATCGAGATGTGCCTTTACCTTCTCTAATACAATTACCTGGCGCTGCGCGTCTTTGTCGCCGCTCCGGGCTACTTTGGATGCCCTATCGAGAGTCTTATCGACGCTCTCAAGGTCGGACAGCGCGAGTTCGGTGTTGATGGTCTCTATGTCTGAGGCCGGGTCTATCTTGTCTGACACGTGGGTTACGTTGCTGTCTTCGAAGCAGCGCACTACGTGCGAGATGGCATCGCACTCACGGATGTTCRCGAGAAACTGATTGCCTAGGCCTTCGCCCTTGGATGCACCGGCAACTAAACCGGCGATGTCGGTAAACTCCATCGTGGTCGGTATAGTTTTTTGTGGATCGACAATAACGGCCAGCTTGTCCAGCCGCACGTCGGGTATGGAGACGATGCCGGAGTTAGGCTCGATGGTGCAGAACGGGAAATTTTCCGCGGCTATGCCTGCCTTGGTTAACGCATTAAACAGCGTAGACTTGCCCACGTTGGGTAGTCCGACGATTCCACATTTTACGGCCATTACTTGTCTCTATTTGATCTATTAAGTGTGTAACAGACGCATGGCTTCTTCCCATTCGCCCTTAACGGCCTTCGGGGTTACCCGAATAGCGTCTTCTATATCGGACATGATGACATCGGCTTCCGATCTGGAAGGGTTGCCAAGTACATAGTTCGCGACCATGGACCTGTCACCCGGATGTCCCACACCGATGCGCAGTCGATAGAAATCTCTTTGATTTCCGAGTGCGCTGATGATATCGCGGACGCCATTGTGACCGCCGTGACCACCGCCATGTTTAAAACGAGTGACGCCCACGTCGAAATCAATCTCATCGTAGGCGACCAACATATTCGCAGGCTCGATCTTAAAGAATTTACACACGGCAGCAACAGATTTGCCGCTGTTATTCATGAACGTAGTCGGGAATAGAAGTTTGATGTCGTCGCCAGCGATATTGATGCTGCCGAATTCGCCGAAAAACTTACTCTCTCCACGCAAATTAGCCGAATAGCTCTTGGCAAGGTGGTGGAGAAAGATGACACCGGCATTGTGCCGGTTGGAGTCATATTGCGAGCCTGGATTACCCAGGCCCACAATAAGTTTTAAGGAATTTCCTGTCATAAGATTTTAGGGCTAGCCTAAAAAACAGGGCTAGTCTTCCTTCTCTTCGGAATCATCGCTACCAGAATCTGATTCAGGTGCAGCAGGCGCATCAGGTGCATTTTCAGCTTCCTCAACATCTGCTCTAGGCGCTTGCACTGTGGCAACACTAAGATTGTTGCTCGCAGCGAGAGCTATACTCGCTACACCTGTCGGCAATGTGATGTCTGCAAGGTGAACAGCTTCGCCGATATCCAGCAGCAGCATATCGACTTCGATATACTCTGGCAGATTTTTCGGAAGACAGTGAATTTCAATTTCGTTCAGTGTCTTGATGATGCTTCCACCGCCAGTTTTAACACCCACACACTTATCTTCATTGAGGAAGTGAAGCGGTACGTTAACTGTGATCTCTACCTTATCGCTTACGCGCTGGAAGTCAGCGTGCAGGAGTATGTCCTTGGCAGGGTGACGCTGCAGCGCCTTGATAACGGCCTTTTGCTTTTTCTTTCCTACATTCAGCGTAATAATGTGTGAAAAGAATGCCTCATTCTCAATGGACTTAGCGAGGTCCTTGTGGGCAATCGTTAAGGAAACGGGGTCTTCACCGCCACCATAAAGTACGGCGGGGATGTCGTTATTCAAACGGCGTAGGCGGCGGCTCGCACCTTTCCCTAGGTCCGTTCGAACTGTGCAGTTCAACTCAAATTCTTCAGCAGACATATGTCTCTCCTAAGAAGTACTGTAGCTAGATTGCGACCGGCTAGTTACAGTGTTTAAAAAGATCATGAGACGCTATTAAAAGCATCTCTGATCATCGGTTATCCGCTCAATCTCGATAGAACTCAGGACGTAGTCCTAAGTATTATCGAACATCGCGCTTATGGATTCTTCATTGCTCACACGACGAATTGACTCGGCCAGTAATTTGGCCATGGACAGTTGCCGTATGCGTTTACAATTCTTTGCTGCATCGCTCAAGGGGATAGTATCGGTTACTACCAATGAGTCGAGGCTTGAATTCTCTATGTTCTCTATTGCCGGGCCGGATAATACTGGGTGTGTACAGTAGGCCATTACCTTCGCTGCGCCGTGTTCTTTCAATGCGTCTGCTGCTTTGCAGAGCGTGCCCGCCGTGTCGACCATGTCGTCGACGATAAGACAGCTGCGTCCTTCTACATCGCCGATGATGTGCATGACCTGTGCGACATTCGCCGCTGGCCTGCGCTTATCGATAATGGCGAGGTCTACGTTCAGTTGCTTGGCAACGGCTCGTGCTCTAACTACACCGCCGATGTCAGGCGAGACGACCAAAAGGTTCTCGAACTTCTGGCGCTCGATATCGTCGGTCAGTACCGGTGATCCGTAGACATTGTCCACTGGGATATTGAAAAAGCCCTGTATTTGTTCTGCGTGCAGATCGACGGTGAGTACGCGATTCACGCCTACTGTGCCGATCATGTCGGCAATGACCTTGGCGCTAATGGCAACACGCGCCGATCGAACGCGGCGATCTTGTCTTGCATAGCCGAAATAGGGGATTACTGCTGTAATTCTATTAGCCGATGCGCGATGCAGTGCGTCGGCCATCAATAACAACTCCATGATACTGTCGTTGGTTGGTGCGCAGGTAGGCTGAATGAGGAATACGTCCTTACCACGGACGTTCTCATTGAGCTCGACAGAAATCTCGCCATCGCTGAACTTGCTAATACTCGCATCGCCTAAAGGAATGCCAATATGCTTAGCAATATTGTCTGCCAATTCTCGATTGGCATTGCCAGTAAAGACCATCAAATTATTTGGCACGGTGAGTTCCTATAAGTGTTGGTATAAGCAGTTCGGAATGAATCGTTTTATTGGTATGTCGTATTTTTATAAGACAGCTACTTTTATTAGGCTGGTATTGTGCCTTTACCTAATTATTTCTTAACTAGGCAACTGTCTCAGAAAATGGCTGGGGTGGCTGGATTCGAACCAACGCATGCAAGGATCAAAACCTTGTGCCTTACCACTTGGCGACACCCCAATAATTCGTACTTTCTATCTGATGTTCTAAAATTCTTTATGATCTTCTATATCTTTATGATGTTCTATAAAGAGTGCTCTAGAGAATCTATGCCCTTGGCAACAAATCCCGGTAGATTGTCCGGCAGTGCATTCAGTGCTTTCTTGGCAGCTGCTTCACTGACGAAGCTGGCAAAAAGACTTGAGCCTGTTCCGGTCATCTTGAAATCGCCAAATTGAGCTAAAATTTCAAATGCCTGATCTACCTCTGGATACAGCATTCGAGTGACTGATTCGCAGTCATTTCGGGCGCTGCCTGCCAGAAAGTCGGCCATTTTGATGGCTTGGGAGTTCCGTGTCAATTGTTCATGACAAAAAATCTCTACAGTAGAGACTGAACATTTCGGGGATACCACCAGATACCAGCTATTGCCCAATTCTACAGGGCTGAGCCGCTCTCCGATTCCCTCGGCCCAGGCAGATTTTCCGCGAATGAACACGGGCACATCGGCTCCTAATTTGACGCCGATCTCGCAGAGCTTGTCCGTGCTTAGATTTAGCGTCCAGAGTCGGTTCAAGACCGTTAGGCAGGTGGCAGCGTTCGAACTTCCTCCACCCAGGCCAGCCCCGCTTGGCAGCCGCTTATTCAAGCTGATACTAGCCCCAAGTAGCGGATTACCTGCTTCTAGTCGAAGTAGCGCAGCGGCGCTAGTCACTAGGTTGTTATCCAGAGGGGTGTCAGGCTCGATGTTTTGGCTAGCGGACAGATGCAGACTGAGTATACCGTCGTTACTCACCTCAAATGCCATCTGATCGCCGAAATCCAGCAGCTGAAACACCGTCTGCAGTTCGTGATAGCCATCGTTCCGGCGCCCGAGGATATGCAGGAACAGGTTCAGCTTGGCGGGTGCCAGAAATTGCTTGGATTGCTTAGTCATCAGTCACTTTATTCTTCGGTCAGTTCGTCGACGGTCCAGCTAAGCCTGAAAAAGCGTAGCCGAATGTCATTGCGCGGCCGAGTTAAGTCTACGCGGCGTGGAAGGCTAATCTGTCCATACTGGCGCATATCACTCAGGTTGATGGTCCAGTCCGCCTGCTCAATAGTGGTGAGCTGGTTTAGTTCGTTGAAGCTGAGCTGAAACTCGGAATCTGGAGCGGGGAGACCCTTAATCCAATAATTCAGTTGCGAGATAGGCAGTTCATAGCCCAGCTGCTTGAGGATTAGTTCTTCCGGGCTGCTCGCGCTTCTGGTCTCACCGCCGTTTTCTAGAGTCACGTAGTCGGGGCTGCCTACGATTAATGTACTGCCCACATTAAGTGTTCCCCACAGGCGTATATGGTATTCGACATTCTGTTGCAGCCAATTGATGCTTGGCGTATGGGATTCGCGGTCGTAGCGAACATTGACGCGCCCGCGTAACTCCCATGAATCGAGGTCTTGCAGTTGGTCACGCTGGCGTGCCCAGTCGCTGTTCTCCTCGGCGGGAGGGGCTATGCTGCTACAGGCTGACAGAACGGCGCTCGCGAGAAATAGGCCGGCTACTGTGCGGCTCACAGCTTTAAATGAGAGATCCTGCTTGAGTTTTATCTTCATTCTGCGACTTGCAGTCTTTCCATTGCCTCGGCAATAAGCGGGCTTTCAGGGTCACTCTTGAGTGCGTCTTGCCAAACGCGCATGGCCTCATCAAAACGTTCTAGCGCCCAAAGTACCTCGCCAAGGTGGGAGGCCACCTCATCGTCGGGGAAGGCAGCGAAGGCGCGGCGCATCTGTACCAGGGCTTCTTCATAGCGGCCAACTTTATACAAAGCCCAGCCAAGACTGTCGATGATGGCGGGTTCGTCGGGAGAAACTGCGATGGCGCGTTCGATCAACTCCAGTGCCTCATCATGGCGTGTCGTCTGATCGGCGAGCATATAGCCGAGGTGATTTAAGGCGCGGGAATCTTCGGGCTGCATGCGAATAATCTGCATTAGATCGCTCTCGGACCCTTCTGGATCGCTTTGCGAATCGAAATAGAGGACGCGCGCGAAGAGTAGATCAGTTTCGTTCGGAAATTTATTCAGAGCCGTGTTAAGGAGTTGCTCTGCTGCACCTGGATGTTCTTCCTGAATAAGGAGGGTAGACTCGATTGTGGTAAATAGCACCTCGAGTCGAGGTTGTCCTCGCGAGAGCTGGCTCAGCCAGTCATGGGCATCAACTAGTTGTCCACTTCGAATCGAGAGTCGCGTTGCCTGTTGCTGCGCGCTAAGAAAATTATTCGTGCCAATGCGCACTTGTCTAAAGTGCTCAATCGACTTCTCGGGATTGTTCTGTTCTTGGTAGATGATCCCTAAATTGTACTGGCTTTCATCGGCGCGTTGATCGACGCCAATTAACTTGGTATAGGAGGCTATGGCGCGATCGAAATTTTCTAGTTGTGTGTCCAGCAGTGCGATTGAGTAGAGCGTTTCCCAATCCTGAGGGTCTTGTTCTACTAGAATCTGAAACTGTTCCTGTGCCTTTACATACTCTTCATTTTGAATGAGCATGCGCGCGTAGCTGAGACGCAGAGTCTTGTCCGTTTTGAATCTTGCGACACCGCTTCGCATGACGCGCATTGACCGCTTTGGCCTTTCCATGTTCTGTAGTATCTGCGACTCAAGCATAACTGTGTTTGCGGTGGGGTCCGTGTCGTCTTTTAACAATTCCAACTCAGTTAGCGCGTCTTCGAAATTTCTATTCTGTGCGAGCAACTGAACCAGCGTTAGATGGATGGAGTTCTGACTGCTGAATTCGTCTTTTAGACGACGTAGGTTCTCTATCAGCAGTGTTCTGATCTTAGGATCGAGACGGCCGGTGCGTGAGGACAGGACTGCAAAATCCATATTGCCACCGAGTTCTAGCACTCGCGACATATGGGAGATTGCTTGCTCGAAGGCGCCGCTCTCTAGAAACTGAATGCTAAGTAACAGTTGTGGCTGTGGATTCGTCGGCTCGAGCTGTGCCCACAGCATGCCTAGCTGCAATAGGGCATTGATGTCGCTATTGGCCGAGGCAAACTGAATGGCGCGCTGGATAATGGTGATATCTCGCGTGGACACGGCTAGGTCGAAATAGCTGTTGCCAGCCTCGGTGACTTGGCCGCGTTGGGCGCTCAATTCGCTGATGATGGCTTCATACAGTTGGTCTTCGGTAAAACTACCGTATTCAATTTCGGCTGCTGCTTCTCCGAGTACCAGTGTAGGCATCGCTCTAGCGGGGATTTCAGCAGTCTCCGTTGATGGCGCGGAGGCGGCGCATCCTATGAGGCCGGTGCAGGCTAGCACGATGGCGAAGCTATTGATTTGTCTCATATTTTGCAGTTTTTACTCGTGAAGGCAATGTGTTTACTTAGACAGGCATTGTAGCAGCTACTCTAGCTGGCTTCCGAGCAGAATTGCTCAGAGGTATCCTATTTTTATCCAGATAGAGTGATCAGTCTCTAATGGGAACTGGAGTGGATATTTAGTAACATAGCGGCCCCTTTATATTGGCAAATTAATCCGCGGCGATTGTCGCGATTTCACCACACTTCGCTTGAACGGTTAATTCATGGCATTGGTACTAGTAGGTATAAACCACACCACGGCGAATATCGAAATGCGCGAGAAGGTGGCTTTCCCTCCGGAGATCGTGGAGTCGGCCCTCGCCGAGGTTCATGCATTGCCGTCAATTCGGGAAGTGGTGATTGTCTCTACCTGCAATCGGACAGAAATATATTTGGATTTTGCCGAGGGTGACGCTGAGGCTCCGGCCCTTGAGGAGCTTGCTCAGAATCGTCAATTAGTAGATCGGCAAGCAGAAATCGTGGCGTGGTTGTCGAAGTTTCATGACCTAGAAGTGAGTGAATTGGAACAGTGCAGCTACTCCTATGCCAGTGAAGATGTAGTTCGGCACCTTATGAAGGTCTCCTGCGGCTTGGATTCCATGGTGTTGGGTGAGCCGCAGATATTAGGTCAGATTAAATCGGCCTATGCCGTGTCGAAAGATCAAGAAGTTGTTGGGCAGTCCTTGGGCCGCGCATTTGAGGAGGCATTCTCGATTGCGAAGCAGGTGCGCACAGATACTGCAATCGGTGAGAACCCGGTTTCGGTTGCTTATGCGGCGGTGACACTGGCAGAGCGCATTTTTTCTGACTTACCTAGTCTCAGTGTTCTGCTTATCGGTGCCGGTCGAACTATCGAGTTAGTTGTTAAGCATCTTGTGGAGAAGGGTGTGAGCGAAATAGTGGTTGCGAATAGAACTCTAGACAATGCCTTGGAGATTGCTAACCGCTTCGATGCGCACGGGGTATTGCTCTCCGATATACCCGAGCAGTTGATCAAGGCGGACATTGTAGTCTCATCGACGAACAGCCAATTGCCTTTGCTGGGCAAGGGCGCCGTCGAGCGCGCACTGAAACAGCGCAAACACAAACCCATGTTGTTGGTAGATCTCGCGGTGCCGCGGGATATTGAGGCGGAAGTTTCAGAGATCGCCGATGCCTACCTATATAGTATCGATGATATCAGTGCAGTAATCGAAGACGGCGTGAAGAGTCGGGCGGATGCCGCGGCACAGGCCGAGTCAATTATCGAGCGCGGTGTGGAAGATTATCGCAAGGCGCTGAGATCATTGAATGCGGTAAGTACGCTGCGCGCATTGCGCGATAAGGCGGACGCGATTCGTGAAAAGGAATTAGAGCGAGCGCTGAAGGCGCTAGAGAAAGGTGAATCAGCTGAAGCTGTGCTCAGTAGTCTAGCGAGATCGATCACACAGAAACTTGTACATTCCCCTAGCGTGCAGATGAAAAAGGCCAGTGCGGCAGGGCGCGATGAGCTATTGGAATTAACGGCGGAGCTCTTTGAGCTAAGCGTAGAATCTAAACCCACTGCTGGTAAAGAAACGGACAAAAAGAAGTAAACCATGAAAGACTCGATACGAAATAAATTAGACAATATTAAGGATCGCTTCGATGAATTGGAGGCGCTGCTAAGCGATGCGGAGATAATTTCCAATCAGAATCGCTTTCGTGATTTGTCTAAAGAGTATGCGGATATCGAAGAGGTGGTGAATAACTATGACCGCTTTACTCAGGTAGTTGAGGAGCTCAAACAGACGAAGGAGATGCAGAAGGATGCAGATCCGGAGATTCGCGAGATGGCGGATGAAGAATTTCGCAGCAACACGGCGGAGATAGAAAAACTAGAGCTGAATCTGCAGACCTTGCTGCTGCCAAAGGATAGCAAAGACAGGCTCAACGTATTCATAGAAATCCGTGCGGGCACCGGCGGCGACGAGGCGGCAATATTTTCAGGTGACTTGCTACGTATGTATTCGCGCTATGCGGAACAGCAAGGTTGGAAGCTGGAAATAGTCAGCGAGCGGCACGGTGAGCACGGAGGCTACAAGGAAGTGGTTACCCGAATCGAGGGTAAGAACGTCTTTGAGAAACTTAAGTTCGAATCCGGAGCACATCGCGTGCAGCGTGTTCCCGAGACCGAGACGCAGGGCCGCATTCACACTTCAGCTTGCACGGTCGCCATCATGCCTGAGATGGATGAAATAGATGAGATCGAAGTCAACAAGGGCGATCTGCGTGTAGATACTTTTCGCGCCAGTGGAGCAGGTGGACAGCACGTGAATAAAACTGACTCTGCGATTCGATTGACTCATCTACCGTCAGGTATAGTCGTTGAGTGTCAGGACGAGCGATCACAGCATAAGAACAAAGCGCGGGCGATGTCGCTGTTGCAGGCAAAACTGATGGACGAGGCGACGCAGGCTCAGCAGCAGGAAGAGTCCGATAACAGACGCAAGCTAGTGGGCAGTGGCGACCGTTCCGAAAAAATCCGCACCTACAATTACCCCCAGGGCCGCGTTACTGACCACCGCATCAAGCTGACACTCTATAACTTAGCCGAGGTGATGTCCGGAGACCTCGCCTCTGTGATTCAACCATTGATCAATGAGTATCAAGCGGATTTGCTAGCAGGCTTGGCTGAAGACGAATAGGTGCAGACCATCTAGATGGCAACGATTAAGCAGGCGCTAGGGCAGGCGATCACATTTCAACAGCTTAGCGAAAGCTGGAGGCTCGATGCCGAATTGCTTCTCGCTGATTCCATCGAACAGTCCAGGGAATATCTGTTTACTTGGCCAGATCAAGAGTTAACGCCGCCTCAGCTCAAGAAATTTGACGCCTATTGTGCCAGGCGCATGACTGGCGAGCCTATAGCGTATATTTTGGGCAGGCAGGCATTCTGGGATTTCGAGCTGATAGTAAACCCATCAGTGCTTATTCCACGACCGGAAACTGAGTTGCTGGTGGAAACTGCTCTAGAACTGCTGGAGGCCAATCATTCTGACGCCGCAATCCTCGATCTTGGCACCGGCAGCGGTGCTATCGGTCTCGCATTGGCTGCCAACAATAAACGCTGGGCCGTTACCGCTGTTGATAATAGTGAATCCGCATTAGGAGTTGCCTCGGATAACGCGAAGTTGCTGCAGCTTTCGAATATTGAGTTTATTCAGACATCGTGGTGTGATGGTCTGCCGACTGACTATTTCGACCTTATTGCGGCGAATCCTCCCTATGTGGAGGTGGGCGACAAGCACTTAAGTGAAGGCAGCCTACCATTCGAGCCGATTGTGGCCTTGGTTGCTAGAGAGAATGGYCTRGCGGATATTCGCGCAATCGCTGARCAGAGCCGGCACTGCYTGAAGAAGAATTCAWGGCTATTGATYGAGCACGGCTTTCAKCAGAAGCAGGCTGTAGAAAAAATATTAGTCGATACCGGCTATAGGAATATTGAATGTGTAACAGACCTAGCCAAGTTAGATAGATTAACGAAGGCACAGTGGCTGCAGTAATTTTTTATCAAGAATTATTTCTGAATTGTAGAAACAGGCAGTAATGAAAGACGAACAGTTACTTAGATACTCGCGCCAGATTATGTTGCCGCAGATGGACATTTCTGGACAACAGAAGCTAATCGATGCGACCGTACTCATTGTCGGCATGGGTGGATTGGGCTGCCCCGCGGCTATGTATCTCGCCGCTGCCGGCGTCGGTCATCTTATCATCGCTGATGATGACGTGGTCGAGTTGACGAATTTGCAGAGGCAGGTTGCTCACAGTCAGTCTATGATCGGTGAGCCCAAGGTGGTGTCTGCTCAACAAACCTTATTGGGCCTCAATACAGATTTAAAAATCACGGCACTGATGGAGCGCCTCGAGGGAGCGAAATTAAGCGCAGCGGTCAGTCAAGCGGACCTCGTCATCGATGCCTGCGACAATTTCACTACCCGATTCGCGATCAATGCGGCGTGTATCGAGCACGGCAAGCCCCTCGTCTTCGGTGCTGCTATTCGAATGGAAGGGCAAGTAGCCGTGTTCGACAGTAGGAGTCCAGCGAGTCCCTGCTATCAATGCTTGTACTCACCAGGAAATGACGAGGATTTGAGTTGTTCCGAGAATGGTGTGATGGCACCGTTGGTTGGCATAATCGGGGCGGTACAGGCGATGGAGGCGATAAAATTGCTCACCGGCATAGGTGAGTCTCTCACTGGTAGGTTACTCCTGCTCGACGCCAGCACTCTGCAATGGCGCGAGATGCAGCTCCCGCGTGATAGTGGCTGCGGGGCCTGTGGCGGCTAGTAACTTGTATTTTCATCCAAGTTCTGAGGGTGACAATTGCTATTTCTTCGCTAAATTAGCCAGCACAAAGTTTGAAGTGTCTAGCGCATAGGGCTATGATGCTGGCGCTTCAGTAGTCAGTGGCACCCTAACCAGCCTTCTCGATATACCTTATATAGTAATAGCCCATGGATTCAGAAATAGATCAGCCAAAGCTCCCCTTTAGTCACTTCGACCTACAGAAGCCGCTTGCTGATGCCATCAAGAAGATAGGTTTCGAGTACTGCACGCCGATTCAGGCGCAATCGCTGGTACATACACTTGCCGGCCATGATGTAACTGGCAAGGCACAGACTGGCACCGGCAAGACAGCCGCCTTCCTTATTACTATTATTAACGATCTTCTCTTGAACCCGATTGAAGAGGAGCGCTATATCGCCGAGCCACGTGCTCTGGTTGTAGCGCCCACACGAGAATTAGCGCAGCAGATCGCTAGCGATGCGAAGTTGCTAACAGATGGCTGCGACATGAGTGTGGTCACTCTAGTCGGTGGTGAGGACTATGCGAAACAGAATCGTGCGCTAGATGCTAGGCCTGTCGATATTGTTGTAGCGACGCCAGGTCGTTTACTGGATTTCGTACAGAACGGTAATCTGCATCTCGGCGGAATTGAAGTTCTCGTATTGGACGAAGCCGATCGCATGTTAGATATGGGTTTTATTCCGCAGGTGCGCTCCGTTGTTTCGCGCACGCCAAAGAAGGAATGCCGACAGACCTTGCTGTTTAGTGCGACATTTACTCCAGCCATCATAGAACTCGCACAGCGTTGGGCAGTCGATCCCATCATGGTCGAGATCGAGCCGGAGAAAGTGGCGGCGGATGCGGTCGATCAGATCGTCTATCTCGTCACTACAGCTGAAAAATACAATTTGCTGTTTAATCTCATTGCCGAGCCGCAAGCTAAGAAGATCATGGTGTTCAGCAATCGCCGGGATCAGGTAAGAAAACTTGCGGACAATCTGCATAGAAACGGAATCGAATGCGGCATGCTTTCAGGTGAAGTCGCACAGAACCAAAGAGTGCGTACATTGGATGCCTTTAAGAGTGGTAAATTAAAGGTGTTAGTCGCAACGGATGTGGCGGGTCGTGGACTGCACATCGATGACGTTACGCACGTGATAAATTACACGCTGCCCGAAGAGCCGGAAGACTATGTGCATCGCATAGGGCGAACGGGTAGGGCTGGAGCGATTGGCACTTCGATCAGCTTTGCTTGCGAAGATGATTCGTTTCTATTGCCAGATATCGAAGAGAAGTTAGGCGCGAAGCTGGATTGCATTCATCCAGCGGAGGCGCTGTTGGCGAAGGCTCCGGATTTTGAGAGAGCGTCAAAATTTAAAGCAAAACCTAGTAGCCGGACTTCTGGAAAACCAAGCTCCGGTAGACGCCCGCCGCGCTCGCGCTAGCTCGCCTTCGTGCTAGCACCAGCCTGCTTCAGTATTTCTCCGTATTCGCTCGACTTCCTGTGGCGCGACACCAAGTCCAGAAAGGTGCTGCCATCTTCTAGGCTGACATTAACGTCGTGACCTGCATCTGCATAGAGCACAATGAACCTAGCGAACAGCTCGGCGGTCATGCCGCGATAGGCGCGCAGCAGAATATTGTAATCCCTAGGCAGACCTTCCGGTGGAAGGACATCGAGACTGGCTTTCAATCGCTCGTCAGACCACTCTTCATCTCGAGTTGCCTGCTGCGTCCTCTGTGCACCCGACTTTTTACCTTCCTTCATAGCATTTTCTCTCTAAGTAACTCGTTTACCTGAGCTGGGTTGGCTTTGCCCTTCGATAGCTGCATACACTGACCAACAAGAAAGCCGATTACCTGCTCCTTGCCGTCTTTGTATTGCTGTACCTGTGCAGGATTTTTTTCGATTACCTCAAGCACTAGCGCCTCGATCTCTCCGGAGTCGGTAACTTGCTTTAGACCCTTCGACTCGATGATTGCGTCCACACCCGAGTCATCATTGATCATGGTCTCGAACACCGTCTTGGCAATCTTGCCGGAGATCGTGTTGTCCTTGATGCGAATTATCAGAGTCGCTAGGCGCTCAGCCTGAATGGGTGATTCTGCAATTTCCCAGTTGTTTTTGTTAAGCATGCCTAGGAGATCTTGGCTGACCCAGTTCGCGGCGAGTTTTGAATCGCCGCTAGCTCTCGCAACAATTTCATAGTACTCCGCCAGCTCACGGCTACTCACGAGGACACCGGCATCGTAATTGCTCAGTGAATATTCTTCAATGAAGCGTGCCTCTCGCGCATCCGGGAGTTCTGGAAGCTGCGCTCTGACCGCGGCGATGTATTCGTCATCGATTACAACGGGCAGTAGGTCCGGTTCGGGAAAGTAGCGGTAGTCATTTGCCACTTCCTTGCTGCGCATCGACGTTGTCTCGTCTTTGTCGGCGTTGTAGCGTCGGGTTTCCTGAATGATTCTTCCGCCGTCTTCAAGGATCTCCCGCTGGCGTGCTACCTCGGAGTGGATTGCCTTTTCCACAAAGCGAAATGAATTGATGTTCTTGATTTCCGCTCTGGTGCCAAGTTCAGTCTCGCCTCTAGGGCGTATCGAGACGTTAACATCGCAGCGCATGGAACCTTGCGCCATGATCGCATCTGAGATATCCAGATAACGAATGATAGTGTGTAGCTTCTTTAAGTAGGCGACCGCTTCTTCCGCGCAAGTGATCTCTGGCTCGGAGACTATTTCTAACAGAGGCTCTCCGGCGCGATTTAGATCGATTCCAGTCATGCCGCTGAACTCTTCATGCAGCGATTTGCCTGCATTCTCCTCGATATGTGCGCGTGTAATACCGATAACCTTCTCGCTACCGTCGGCGAGAGTGATGCTTAAGGCGCCCTTGCCCACAGTTGGGAAATCCAGCTGGGTCACTTGATATCCTTTAGGTAAGTCAGGATAGAAGTAGTTCTTGCGATCAAAAACGGATCGCTTGCCGATCTCGGCGCCTATTGCAACGCCAAAACGCACCGCCATCCTTAGCGCTTCTTCATTGAAAACTGGCAGCGTGCCGGGCAGGGCGCAGTCGAAAATACTTGCCTGGGTGTTAGGCTGTGCACCGAATTCGGTGGAGCTGCCCGAGAATAGCTTTGACTTCGTGGATAGAGAGACGTGAACCTCTAAGCCTATGACTGTTTCCCATTCCATGATTATGACTCCCCGCTAGCAGCTACTATCGCTGTCGCTTTCTGCTTATGCCAATCGGTGTGCTGCTGGAACTGGTGAGCCACATTGAGAATTTTCGCCTCATCAAAGTATTTGCCGATTATCTGCATGCCCATAGGCAGGCCGTTAGCCATGCCGACCGGAATAGAAGCGGCAGGCAGTCCGGCTAGGTTAACCGCGATGGTATAGATGTCTTCTAGGTACATCGAAACTGGGTCGCTCTTTGATCCTAGTTTGAATGCAGTATGCGGCGATGTTGGGCCGATGATAACGTCGACGTCCGTAAAGGCTCTATCGAAATCGTCCTTGATCAGGCGACGGATCTGCTGCGCCTTACGGTAGTAGGCATCGTAAAAACCAGCCGATAGGGCATAGGTGCCAATCATGATGCGGCGCTTCACTTCTTCACCGAAGCCTTCGCTGCGTGTTCTCTTGTACATGTCTTCAAGATCAACAGGATCTTCACAGCGATAGCCATAACGCACGCCATCGAAACGCGAGAGGTTGGCCGATGCTTCTGCTGGAGCGACTACATAGTAGGCAGAGACAGAGAGGTGGCTATTTGTTAAATCCACTTCCTTGATTACTGCCCCCAGCTTTTCGTATTCGGCGAGTGCATCGCGAACAGCTTGCTCTACCTCAATACTTAAGCCCGTTGCAAAGTGCTGCTTCGGAACACCGATGCGCACTCCCTTTAAAGGTTGATTGAGAGAGGCGGTGAAATCTTCGGCTGGTCTATCGATACTAGTGGAGTCTTTCTTGTCCAAACCCGACATAACATTCAACATCAGGGCGGCGTCTTCGGCGCTTTTCGCTAGCGGGCCGGCCTGATCGAGGCTAGAGGCGAAAGCAATCATCCCCCAGCGAGATACACGACCGTAACTCGGCTTCATCCCGGTTATTCCACAGAATGCAGCAGGCTGTCGAATCGAGCCACCGGTATCGGTGCCTGTCGCCATGGCGCACATGTCGGCTGCAACGGCTGCGGCTGATCCGCCTGAGGAACCACCTGGTACATATTCGGTATTCCAAGGGTTCTTCACGTCACCAAAGAAACTGGTCTCATTGGAGGAACCCATCGCGAATTCATCCATGTTGGTTTTGCCTAACAATACGGTGCCGGCGTCATTGAAGCGTTCTACGACGGTTGCATTGTAGGGGGAGACAAAGTTGTGCAACATGCGTGAGCCGCAGGTGGTCAGAATATCCTTGGTACAGAATATATCTTTATGCGCCAACGGAATTCCGAGTAGCGGACTCTCGTTCCCATTCGCGCGCGCTTCGTCTGCAGCTTTTGCCTGCTTGAGAGCGGAATCTTCACACACAGTAATAAAGGCATTGAGTTCGCCGTTGAGAGTGGCGATGCGGTCCAAATAAGCCTGTGTAATTTCAACACTGGAGATGTCGCCCGCTGCCAAAGCGGCGGAAATCTCGGCGACAGTACTATTAATCATTTGTGAATCCCATTTGGTGTTAAGTTAGTAGTGTAAGTTGTTTGGTGTGAGGGTCGGGTCATGAGATCACTCTAGTACTTTTGGCACCAGGTACAAGCCGTCTTCGCTGGCGGGTGCGAGTTGCTGAAGCCGGTCGCGCTGATTTTCTTAGGTAATCTCGTCAATACGTAGACGCTGCACTGCATCCAAAGGATGGGCCAGTGGTTCGACTCCCTCGGTGTTTACCGACTGCATCTGATCAATAAGGTCCAGAATATCGGTAATTCGAGTCGTCACCTCCTCGGTTTCAGATTCGCTAATGTGTAAGCGCGCCAAATGGGCAATTTTTTCTACTTCTGTCTTGTCCAAAGCCATCCAGAATCTCCGGGATTTTTCGTGTCGGGAATGAATTTCGTGCAGTACTTGCGGTGGCTCAAATATTTGTATCCTGCCGCTTGCTCAAAGCTCTAGCCGTTGCTAGAGTGCCTGCTATTCGCGTAAGGGCGAGATTATACTTGAATTTTGCCGATGTTCCCAAAAAGAGAAATCGGTCACACTCTAGGAGATTCCCGCCATCAGCTTATCTTAATCCTAAATAGGGCAAGAGGAGCTGCTGGTACACATTAATTCGTTCCGAGCATGAAATAAAAGCGATCAATCGCTAAATCATTGGGCAGAAATGCCGCTTAAATAAGAATGCATGCCAGCAATGGAATCTTAAATTGAGGTCTACGAAAAACCATGTTCAAAAAAATTAGGGGAATGTTCTCCAACGACCTGTCTATTGATTTAGGCACGGCCAATACACTGATTTAYGTGCGGGATCAGGGCATCGTTTTGAACGAGCCTTCGGTAGTAGCTATCCGCACTCACAACGGCCAGAAAACCGTTACAGCTGTGGGTACCGACGCGAAGCGCATGTTAGGACGAACGCCAGGTAATATCACGGCCATTCGCCCTTTGAAGGACGGCGTCATCGCAGACTTTCAGGTAACTGAGAAGATGCTACAGCACTTCATTAACAAGGTGCATGAGAACAGTTTTTTCCCGCCTAGCCCGAGAGTCCTAGTTTGTGTTCCTTGCAAATCTACGCAGGTAGAGCGACGTGCCATCCGTGAGTCGGTAGCTAGCGCCGGTGCACGTGACGTGCGCCTGATCGAAGAACCTATGGCAGCTGCAATTGGTGCCGGTCTGCCGGTAGAGCAGGCAAGTGGCTCCATGGTCGTGGACATCGGTGGTGGTACTACCGAGATTGCGATTATTTCATTGAATGGCGTGGTTTACTCGGAATCGGTGCGCGTTGGTGGCGATCGTTTCGACGAGGCAATYACTACGCATGTGCGYCGCAACTACGGCAGYCTTATCGGTGAAGCTACAGCTGAGCGTATYAAGAAAGAGATAGGCTGTGCCTATGTCGGAACCTCCACCGAGATTCGTGAGATCGATGTTCGCGGTCGTAATCTAGCCGAAGGTGTGCCGCGAAGTTTTACGCTAAACAGCGAKGAGATACTCGAATCCCTGCAGGAGCCACTCTCGGCGATTGTTCAGGCGGTAAAAAGTGCACTGGAACAATCTCCACCAGAATTGGCCTCGGATATTGCTGAAAGCGGTCTCGTCCTAACSGGCGGTGGTGCTTTGCTYAGGGATTTGGACAAATTGCTCTCCGAAGAGACCGGCCTGCCGGTTATCGTCGCGGATGATCCGCTTTCTTGCGTGGCACGTGGCGGCGGTAAGGCAATGGAATTGATGGATACCCACGATATCGATCTGTTGACACTGGAATAGGCCTCAGCTGGGCTATCTCGTGTACGTCTTGCGGGGCTGATATACTCTGGCTTTTCCCCTTTGGGTTTAGGTCAAGAAGGGTCTTGAATCGAGGCTTCGAATCAGGCCTCGCCTAGGCCTGAAATACAAACTCTAGGACTCCAGTGAAGAGGTTTGGTAGCCATCGATAAGACTCTGTTTATAAAAGGTGTCGCTCTTGAGTATCGGGCGCTCACCTTTATATTCCTCTCCGTTTGCATCATGGTCGCAGATGCCCGCTTCGGCTATTTGGAGCGAATTCGTTTTGGCCTCGGCTATGCTACTACCCCGGTCTATTGGGTTGCTGATATACCGACGCGTGTCTCTTTCTGGATTGATGATGTATTCGTCTCTCGTACCGATCTTCTCGAAGAAAATGAAAGCCTTCGTGCCGGACTGCTCATCGCGCAGCGTGAGCTACAGTTGCTCGAGAGTCTGGTTAGCGAGAACAATCGGCTACTCGCACTGAATGAGGCAACTCAAGGAATCAATGGCGACGTATTGGCCGCGGAAATCATAAATATATCCCCCGATCCTTATTCAAAAAGGGTGTTGATTAACAAAGGCGCTCGCGAGGAGGTTTTTGTCGGGCAGGCCCTTCTCGATGCAAACGGTTTAATGGGGCAGGTGGATGAAGTACTTCCTTTTACTTCTTGGGTCTTGCTGATCACAGACTCTCACCATGTGACGCCGGTCGAGGTGAATCGCAATGGCGAACGAGCGTTGGCTAGGGGGAGCCGCACGACCGCAAACGAGCTGGAATTGCAGTTTGTAACGCAGACGCAAGACATGAAAGCCGGCGATAGATTGGTGAGCTCGGGCATGGGGCAGGTCTATCCCAAGAACTACCCCGTTGCCGAAATCATCAGCGTATTTGCCGACCCCGGTCAAGACTTCGCTACGATCAAGGCGAGACCACTCGCACAGCTAGACAGTACTCGTCACGTGCTCTTGGTATTTAATCGTGAAGAGGCACAAACGAGTGTGCGCGCAGCAGCAGATATAGCGGAAATCGAATTGCCTGTTGTCGGAGCGGGTGAAGAAGACATACAAGAAGAGACAAATACACCGACTGCAATAGATCAAACACCTCAACTCGCGCCTGACGCGGCAGTGCAATAGGCAGAGCGATGCAAAGCAGACCACACTCGATCTGGATAATTTTCCTAAGCTTCTTTATAGCGTATTTACTGGCTATTGTTCCGTTTCCCGAATGGGCGATGAACTATCGCCCTGAATGGGTGCCGATGGTGCTGATCTATTGGGCTATGGCCTTGCCCTATCGCGTTGGTATCGGTTCAGCGTGGGTGGTGGGGTTGGTCTTGGATGTTCTCGAGGGCGCGACTCTAGGGGTGAATGCATTGGCACTCGTGGTTGTCGCCTATGTAGCGCTTAGCCTGCATCTACGCATGCGGATGTTCTCTAGTCTCCAGCAGAGCGGGTTGGTGCTCGCTCTGGTTGGTCTCAATCTGATGCTATGCAACTGGTTACAAATCTTGACCGGCCAGAGTGTCTCTTCGAATCTCATGTTCCTAATGGCGGCGCTGACTAGCGCAGTGATATGGCCCTCTCTGTTTCAACTGCTCCGACAAATTCGTCGTAGCTTCGATGTGCATTAGGCGAGGCCCATGACGGAGTCGATCATACTTGCCTCTGCCTCTGCAAGACGGCAGGAGTTGCTCAGCCAGATTGGTGTTCGTTTCACCGTTCGGCGCCAGGATATTGACGAAACTATTCGCCGTGGCGAGCTCGCCAATGACTATGTTATTCGCATGGCGCAAGAGAAGGCGGACTCTGCACTGCGTGCACTCCCTAGCAGTAAGGATTCAATCAACAGCCTAGTGCTTGCCGCTGATACAAGTGTTGTCTGCGATGCTGACGTGCTCGGTAAACCGAGTGATGAGGCAAATGCGGTTGATATGCTGCGGCGCTTATCTGGGCGAGAGCACCGAGTTCTCTGTGCGGTAACGCTGGGCACGCAGAACAAGCAGCGCACTATATTGTCCGAGTCACGAGTAAGATTTCGTGAGATTAGTGTTGCAGAGGCGCAGCAGTATTATCGAAGCGGTGAGCCCCAGGGCAAGGCGGGAGCCTATGCCATACAGGGCTATGCGGCGGTATTCGTAGAGCAGCTCACTGGAAGTTACAGCGGTGTTATGGGGCTGCCCCTGTTCGAGACGGCGCAGTTGCTCGCTGAGTTTTCTGTGCCCATTCACGCAATAGATTCCGGTGGATCGAAATAGGCTATGAGCGAAGAAATCCTCATTAACGTGACAGCGACCGAGACCCGGGTGGCGCTTATCGAGAATGGCCTGCTGCAAGAGGTTTTTATCGAGCGTCACAACCATCGCGGCCACGTGGGCGATATTTTCTACGGCAAGGTTATACGCGTGATGCCAGGAATGGAGGCTGCCTTTGTCGATATCGGGTTGGAGAAAGCGGCCTTTATTCATGCTTCCGACATTGCGGCAATCGACGCCGACGGTTTTGAGGCTAGAGACGAGGACCCAAAGCCAATTCAGCAGCTTTTGCGTGAAGGGCAATTTATTGTTGTGCAAGTTGCAAAGGATGCGATTAGTACAAAGGGAGCACGCCTGACAACTCATTTAACCTTGCCCTCTCGCAATCTAGTCTATTTACCTCGAAGCAAACACTTAGGCATTTCGCAGCGCATCGAGGGCGATGAAGAACGGCAGCGACTACTCGGGCAACTCGAGCACTGCCTTGAACAGGAATCTTGGGAAGGTGGTGGATTCATAGTGCGTACAGCCGCTGAAGGAGGCCGTGCGGAGGAATTCTATGAAGACGTTCGCTATTTACGCCGTCTGTGGGAAAAAGTAAAACAGCGGATAGAGAGAGCAAATAAAATTAGCACGGTATACGGTGAAGTGCCGCTCTACATGCGGACTACCCGTGACCTTATTACAGCGCAGGTCGAAAAAATTCGTGTCGACAACGAGCGCTCACTAAAAGAGATCCAGCAATTCTTAGAGGACTTTATTCCCGAGGCAGCCTCAAAGTTGGAAGCCTATACGGGTGACCGTCCACTGTTCGATCTGTTTGGCATCGAGGATGAAATTAACAAGGCTCTAGGTAGGCAAGTAATGCTGAAATCCGGTGGCGACCTGATTATCGATCAGAACGAGGCCATGACGACTATCGATGTGAATACAGGTGGCTATCTTGGAGTTAAGAATCATGCCGAGACGATTTTAAAGACGAACCTTGAGGCGGTTGCCTCGATCTCTAGGCAGCTTCGCATCAGGAATCTTGGAGGAATTATTATCCTCGACTTCATCGATATGCTCGATGAGGAACATCAGCGGCAGGTCCACCGGACATTAGAGAAAGCCCTGGAAAAAGATCCAGCACGAACTTCGATTACAGGGATATCGGGTATTGGCCTCGTGGAGATGACGCGCAAGCGGACTCGGGAGAGCTTGGGGCAGATCCTGAATAGCCCCTGCCCGACCTGCGAAGGTCGCGGAACGTTAAAATCTGTAGAAACGGTCTGCTATGAAATTTTCCGTGAAATTCTGCGCGTGGTCAGCGCCTCTGAGAGTGGTGTTTTGTTAGTTATGGCATCTCAGGTAGTGGTTGATCGATTGCTTGATGAGGAGTCTGCTACCTTGGCAACGCTGCAAGATTTAGTGGCGAAGACGGTCAAAATTGAGGTGGAACCCATGTATACTCAGGAGCAGTTCGACGTTGTTTTATCTGGCCGACAGGCGGGCGCAACCCTGTAAACTTGCGCACTCGATAGCGAAACCGTGTGCAGGCCAGAATGGTCAATCAATAAATCAGAGGCTCCCTATGTCAGTGGAGTTGCCGTTCGCTCACTTTCAGTTACGGTTCAGCAACCCTGCGCTATACCGTGTAGGAAGCGTAATTGACTGCACGCCTATTCCAAGAGGTGGCAGTAGGGCATCTACTGAGAACCGTATCAAGACCCGAGCATGCTAAGTTCAATTCTTAAAAAAGTTCGTCAACAACTCATACTAATGCTGGCAGTAGCATTGGTGTTGGTCGCTGCCTATGTCAGCATTGGTCGTCAATTTATGCCGGCTGTTTCCGGTTATGTCTCCTTTTTCGAAGAACAAATTTTTGAACGTAGCGGCATTCCTGTAAGTGTGGAATCGTTGGTTGGGGACTTCGATGGCTTCAATCCCATTCTCCATGTGAACGGCATGACGCTGTTCGCCCTGGGTGACGAAGTGGTGGCAGGAGAAGCTGCGCTCTTTCTGGAAAGCGCTACGGTTATAGTCGATATTCCCCAGAGCATCTGGCAGCGCACATGGGTTCTGAAAGACTTCGTCGTCGAATCATTGGAGATAAATTTAGATCAATTGGATTCGGGTGTATGGCTACTGCGTGGATTGTCGGGCGGTAACTCTGCATCGGTTGACCTCGATAGTCTATACCAGACTCTGCAACAAATTCCTCAGCTTAGTTTGCGCAACGTGGCAATAAACTTGCACTCCTTCGATGGCGAGAAGCTCAGTTTTCGCAATGGTCTAGCTACTATCTCTAACCGCGATGACACGCACTACCTGCACGCTAATCTCAGTTTGGCTGACTCGCTGCAAGAGATGGTGCTCTCCATTGAAGTTACTGGCAATGAGCTAAGTGATGTGGATGGGAAGATGCACATTGAGCTTCCTAGTGCTGATTACAGTGAGCTATTCAATCGACAGACATTAGAAGATCTGAGTATTGATGAGTTATTCGGAGGCGGGAGTTTTTGGTTTACCTTCATGCAGGGCGAGTTGAGTGATTTCACCGCCGAGTTCGAGTTGGATACTTTGGCGTTGCTTAGCAATGCGTCTGATTCTCTATCACTACGCGATCTTTCGGGTAGGATTGGGCTGGTTAGACAGTCAATCGATGATAGTTGGGAATTGTCGTTGTCAGATTTGGGGCTTTCCTGGCAGGACTTACGCTGGTCTCCTTTTAATGTGTTCGTATCATTAAAACCTAAAACGAGATTGGCTGTGCGTGCAGACAATATCGATGTCTCGTTGATCGCGCAGTTCGCGGAGAGCAGCGGCCTGTTAAGTGAGAGTGCGCAACTGCAGCTTGCGCAGTATGCACCTAGAGGCAAGTTGGAGAATTTTAGCATTCTGTTACCTCTAGCAGAGAATTCACAAGAGCATGTGATCATTAAGACAAATTTAAATAATGTCGACGTTGGTTCGGTGCGCGGTTCCCCAAATATGTGGGGCCTAGATGGCTACGCCGAGATCGATTTCGATCTCGGTAGTCGAAGTGCTACGGGTTTTGCTGAGGTTGAATCGAATCGATTCCGTTTGAATATTCCCAATGTGTTTACCAATATTTGGGATCATAACTATGTCAACGGCAGAATTGGATTCAGTCTGGACCTTAGCGAGGGCATGCACCTTCGATTAAAGAGTAATGCCGTTGTTGCGCAAACAGATGTTGTCGAAGGCCGTGTGCAATTCACTTCTATAATTAATCGTCCGAATGGAGGAGAGCCGACAGCAGATTTGGAGTTACTTATCGGGGCTCTGCGTTTTGACGCTGCCGGCCGTGCCGCCTATCTACCTGATGCACCGCAGGTAAGTGAAGACCTGGTGAATATCATGCAGTGGCTTGATGGAGCGATACTCGATGGCACTCTGATAGATAGCGGTGCGGTGTATCGCGGTTCCACACTACCGAATGCAGCGGCAGCGACTAAGACCTTTCAAGGGTTCTATGTGTTGGATGAGGGCGAACTTAACTTCAGTGATGAGTGGCCGAATCTGAGTGAAGTGAGCGCATTCGTTCTTGAAGATGACAACAATATTGATATCGAGGTGCGACGAGCGACTAGCCTCGACATCGTTGCCACATCTGTTAATGGGTCAATTAGAGTGAATTCCAAAGGTGAAAACTGGTTGTTTATTCAGGGCGCAGTCGATGGAGCTACAGCCGATGGGCTAGAGTATTTACAGAACGCCGCAGTCGACGATAGCCTAAAGGCTGCCTTTGCGAATTGGCAGGCTCAGGGCGACTTCAACGCGAACATCACGGTAGAAGTGCCGTTGAATAGTCCACAGCGACAGACAGTGGTTCGGCTCGATATGAATTTGGAAGACAACAATCTTCTCATCCCAGACTACGCGATACAGATAGACGAGCTAACGGGGCCGGTTGTCTTCGATACTCGAACCGGAGTCGAAGATAGCCAGTTATCGGGCCGCTTGTTCGAGCAGGTAGCGAATATACAGCTGAGCTCTAATTCGGTGGATGGGAACCTCGAATCGATTGGTGTAAGAGCCGTGGGCCTAGTGACTCCCGCGCAGCTTATTGCTTGGCCAATGCAGAGCCAGTTCGTGCAAGAACTATTGGGAAGCATGGAGGGGCAACTTGCTTATCAGGCTAACCTTAGCATTGATCAGACCGGTATTGCTGATGTGCCGAATCGCCTATCAATAGACTCCACGTTGCTAGGTGCCTCGCTGGCTTTGCCTCATCCGTTTACCAAGTCAGTAGAAGTTGAGTTACCTCTCAAGCTCGATATGACGTTTTGGGGTGATCAACAGATGATCGTTGGCTCTCTCGGGTCTACTTTAAGTTTTGACTTGGAATTAGAGCAGGGAGAAATTCGCAATGGGTTGGTATTCGTTGGTGAGGCTCAGTCAAATTTTGACAATCTACGTAACAACGAACTGGAAGGCTTAGCCGTGCTTGGTAATTTGGATCGGTTTGATCTGGAGCAATGGAGCGATTTTCTCGGCGAGTTCAATAGCGATGAGTCTGTGTCTGAGGGCTTGGGCAGTAGCATAGAGTTTGTGGACTTGCAGATTGAGAACTTCCAGCTCTATGGTGAAAAATTAAGTGATGTGAATATGCGCATAACGCCAGCACTTGCAACGGAAAATTGGGAAATTGCACTGCAAAGCCATTCAATTGCAGGGCAGGTAATGCTCCCCTTTGACAGTGATGATTACCTAAGTCTCGATTTACAGTACCTACGCCTGCCAGGTGAAGAGAGTGATCGAATAGGTCCTTTGCAGGAGTCGGAAGTGGAGAAGCTATTGGCTGCAGCGGAAAATCCAACTGATGTCCTTGCCGATATTGACCCTCGTGAATTGCCGCGTATGCATTTCTCTACAAATGAGTTTTTCATAGGAGACCGTCCCTACGGAAGCTGGAGCTTTACCCTCAACCCAAATTCTGAGGGTGCAGAAATAGATGACCTTGCTTTCGACTTTCGTGGATTACGGCTAGGTATGGATACTGTGTCAGCTGAACAAACGGAAGATGGTTTGTTAGATACTGAGGCTGGTGAGTCACTGCTTATTCCGCATTTCAGTTGGCACTTTGATGGTGTAACCCACCTGAGTTCGCTAACCGGTGTTCTAACGGCAGACAATATGGCGGATGTGTTGACGGCGAATGGTTTTGCGGCAAGCTTGGAGAGTAGTTCCGCTGAATTTATTGCCGATTTGAGTTGGCCCGGTAGCCCAGTTTTTTTTACGGCGGCAAACCTTAGTGGAA
>JAESUT010000015.1 GCA_016762995.1 Gammaproteobacteria bacterium | reverse complement strand
GCGACACTCATTATCCCTTTTAGGCAGAATGGCCCGCCCCACTGTGCTCGCAGTGCTTCGGCATCGGACCAGTTCATCGTGGGGTCTAACATCTCTGCGAAGTAATCACCTATCGATACTGCAACGTTTGAGCCCTTCTGAATAAAGTCTTTTAGCTCGGCCAGCTCGAACGGTTCGCGCAGAAAATAATTCATTGCCCAGCCGGGGTGCGTTGCAAAACTAAGCAGGCTTTTAAGCGTGAGTCGAGGTGGAGAAGTAAAACCGGTGTACAGGTCGCGTTCGCGATTGCCGCCAGTAATTGTGTCGACGGTGAGTGCTAGTGTGTTGAAGCCCGCTGCTTTTGCACGGTCTACCATCGCGTCATTGAGTGCGCGATCTTTGTGGAAATAGAATTGAAACATCTTCGGCGTGGAGGTCATCTCACCGATCTCAGCAAGGCTTACGGTGCCCAAAGCCGAGACACCAAACATAGTGCCAAATTTTTCCGCAGCTCGCGCTACGGCTCGCTCACCGTCGTGATGAAATAATCGTTGCAGCGCAGTAGGGGAACAGAAGAGCGGCATGTCCAGTTTTTGGCCCATCACCGTTGTCGACATGTCGATTTCTTCCACTCCGGCAAGGACGTTGGGCACTAGATCGCTGTCATCAAATGCAGAGGTGTTGCGTCGGTAGGTAATTTCATCATCTGCAGCACCATCGATGTAATGAAATATGGGCCCAGGTAGTCTTTGTTTCGCTAACAGGCGCAGGTCTTCAACGTTATGGCAGTCTTTCAAGCGTCGGAACATAGTATTTGCTCGGTATCCGGTGATCTGTTCATCTATTATCGTTGCATTCGGTCCAAAATCGAAGGATTTATTCTAATGAGTCTACTCGCTGTATCTAAGCGCCAAAGCCGGCAGCCACAGTCATGGACATTCATGGCGAGCCAACTTAGTATCTGGGGCTCGTTGTCTAAAAGCCTTATGAGGAAACATTCATGCGCAGAACATTATTTAATCTAATTACACTAATCGGTTTAACACTCAGCCTGGGCTACAGCAGCCTTGTGTTAGCCGCTGACGAGCCGCCACCCTGCGGCCCCGCTTCACAYCTGTCCGACGATCTSTCTGGCAATGTTGATTCAGCTTCTCGCTGCTTCGAGATTCGTATGTACACAGCAGAGCCTATAAAAGACGGTGTTGGTGGCATCGATAATCTACATCAGCGTTTCCGTGAGAAAGAAGTCTCAATATTCGAGAAGCACGGGGCAGAAGTTATTGCGGTATGGCAGAAGTTGGATGATCCGAATACTTTGGTTTGGATGCTAGCCTATCGAGATCGTGCGCATCGCACGGAAGTCTGGGCTGCGTTTCTTGCCGATCCGGAGTGGGTCGAGCTTAGACAGAAGTACGAAGTGCCTATTTCTGCGAACACGTTCATGATGAGTGCGACAGACTATTCCAACCTGAAATAAGCGAGTCTCTTCAATTTTCTGCGCGGGTCGGCAATGTCACTAGTGATTGTTGCCGACTTAGCGGAAATGTAGCGTCTTTTCAAACCATTCGATAAGCAGCTCTTCACTGACAATCCCGCTGTGCGACTTCATAGCATGATCGCTATCGAAGAAATAACTGCGTGGCAGTTCTCCGTACCAATTTGGGTCGATGCTAAAGCGAAGCCGTTCGACAAAGCTGTCTGCGAATATCCACGATTCCTTCTCTGCCATGCCAATATCTTCCAGAAATTCTGCGGAGTAGTCCCTTTGGTTGATCGGATCTGTGGAGACGAGGACATAAGGAATGCTAGGATTTAGTTTTACAAGTTCCGCCATGAATGCCAATTCCACCATGCACGGTGGGCAATCAACTGACCAAAGACCGAGTAGAAATTCCCGTCCCTCGAAGCTCGATTTTATTTCCTCGAATGATTCTGCTGTGAATGCACTAAAGTTGTCGGCTACCGCCATTGGTGCAGAACAAAGGAAGATGCTGCTTAGAAGAAGGCGTGTAAATAATCCAGCGGGAAAACGAGTGTTAGTCACCGGGTCGCACCTCCTCGTTCGCTGTGATTTTTTCGAAGATATACCCCATTTCCTGGGTACGCCAGCTTAGATAGAGCCCATCATTGCCGGAAACTATCAAAGGGTGGTCGGAGCCTTGCGCAGTGCTGAACAAAATCCCTGGGTCCGTCCACGAGGCACCATCGTCGATTGACTTGATCAAGCTAAGATTTGTGCTCTGGCCGTCGAAGCCTTTCCACACTAGGTAGAGTGTCTCTGCATACTCCCCCAAATGGGGATGCCCGGCTCCAGCTCTACCATCTACTCGAAATACGTGTTGCGGTTGGCCCTCATCGAAGGAGTATCTTGCATAGTAGATACCCTGATGAAGGTCGCCGTTGGTGAACCAGCTCATGTGGTAGTCGCCAGATAGCTTAGACTGAATCATTGTCGGACCGTGATGTGGACAGGCATCGATCTGCCATTCGTCATAACTAGCTCGGTTCATTTCTTGTGTTGTTCCATCGGGTGTCAGTACCGCTATAGCATGGTCGCGGGTAGTTACGCCGAATATCTGACGCCATAGAATCGCTATATTCTCGGCCCCATGAGGCGCGATTGCTATGCGGCAACATTCACAGCTGTTGTTAGCTACCCGGTAGTTGGCAGAGAAGGATGCGCCCTGATCCGTGGAGACTGCATAGTAGATTGCGGCGCCAGAATAGTTCTCGCCGCGTTTGATGCTGGCTTCTAGATCGCGCTTGTCGACCCAGGTAATGTAGAGGTGCCCGGATTCAGTTAGGTAGAGGCTTTCGAAACGATGCCCTGCGAATAGTCCATCGTCGTTAATTGTTCGGGGTGCATCGAAGGTTTTACCGCCATCATTGGAGCGACTAAATCGAATCTCGCCGGTGAAGCGGGGGGAGGTCTTCTTGGTCCAGGAAATGAAAATATTGGAGTTCGCATCTACGATAATTTTGGGGCGGTTCTCGCCATTGTATTCAGCGTTCTCCGGTTCAGAATTCACGGCTACTGGAGCTGAATAATTTTTCCCTAAGTCTTCGGAATAGCTAACATAGACATGTTGATCCTGAACAAACGCCACCCAGAGCCGTCCTCTGTTATCGAATGTCGCGCTGGGTGCATCTCCGCAGTGAACTGAGACGGGACTGGAGGGGCCGGTATCGTTACAGTCGTTCGCTGCTGCTATTGATGTTGACGCAATCGATAGCAAACTAATTGCGGCGATTTTTGTGAGTGTCAGTTTCATCATCTGTTTCAGTTTGTACACATACATTTTTATTCTCTACTCCAAAAGGAAAGGCGCCCAATCTTGGGCGCCCTAAATAGCACGACTAGAAGTCGTAGGAGAAATTCGCGTAGAAAGTACGGCCAGGCCAAGGGTGAGCAACAAAGGCAACTTCGTCTGTTAGGTTATCGATACCTAAACCTAGCGACATTTCTTCGTTTATGCGGTAAGTCGACTTTAACCCTACGCGCGTGTAGCCATCTTGCGCACCGTAAACATTGTTTTCATCGTCCGTGTTATCGATCCTGCCGAAACTATCGCTCGCGTACTGTAGGTTCGCGCCAATATCCCACGCGCCGCTTAGGTGGTACGTTGCCAATAGGTTGCTACGCCATTTCGGCATGCGCGGATAGACATTGCCCTCTATCGAAGGATTCGGCGCGTTCTTCACGACCTCAGAATCGGTGTAAACGGTATTGAAGCGTACGTCCAGATTCGGGAGAAACATGTCCTGTGCGTTGGCGATAAATTCAAGACCGCTAGTTTCCAACTCATCTACGGGGATGAATGTTCTTAGCGAAGTGCCGCCATCCAGAATTGTCGACTGTGACTCGATCGCGTTCTCTATAGTCTCGGTGAAATAGTTCACACGGATATAGCCATTTTCAATCGCGCGCTCAACCATCAGATTGTGATGTAGCCCATCCTCCGGAGCGAGAACTGGATTCGATACGCTTATGGAATTGTAGGCCTCAAACTGGCTAAACAGCTCCTCAACGATAGGGAAGCGATACGCCTTCGCTATCGAGTAGCGAAATGACCATTCGTTATTTGGTTGATAACCCACAGAGAACTTCGGTGAAGTCTCGCTGCTGTTGCGACTCGGAACCTGTGTTACATCGAAAGCTGCAGTGCTCGCATCGTCATCGTCGAAGTAGCCATTACTGCTCTCGAATTTTTCACGTCGCAGACCGAAAGCCGCATCCCACTGATCGGTAATCTGCCAATTCAATTGTGCGAAGGTTGCGAATATTTTGGTCTCGCCGCCGCTGCGAGATGTGAACGTGTCTTTAGTGCCAGCGATGTAGTTGCTGGAATTGTAGATATCCATGTTCAGTTCATAGGCTTCGTGTCTTACGCCTGTGACTAGAGAAAGCCCAGGTACGCCAAGGTCATCGAAGTACACCTTCACTTCCGCCGTGTCCCAGCCAGTGTCGCCAAAGTCTCGAACTTGGCCGTCTAGTGTGTGTAGCGGATCATCCTGATGTGCGCGAGAACTGCGATTCTCATCCCGTAGAACAGAGAAGCGGTTTATGTTCGCCTCAATTTCAATAGTATCGGTAATTTGTCCGCGAAGCCTGAGTCCAGTAGAGAGGCTGCGGCGCTCTAACTCGCTTGCCGCGAAGCGACTTGCAGGCACGGAGAACTGTCGGCCATTGTCGATCACATCGCCGCGATAGACTGGGTTTCCTGCGGCGTCGCGTAGATAAGTATTGGCGGAATCATTCACCGAGTTGCGGTCTTCATAGGCAACGTTAAGTAGAGTCGACCAGTTGCCGAAGTCATGGCCTAACTTAAATTTGTAGTTGTTGGTTTGTGTATCTACAACACCCGTATCCATGAACCAATTCTGAGACCGACTTCGGTCATCGTTTTCAAGCAAAGATCCGGTGACAGGGGTTGGTGTGGCGCTGCTGCTACGCCCACCGTAACGGAATGTCTGCGGTTGGGCTTGATTGTCCAATCGATTGAAGGAGAAGTAGTAGCTGGTATCGCCGATCTTGTCTCCGTAAGACATGAATGTTTTGTAACCATTCACGGTGTCATCGAAACCATAGTTATCGAAGTGTTGTGAGTAGAAGGAGGTGTCGAAATGAAATTCGCTTTCCTGCGGAATAGCCGTTTCAATTTCTACTACGCCGCCCATGGAGTTGCCGCCGTATTCGGCAGAGAACGGCCCGTACAACACTTTCACCTGAGCGATCTCGCTTGCCGACACCATGGTCCAGCGCGGAGCCCCGTTCCAGCGCGATTGCAATAGATAGTGTAAGGGTACGCCGTCAGCGAATACCATGGAACGCGAAGTTTGAAACATATTCGAACCGCGCATTCCCATAACACCGTTAGAGTCGCCGATGAAGCGGCGACGAATTACCACGCTGGGTTCAAACTTCACCACATCTTCCGTCGTGGCGATGTTAATGCTGGCGAAATCTTCCTGAGTGAGGATGCTGGTCGGGCTTGGGTTGGCAAAATTTCTATCACTTGCGCTTCCCCAAACCAAAATCTCTTCGACTTGATTTTCTGCGCCGAAAGCAAAGGGAGCGCTCATTGTGGCGACAATAAGTGCCACTTCTCGGGCTAGAATCTTCTTTCTGAAAGCCATTAGCTTGAACTCCTGAATTTTATAAATGCTAGAGCCAGTCTAGCGAGTTCACTTGTGCATGGGCATGTGACACGTTGACGCTGTGACATATTGACGCAGCGAGCCTCAAGTTCGGTAGGGAGACTACAAGCAAATGCTTAGATGGGAAGGGAAGTGGGTATGGGTATGTACTCGATCATTTATTCGAGTCAATCGTCGTTATTGTAAATACCTAAGGAGCCGCCTTCGGCTCCTTAGGTTAATCTCCATTAAGACTTCTTTTAGAATGAAAAGCGCAGACTTACTTCATAGGCCCGTGGATCACCGAATATCCATTGATTAGAAACGTAAGGTGCAATTACGTAGTCTTCCTCGTTAGTAAGGTTCTTAACTCTGGCGGTAACAGTCAAGTCATCAGTGGCCGCCCAATTTACGCTAGCGTCAAAAACCGTATACTCTGGCATCTTCTCCGTATTGGCGTTATTGACGTATCGAGAGTCGACGTGACGAAATCCACCACCTATTTGAACATCGTTAACTGGTGACCAGTTAAGCCAAAGGTTGATCGTTCTCTCTGGAACATTACGTGGTGTATTGCCGGCGAGTGACACGCCGCCGGAGTAGAACTCATCGAATTCGGCATTGATGTTTGCCGCGTTAAAGTCGATGCTCAGATTGTCGCTTGGGTTCACGCGAAGCGTAAATTCCAAGCCACTAGAGGACTGTTGACCTATCTGTTCGCTTACTGTGGAGCCAGGTAGTCGAGTCAGCATGTCTTCTTTTTCTATGTCGAAGTAAGCGATTGTATATTCGCCGCGCCCTTGCATGAACTGCTGCTTGAGRCCAATCTCATACTGCCTRCCCGTYGCAAGATCGAAGTTAGCGTTACCACCACTTATCGATATCGGTGATGTCACAGGATCGGCCGCCGTGCTCGCCTGCGCATAGATGCTCATATTTGTTGTTGGTTGGTAGACCAAGCCTGCTCTCCAAGTAAATTCGGAGAAGTCGGCTCCAAACCGAGATGCAGGATTGCCGCCAATAGCGAGATCGAGACGGGAATAGTCGATGTTGTCGTAGCGTCCGCCGAGCACTAGACTAAATTGCTCGTTGAGCTGAATAACATCGTCTATAAACAATGCGAACTGTGTCGTATCCGTTTGATAGTCAAGAATTGTAGGTATTGTCGCCTGTGGTGTAGCGCCCGGTGTGAAGCCGAAAACAGGAACACTATCGCCTACGCCAAATCCGCCAGTACTGAAATTATTGAGATAATTCAACTCAATGTCGTTCACCTCAGCGCCGATGCTTAACTTATTCTGCATGCCTGCAAAATCTGACTCGATGAGGAAATCAAAGCGGCTACCGAGCTGCTCTTCTTCATGGACAATGCCGAGATAGAATGCCCTGTCGATCAGTCCCGATGTATTGTTATACGAATATTCCTCTAGGTTTTGCCACTCTCTATCGGCATTTAATAGATAGGTGTCGCTTCTGAATGTGACGTTGTCGGAAATATTCCATTCAACATGCATGCGCGACCACATGTCTTCATAGATTACTTTTCCGTCTTCGAAATTGTAATTATTGCGGCGATGAGAGCTGCTTGCCTCGCCATTGATCAACGGCGTACCCCAGAAAGGTGCGGTATCGATATCTGCATAGTCGATACTAAAACGAATGCTTAAATCTTCGGTAGCTTGGTAAAGTAGGGAGCCGGCCAATACCTCGCGGGACTCATTGGCGCGATCGGCATAGCCGTCTTCTTCTTGATGCGAGACATCTAGCCTGAACGCAAGAGTGTCAGAAATTTTTGCGCCACCACCTAGTGCGAGGCGTTTCATGTCGAAGCTGCCGAACGCCACGACAGATTCAAAACTGCTATCTCCAAAAGAGGGGGATTTGGGAACATAGTTTATGGTCGTGCCTAACGCACCGACGCCATTGATTACTGAGCCGGCGCCACGTAATACTTCGACCCTATCGAGAGTCCAGGTGTCGGCTGGGAAGGTAACCGTACCGGCAACAATATAGAGGCGCGTACCGTCATAGGTGTAGACGGTTGAGCCGTGACCATTGAATCCGCGGGAGGATATTGATGTGCCACCGTTTCCTGGGCTAGCACTGGCCGAGATTCCCGTAGTTCGTGTGACCGCATCCAGGGCACCGTAGTCACCTTTCGTGGCAATCTCCTCACGACTAATAATGTCTACGCTGGCTGGTTGATCAAAGCCAGATAAGCCCAGTCGACTGCCTGCTCCATTTTGCGCGTTCAGGCGTATGCTACCGACGCCACCCTGGCCTACCACAACGATCTCTTCAATCTCATTTTCGGCAGCCTGCGCGTTCGATGCACAGGCTAGTGCCACCGCAGAGACCAGGTAAAAAGCGCGTGCTTTGGGAAATCCATTTTCTTGATGCAGACTTATGTTCATCGGTTACTCTCCAACTTGGTGTTGATTCAATTCTGCCAGGCAGTCCGTAGCCAGTACTCGGAACGCCACTGTGTTTAAGGTGCGCAGCTTAGATTTGTGCTCAGGGAATAACCAGTTAATTAACGTTATTAACGTTTTCTTAACGTATCGAAACCTGCCTTCAAGGGCACTAGGTCGTGTATAACATTGGCAATGTGGCAGCGCTTCTTTTTGCACTTCGCGTTTTAGCTACATCAAGGGTGGTTTTGGTTGGTATTTTTACAGGTGCTTTTTATAGGTGCTTTTTATAGGTGTTAGGGGAGTAGCTGTTTTGGAATGCATGAATAAGATGTCGAGTAAGATCTGGCTTCGTGTCTTAGGCGTTGGATCTTTGGTTTGTCTATTGTTTTCCTGTGAACAGGAGGCAGTGGAGTGGATAGATATTCCCTTGGCAGACAATGTGTTTTTTGAAGATAGTCCAGAATTCAACACCGATGTCATCGAGATACCGTTGTTTGCACTCTCAGATTTAGAATACAAGCTGGACATGAAGCAAGGCGCAGGGGTCAGCTATCAATGGGAGGCGAATGGTTTGCCGGAGCCTGAACTCCTCCTCACTGAGTTTCACGGACACACCATTCGAACGTCCGATGCTCCGGGGGATTTGATGTTTTACAAGATAGGCAGAAATAGCTCCTCCGAAGGCTACATGGTCGCGCCATTCGATGGTATCCACGGCTGGTACTTCTCGAATGAAAGCAATGTAGACATAAGCATCGTTCTAACCGTCTCTGGTTTTTATACGATCCCTGACGAGTAAGTGCAATGAGCGTCATGCCGCTGAAGTTCAAATCCTTTCTATTCTGGATTCACCGCTGGATAGGCATAGTGATGTGCCTGCTGTTTGCACTCTGGTTTGCAAGCGGGGTGATCATGATGTATGTGGAATACCCAGAGCTAACAGAGGCAGAGAGACTGTCGCAGTTGCCTAGCTTGGATTTGGATGCGGTGTCCTTAACTCCCTTCGAGGCAGCATCGGTAATAAATTCTCCCTCAGCATTCACGTCCGTGAAGTTGACTTCCATACTCGATAGGCCAACGTTCGAATATAGGGGACTAGATGGTCAAAATTATTTCGTCTTTGCGGACAGTGGGGAAAGAATCTTCGGAGTTGGAGAGGGGGCAGCTTTACAGGCAGCGAGGCTGTCAGGATTGGCCGCGCCAGATTCATCGCCAAGCTATGATGCGCTTATCGATATGGATCAATGGAGCATCTCGGCCTCGCACAATGTTTCTAGACCGCTGCATCGAATCGATATGAATGATGGCGACAACCTCGTCCTTTACGTATCTGATCGTAGCGGACAGATAGTTCTAGATACGACCGGTTCGGAGCGCTTCTGGAACTGGCTTGGATCGACTATTCATTGGATATATCCGCTGCAGCTACGAAAGAATACCTCACTATGGACAGACGTCATCGTATATACGTCGCTAGGCGGAATCATTTCTGTCATCACAGGTGGCGTTATCGGTTTCATGAGAATTAGGTTAAGAAGCCCGTATAAGAACAAGAATATGAGTCCCTATAAAGGGTGGATGAAGTGGCACCATATTCTGGGCCTATTCTCTCTGGTCTTCGTTTCAACTTTTATATTTAGCGGGCTGATGTCCATGGGCCCATGGGGAGTATTTAACTCTTCCACATCTCCCTTTCCTCAAATGCTTAGATACTATGGCAGCGATACGTTGCGTCTATCCAATCTGCCAATACCGCAATCAGGCGAAGCTGCCCCTACGCTGAAAGAAATTGAATGGCATCAGATTCAAGGTTCATACTATTACTCGTTAATCGATTCAGAAGGAAATAGAAAAGTTAGATTTGCAGAGTTCAGTGCACTTAATTCTTCAACGAAGTTACTCGCACTGATAAGTGCTGCGATACCGAATTTGCTGCCGGAGGCGAAACTGGAGAGTATGGAAGTGATGGACGAAGAAGATAATTACTACTATTCGCGGCACAATAATCTTCGTCCTTTTCCAGTGTATCGTGCCGTATTCGACGACGCGGAATCGACTTGGTACCACATCAACCTAAACAATGGAGAATTAGTCAATCGAGTTACAAATGCGAACCGCCTAGAACGGTGGATGTTCAATGGCCTGCATAGCTTGGATTTTCAGTTTCTGCTACGTCATCGTCCGCTGTGGGATGTGATCATGATACTCCTCAGTCTGCTCGGTTTGACTTTTTCAGTGACCGCCATCGTGATTGGTTGGCGCCGGTTGGTTAACTAGCTATAAAAATGAGATTTGGCAGGCATGACTTCTCGAAACTGACTCTGGGTGCGATCGGGCACTGCTAGTGCGGGAAATATTTCTTGGCAAGCCATGGCTTGTTGATGGATCAAGGCTTATTTACGCTACAATGCTGACTTCCTAAAAATTTAGTTCATAGGGAGACAGAAGATGATTACGTCCGAGCAAGAGCAACTCGAACAACTCAATCGTGACTACATAGATGCAATTCAGCATTCTAGTATTGAGCGCTTCGAACAGATATTGGCTACAGATTTCCGTTGCTCAAATCCAGATGGTTCGATAGTGGATAGAGTAGGCTTTATGGAGCAAGTCGCAAGACCGGTGACTATAAAGGGGCTCACTGCGCAGGAAGTAGAGATAAGGGTCTTTGCAGATTGCGCAATTATTCATGCAAGTACGGTGTATACCGATGAACAGGGCGAATCGAGGAAGGGCCGTTATACAGATGTTTGGTCGAAGTTTGATGGTACTTGGCTCGCCGTATCGGCACACGTCACCCGGGGGTAGCGTCGTTCTACTTCCGGCATATATGGACTAGGCTGCCAAGAACAGGATAGAGTTACGCAAACAACACAACTGACTTAAATTGAATTCAGCAAAGGAGCAGCAACAATGGGAAAATTTACAAGCTTAGTTGGCATGGCAACTCTTGCCCTGTCACTTAATGTGTACGGAGCCGACGCGCCCGAGACAATTACCGTGTCCAGTTCAGCATTCGACCATCATGGCATGGTTCCTGAGGAGTATTCGGCTTACGGTGAGAACAAGTCGATCGATCTTAGCTGGTCTAATTTACCTGCGGGCACAGTGCAGCTCGCGCTGATTTGCGACGATCCCGAAGTCGTAACCATTGGCATGATGGAAACACCATTTCCGCATTGGGTGGCTTATAACATCCCAGCCTCAGCTTCAGGTTTGCCTGAAGGTATGGCTACAGATGCGGTTGTAACGGGTGTCGACGGCCTTGATGGCATGATCAATGGACTCAACGGCACGCGCCGTCCAGGTTATTTCGGTCCGCGTCCTCCAGTAAATGGTCATCTTCACGCCTATCATTTCCGAGTTTATGCTATCGATGCAGATCTCGATTTGGCAGAGGGCTTGAACAAGGATGAATTGCTTGCGGCTATCGATGGTCACGTACTTGCTACTGGTATGTTGATGGGGCACTACGAACGTAAGGAGCAGTAGGTTTAGCTTCACGCAAATCGACTAGTAAAAAGCGGGCCTTGAGCCCGCTTTTTTGTTTCTCTTATCTAAGGTATTGAGCCATTACGAATGAAAAGCACGCAGCTTTCAGTCCTCGCTGAGTCGCTCTAGCTAAACAGAGTGCTTCGAATTCGTGCTTTTCTAACTAGCCATGCACCACCAAATTTCTGCTTGTAATGGCGTGAAACAAAGCCTATTGCCAAGCCGCCAATAATTCCCGGCGCAATCCAGAGAACGATACTGTAATCCGTGTATAGACCGCCGAATAGGCTTTCCATAATGCGTCGTCCGCCGAACACGAAGAATGCGGTGTAGGCGCCGATCCCCGCGCCAAACAAGCCACTGAGGTGCTGAAGCCACCATTCCTTGGGCTTGAGTTCCTTTTTGAAACTGTAGCGCAAGTTATTGATGCCAGTAATAATCTGCAGAATCGCGAATATGACAAACACAGTGCTGCCCGTTCGCAGGCCATTGGCGAAAAGTGCCAGACCAACCACAATCAATGAAACACACAGGCCGGTATGGACGGGACTGCGTAAGGCTTGACGATCATTTTTGTGCAGTATGCTAAGCCAACCATGACGTGTGCTGGTTAGTACTAGAATGCTAAGCGAGAGAAGGAAAAGAGCGAAGTCGCGTACCTCGTTCGAGATGGCCAGCGACTCTTCGGCCGTGAGGTTGACGCCTGGCGCATGCATTGCGATCGGGAATGCTAGATCTGTGCTCGCCATGAGTATGCCTGACAGTGATACTGTGTACATCGCGTAGGCAAAGTAGCGGCCGAAGCGTTTGTGATCTAAGTTCCCCTTGCGGGTGAGCGTGGGAATCCAGAAAAGGATTAACGCGCAACTGCCAACGGCGATGTGCAGATACAGTGCAAACTGGTGTATGGATAACATGGTTTTCTCCTCGCGGTTCATGTGATTTTTATCACACAGTGGGTCGCATGGTATTCATTGCTGTACTCTGTCAACAGTGCCGGAAGTCATTTTCTGTAGTGTGACTTTTGGCCTATAGGGTCAAACGCCTAGGTATGTAATAATTTGCGCCAAGGAATTCTAATCTATAGGTGCGCAGAAAATGTTCCTCAATTTCCAGCTAGGGCATAGCTATGACCGATAGTGACTATTTCAATAGCGAGAAGATGCTGAATTTCAGCGGCACTTTGGTCATTTTTCTAATCGGATCGTTAGCGGTGTATACCGAGAGGGATACATGGCTGTGGCCTCTCGTGGCCGTTCTAGCAGTCAGCATGTTTATTGGCTTCATTGTTTTTCTTATAGGTGATGATAGGTCTCGCAAGCATCGAATATTCTGGATTTTGGGCTTGCTCATTACTCTGTTCTTCTTTCTTGTTGAAGTCGATGTCGTTGCCATACTCGCCATTGTTTGGGTCGTTCAAGCAGCCGAACTGTATGGGCCTCGACGCGCGGCATTCTTGGCGCTAGTCAGTATCACGGTTTTTCTGCTAAGTCAGATCTTCCACAACGGCATGGAGAATTCGTTCGATTCGCTAACCAGCGCAGTACTTTATGGTCTATTTCAAGTGTTTGCGCTTAGTGCGGTGCAGCGGGGAATTCGCGAGCGACTGCGGCGCGAAGAAACGGCGTTGCTCAATCGTGAATTAATCGCAACACGAGACCTGCTTTCACAGTCAACGGCACAGGCAGAGCGGGTTCGAATAGCAAGAAACCTGCATGATATCCTTGGCCACCATATGACAGCGTTAATACTAAATCTTGAAGTAGCTAATCACAATGTCAAGCAGCGTACCGGCATCGAGAATTCCGTGCGCTCTACCAAGCAAGCGAGTGAAAATTTTAGTGCGGGGAATGATGGAGGGGACAAAGCGCAGGAAAAAGTGGAGCAAGCTCTAGCGCTTGCAAAGCTTTTACTTGGCGATATTCGAACGGCGGTTAGTGAGCTGCGAGAAGATGACAGAATAGACCTGAAAAGCTCTATCGAGAAGCTCATCGAAGGTATTCCCAGTGTAGTATTCGACATAGATTGGAGTGCAGCACCTTTGATAAGAAGTGTGCGGCTTGCTGAAATACTTCTTCGTTGCTCTCAGGAGGCCATCACCAATGTTATTCGCCATAGCAGTGCGAATACCTGCCGTATAGCTATGACAAAACTCGATGGCCTGTGCGTGCTAACTATCACTGATAACGGCTCTCCGCCATCTGAAATAGTGGCAGGAAACGGTATCAAAGGCATGCAAGAAAGGGTCGCCGCAATAGGAGGAAGCCTCAACTGGGAGGCGTCTCTAGAGGGGTTTTCGCTTTGCGTTAAGGTGCCATTAGGTGCAGAAAATGAAGATTAGAGTAATGTTGGCCGAAGACCAAAATTTAGTGCGTCAGGGAATCTGTAGTCTTCTGGAGCTAAGTGAGAATATTGAAGTTGTCGGTCAGGTAGAAGACGGGTCAGGGGTTGTAGAGGGGATAGGAAAGTGCAACCCAGATGTGCTCCTCTTGGATATTCGAATGCCGAAAATGTCTGGAATCGAAGCGTTGCATGCTATGAATAGAAACGGTATTGCCGTTCCTGCAATTATTCTGACAACATTCGATGACAATAGATTGGTTCTGGAAGGTTTAGAAGCCGGGGCCAAAGGGTTTCTCCTTAAGGATGTCTCGCTGGACAGTCTTGTAAGCGCCATTGAAAAAGTCTATCAAGGTGAGACTTTGGTTCAGCCGGCAATTACTGAGCGTACTCTAAAAGGATTATCAAGTTTTGCTTCTGGGCTTGAAGACGTTGCGGCAGTAACTGAGCTTTCGACTAAAGAGCTTGAAGTGCTGCGGCTAATGGCGGGAGGTTATAGCAATAGAGAAATATCTCTCGCCGTCCACAAATCAGAAGGTACTGTGAAGAACCAAGTTTCCTCCATATTGGAGAAACTTGATGTAAGAGACAGAACACAGGCTGTACTAAGAGCAATAAATCTTGGAATTATCTAGATATCGTTAGTTCTCGGCTCTATCCCGTTTTACCTCACCTCCTCTGTAGTTGACATTTTATTGCCACACTGGCTTTCATCAATGTCAGTTAATTCTATAGTTCATGTACTTACTACTTGCGCGGGCCTAGAAATCTACCTTGTGCTTGTAGAATAAATCCCACAAAAATTCCTAGTTCGCTATTCCGCAGTCGTTTCTTACTTGGCGAATAGTAAAAAATATTCCATATTAATAACTGGTTAATGTTGTTGAGATTCTGTCGTAATACTTGATGCAGTAATTGCCATTGTGAATAGGAATTTGCAATTTCCTGTATATAAGTGTGGGATTTTTTTAAGAATAATTGGAGATATTATGAGTAACGCTTCGCAGAAACCAACTCTCCTAGTTGCTGATGACGAGGAAGAAATCGGAGAAATATTTAGAGCGCTCGCTGAAGATCTTGGTTTCGATGTTACCTGCGTAAATGAAGGCTCTGAAGTTGTAGAATTGGTAGACCGAATGCAGCCCACGGTTATCGCTCTTGACCTTCGAATGCCGGGCACAGATGGTGTCGAAGTTATTAGAGAGTTAGCTAGGCGTAGCTGCAAAGCTGCCATTGTTTTGATGAGCGGTATGGATCAGCGAACACTCTCCTCTGTGCAAGCTTTGGGGAAGGAGCTTAATCTAGATATTGGCGGAACTCTAACAAAGCCTGCATCAATAGATGCCATTGAGTCTGCACTTAAGCCCTATCTAAATGTTAAGAAGGAGTCGCGGCCAGATATCAGCCGAAAACCTCCTTCGCGAAAATTGGACTACGGTTTTGAGGTGTTGTATCAGCCGGAGCTTGTGATAAACCAAGCAGTCAATTCAGCTGGCGAGAAGCTACTTGTTCGTATGCAGTGGCGCATGGACGATGGAATGATAATTACTGGGCTTCGCCTTGATAACTGGATCAAGGAAAATTCAGTAGGCAAGGGTATCTCTAGAATGGCATTGGATCATGCCCTTGAAAATATTCGTACTTGGTCAGGCCAAGGGTTCAGTCCTGAGGTATGCGTTAGCTTAGAAGAATCACTCCTTCTAGACCTAGATCTCCCCGATATGCTTGGAGAAATGGTGGATCGTTCTAATGTCGCCAGAGAGTTTGTGGGTATTGAAATCGAGGAGGATTCTTTCATGCGCAATCGAACATCCATTGCAGATGTTCTTTCAAGGCTCCGTATAAAGGGTTTTCGCATTGTGTTGAATGTCCTTGGCGAAGGAGAAAATGTTCTTCCCTATTTGGATAAACTACCAATCGACAAAATTAATATAAACATGTCGAGTCTTAGTAACAAACCAAATTTTTTGAACAATATGGAAACAGAATTTCTTTACAGTTCATTAGCCTCATTGTGCAAACAGAATGGGCTACTTGTTTGTGGAGACAATATAAATACAGAAGACCAAATGAAATTTGCTCGTAAATGCAACTTCAATAGTATTCGAGGTCGACAGATTTCAGCGCCCCTTCATGCTGAAGAAATACTGCCATTGTACACAGACGGCGAACTGAAGAATCCTCGTGAAGTGATGGTGTGATTCCAAACGATTCACAATAGCACAAGACAGTGGGCGCCTAATGATGGTATTGGCAACTGAATGTACAGTTTTAGTTTGAGAACCTAAATATGTTGCAGGATGACAGAACGAAATCAGCAATTCGGGAGAGTGAGCTTGCTCCTCTCTTAGTCCTGTGCCTCGCAACTGCGATCCTCAGCGTGGTTGGTTCTTTGAGCCTCGTAAAATTGTTTTCGACTTACGCTGAGATCGCAATCGATTCTGGTGTTCTCTGGGTGCTTGGCAGCGTTCTCTTTCTATTGGCGTTAGTTGTAATGATAGCTATCTGGAAGTATTTCCAATTGGCAGCAAGTTTGAATAACAAGGAGAAGGGGCTGCGTAGGGATATTCAATTGTTAGAAGGCTTCTTCGATAAGAACCCAAGCATGATGTGGGTAAAAAACATGGAGGGTAGCTATAACTTAGTCAACCAAGGTTTTCGAGAGTTTACTGGATCGAAGGATACGCCAGTGGAGCGTATAGACTTCTCCAAAATATTCGTGAATGCCAATGCCACATTGATGGCAGACCAGGAGAAACAGGTTGTAAAATTTAGAAGCCCAATGGAATTTGAGGCAGTCTGGGAAACAGCGGATGGCCTTAAGCACTACTCGATATTGCGTTTTCCGCTTCTGAATGAGCGCGGCGATGTATTTGCTATTGGGGGGATTGCTAACGATAGAACGGATCAAGTTAATGCTAGGCGGGCGCTTCGAGAAAGTGAGAAACAGTTTCGTTCTCTAGTGGAATCTGCGGCGGATGCGATACTAATTGCTAACGATCGAGGCGAAATACTGCTCGCGAATAAACAGGCTGAAAGAATATTCTTGCTCTCTCGCAGCCAATTGATGAAGTCCAATTTGCAGAATCTATTGCCACAGTTGGATATCGAAAGTATCCCGAAACCTCATTCGAAAAAACTTCCTTTGAATAACGAAAAGGTGAACGAGCAGAACTTGATTTCTATGCTCGCGTTAGATAGCGAAGGAAAAAGTATACCGGTGGAAGCGGCGGTTTCTGCTATCGAAACAGAATCTGGGGTTACTAACACCTGCATCGTCCGTGATATTAGCGATAGGGTGAAGCTAGAGACACAGCTGCGCGAGAGTCAAAAAATGGATGCCATTGGGAAGCTAACAGGCGGTATGGCCCATGACTTCAATAACTTGCTCGGCGTCATAATGGGTAATATTGATCTTGCCCTCAGGAAGGTAGAGCAGGATAGTCCCATAGTGAAACGACTTGAGACTGCCAAGAAAGCAGGCGCGAGAGGCGCGGAGCTTACCCAGCGTATGCTCGCCGTTGCGAGACGTCAGCCGTTAATGCCGAAACCGAATAGTATCAAGGCAATCGTTGAAGAATTGAGTGATATGTTGCCGCGCACTTTAGGGCCTGATATCGAAATGAGCTACGATATGAAAAGTAGCGTGCCTAATGTGTTAGTGGATAGGTCTGGTTTAGAGAATGTGATATTGAATCTGGCTATTAATTCAGCTCATGCCATGCCTGATGGAGGAAAATTCTCGATAAAATCGAAAGTTCTACATCTTACGCAGGCAAACCCACTCGTAGAACAGGAAAAAATGAACCCAGGGATGTATGTGCAGATATCTATAACCGATACCGGCACTGGTATGACGCAGGAAACGCTATCCCGCGCTTTCGAACCCTTCTTCTCTACTAAGGAGCGTGATAAAGGGACGGGGCTGGGCTTGGCAATGGTGTACGGATTTGCCAAGCAATCCGGTGGAAGTGTCCAAATATCGAGCGAAGTCGGCAACGGTACTACAATTGATATCTTTCTGCCGGCAGCAAAAGAATTGCAAGAAGAAACTCCTCAGCGTTCTCGTCCGAGTAGTGGGCTCCACAAAGAAGCGTCGGGCAAGGTTCTCATAGTGGATGACGAGTGTGATCTGTTGGAAGTGACGGCGAGTTACGTGAAGGAGCTGGGTTTTAGTGTGATTCCCGCAACAGATGGAAATTTGGCGCTTAAGTTACTAGAGCAGAATCCTGATATTGAATTTTTGTTAACTGACATAGTCATGCCAGGTGGAATAAATGGTGTGTCGCTTGCCAAACAGGTTAGAGAGCGTTTACCGAATATAAAAATATTGTATATGTCCGGGTTTCCTTCGGGCGTCATTGCCGATAAGTCGGGTATAGAGCTGGATGCGCCGCTTATCACTAAACCCTTTTCCTTTGAGGAGTTGGTTTCTGCGATGGATGAATTGATCTGTGAAGTCGCCGCCTAGGCGACTCGCAAGTAGGTGATTCGGCAGCTTCACCTACGCCATTTCTTGCTCGAATAGTTGTGCGAAGAAGCACGCCATTGCGCAATAGAGCTGGGCGGGTATTTCGCTAGTTACTCCTACTTCTTGAGTATTTATCCGAAGGACGAATTCTTTCAATGCTGGGATTGTTCCTTCCGCGTAAGCATTTAGCAACTGATTTCTTGTTTCCTCGTCGGTTCTTTCTGCAAAGGTAGGGAGAACATGGCTCAGCAACTGCTTCGCTTCGTTTGGGTTTCCCGCGTTTGTTGAATCAATGTCCAGAGCTAAATATCCATCGTGAACTTCAGCCCTAAATTCTTTGAGCTTTAGTCCGTAGTTGTACAACCTTTCCTCAAGTGAATTTATGCTTGTAGTGAGGTATTCCACGGTACTTCCATTCTCACATCCCACAGATAGGAAAACCGACGAGTTGATGATGAGTATCTTCGTGCAGATCTTGCCGCTACCGAACTCGAATTTGAAATCAACACCACAGTCTGATTCGTCGAATTCTTCTTTTTCTTCTCTATTTTTTTCAAAGAAACGGATACTTACAGACTCAACTTGGTTTCTATAAAGGACGGGTAGTTCCGCTAATAGCCGATAGGCGTGGTGCTGCATGTCTTCTTGAGCTCTATTGCGAAGATTCGCCAGGTTACTGTACTGCTCTTCGACTTCACGAGTGAATCTCCCAAGGGAATCCACGTCGCTGTTTAGATAGAGCATCATCCCGAGTCCCTGCTGGTATTTCATACCTGCAGGGACCCGTCGAATTGAGCTTCTCTGGTTTCCTAACGAGTCGGCTATCTGCTTAAGTAGACTTAACAGGCCTCCGTTTGGAATATTTGTATCCGAGGTTCTGCGTATAAGTAGGCTGCTACCTAGCAGCGAGTTTTCAATCAGCTTCGGATTCGTTAAACCACCCGCCCGAATTATCCGGCTTCTCAGAGAATTTATGAGCAGCGCTATTGCTGGCGGTACGGGGGAGGAAGGGCTCTCGTGCAACAGGCCTACTAGATTGGATAGGCTGGCATTGATGTTTCGATTTGCAGCCGGAGAATTATGTAAGAATTTATCCTGCAGAGTCACGGCAGACGCAGCAGTATTTCCTACATTTYTGGATGTGTGAGAAATAATTGCAAACTCAAGTTGTGGTGAGACGGCTGAAACTCTCAGTAGCAATGATTCGCCTTGAGCTAGTTGCAAGCTGGTAGTTACTTGGTAATTGCTGCCTGCAATATTAATGCTTGGGTTTGCTCGATTGCTATCTGTAACTCGGCCCTGAGTGATCTGCCCGATCTTCCAATCGCCGCTATGRCTGCCTATCCGTGCCGTGTTCAGCGCGGTGAGAGTTGGTATTTTCAGAGTCACCTAGAAYTCCTTGARAAAYAAAGTGGCTTCACTGGACATACTACGACGCATGAAMCTCTAYCCTTAATCGAATTWAAAAYGATCACTGGCATAGTAATTGCTCCTTCACTACCTAAAGRGSGRTTTGYGATTTCKTAARMTGCTTGAAGRGCAGCAAAATCAACCCGCAGCGCCAGTATTGGGAGTGGACTGTCAAAAAAAGTACAAGGTAAGGAAATGACGTTGTCATTTCATTGACTGGTCCGAACATAACGATCACAGCATTAATGATAGTTGCCAAGAAACAATGAGAAGTAGAAAAAACGCCAGAAAAACAGGTGCCGAGAAAGCGGCCCAGCTCCTCATGGTTATGGGAGAGCAAGGTGCGGCTAGCGTACTAAAGCTTCTTCGTAACGATGAGGTGCAGAAAATAGGCGCCGAGATGACCTATATGGGTGAGATGAGTACGGATGAAGTAAATCTAGTGCTTAGTTCATTCCTCGAGCAGTGCTCAACCGATGACTCTATAAGCATAGAAGCCGGACGCTATACGAAAGATGTATTGATTCAGGCTCTTGGAGCTGAGGCTGCTGAAAGAGTTCTGGAGAAGATCACGCTCGGTGGTAATACCCGTGGCCTAGACTCTCTCAAGTGGATGGAGCCACAGCTAATAGCGGGAATCATTGAGAATGAGCATCCTCAGATACAGGCAATTGTAATTTCCTACTTAGGTGCGGAATTGTCCGGCGAAGTTCTTACCTACCTTCCGGAGAACTCTGTTGTTGAAATCTGTATACGCATGGCGGAGATGGAGCCAATAGATCCGGCGGCCTTGGAGGAATTGAATTCCTCCTTGGAGAAACAGGTTGAAGGAGTGGTGTCGAAGCAAAGCTCCGAGATGGGTGGGGCGAAGAACGTTGCAAATATTTTTAATACCCTCGAGAAGAATTTCGAAGAGAGCATCATTAGTAAAATCTTGGAAAATAATATCGAAACAGCAATGAGAATACAGGAAGAGATGTTTGTGTTCGACGACCTCAAGAAAATACCGGACAAAGATTTTCAGTTAGTTCTTCGTGAAGTGGCAACCGATATTCTGGTTCTTGCCTTAAAGGGTGCTGATAAGGGGCTCGAGGAGAAAGTACTTCGAAACATGTCTACGAGAGCGGCAGAAATATTCTCCGAAGATATGGAGAGCCTCGGTCCAGTGAAAGTAACTGAGGTAGAGACTGCGCAGAAAGAAATACTCGTAGCAACTAAGCAGCTGGCAGATTCGGACAAGATTGTGTTGAGTGTCGATTCTGGCGCGATGATTGGATAAAGAAGAGAGCGGATAATTCTAAATGAGTGATGTTCTATCAAAAGATGAAGTCGATGCACTTGTAAATGGAGTGCCTGGTGATGAGGAAGATTCTCGAATCGTAACCATCGACGACTACGAATTGTACGACCTAACTAGTGGTATGCACCGGGCTAAGGGTTGGGCGCAAGAAGTTAAGATTGTGGATGAGCGGTTTCGTACGAACTTGAGTATAAATCTTCTGGCACTACTTCACCGAAGTGTTGAAGTGAAACGCAAAGAAATACTGATCTCAAAATTTGATGCCTACTCCAAAGAAATCTCGGTTCCTTCGAGCATAAACGTCTATGCGCTTACCGGGCTCATCGGATTCTCCGGGATAGTGCTTGACGCCAAACTGGTTCACGCCCTTGTTAACGCTTTCTTTGGGGGAGGTTCAAGGAATAGTGATATTGGCGACAGAGATTTTACACACACCGAGCAGCGAGTGGTTAAGCTAATTTTGAGGACCATAATCGCTACTATCAAGGCGAGCTGGAGGGATCTTTCAACAGTTGAATTCATGCACGTAGAGACAGAAGTAAATCCGCTGCATCTCGCGTCCTTTGCAGAGACTGATGTACTTATGATTAGGCCATTCTCCGTTGAATTCGCCGGTGGCGGAGGAGAGATCCAGCTGATTATGCCAGGAAGTGGCATCGACGCCATTTTTCGGCACAAGAAACTGAATGAAATTCAGGAGAATTACTCTCCTAGAGAAACCATGAAGAGTAGGGCGCTGACATTCTCTGCGGATGTTACGGGCGAGTTAACTGGGGCAAGACTAACGATCGGCGAAATATTTCGATTGGAAGAAGGGGACATAATTTCTGTGGATTCACCAGAACAGGTAGATGTGAAAATTAATGGTGTCACAAAATTCAAAGCGACCATGGGCGAGATCGATGGGAAGGCGGGGCTGAAGATTCTCTGCTGAGAGTGTTGCATTGTGACTGCTGGAATACAGAAGGAATAAATTTTGAGTAATAACCTAGACAATAATGCGAGCGGGGTAGACGTGAAACTCTCAACTCAAACACATGGAGCTGCGACTGCTTCTCCCATTGACAATGCTCCTAGCAACGCCCTAGATGGAGAGACAGGTACAGTACCCTTCGCAGACTTTGGTTCGATATCAAATTCTAAAGCGCTGGTTCCTACCATTCCTCCTTCTGCACTTACTCTCAATTCCATGCTCGATGTTCCAATTTCAATTGTGTTCGAGGTTGGTAGAACAACAATATCGATTGCTCACTTGATGGAGCTTCGTCAGGGATCTTTCATTGACCTTCGAAATGTTTCAGTTGATGTGATAGATGTTTTGGTGGACGAAAAAATTGTAGCGGAGGCTGAGGCGATATCGCTGCAGCAGCGTTACGGCGTCCGAATATCCGAGATTATACGTTTGCCTAGTAGTGAGGAGAATGACGATGCGAGCTGATGTGTCTGTGTCCAATTCGCGGCAATCTCTGCGCAGAAAACTCAAGTTGTTGATTGTGACAGCCAGTATATCGCCCGTGCTCGTATTTCCCGCTGAATTCGGGTCTGAGATCGAGGAGTACTCATCGCGAAATTCCGCGCTTACCAGCAGCATCCAGAACAACTACGTCCTACAAGTCCTGCTTTCCCTTGTATTGGTCGTCGGAGTAATAGTGTTGCTTTCTTTCCTTTTGAAGAAAATTAATTTTCAGGCACGTACAGGATCCGGTGCGGTGCGCATTCTGTCAGTAGTCTCCATAGGTGGGAAAGATCGATTGCTACTAGTAGCGGTAGGCGAGGAACAATTGCTGCTTGGGTCTAGCCCAGGAAGTGTGCAGAAACTCCATACCTTGAGTAAGCCAATTGACCCTACTTCCAGTTTTGGTCCTGCTCTCGAGGAAAGAACTTTTTTGTCAGTGTTGAGTTCAATAAGGCGAGGCCAGCAATCATGAAGAAAGCTTCCTTATTAGTCTTAGCTCTAGCCCTGCTGACTCATGGTGCTGCGTTTTCTGCGACTTCTGACATTACACTGCTGACGTCACAGGAAGGGGTCGACGGACAGCAGACCTATAGTGTGAGTCTGCAGATTCTATTGTTTATGTCACTGTTATCCATGTTACCAGCAGCAATGATGGCAATGACTTCATTCACTCGAATTGTGATTGTGCTTGCAATATTGCGACAAGCACTAGGCATGATGCAGACGCCTTCGAATCAAATAATTATAGGCATCGCGCTATTCACAACATTCTTCATTATGAGTCCCGTGTTCGAGTCATCTTTCGAGAATGGTATTAAGCCGTATATGGAGGATGCCATCGATTTCGATAGTGCATTAGAGAAAACAACAACACCGTTTCATGGATTTATGACTAGCCAGGTGCGCGACTCCGATGTGGCCCTGTTCTCTGAGATGGCAGGATACGAATCTTTTGATTCAGTAGCAGACATTCCTTTTAGAGTTCTTGTTCCAGCCTTTATCACTAGTGAGTTGAAGACAGCTTTTCAAATAGGCTTTCTAATTTTCATTCCTTTCTTGGTTATAGACTTAGTTGTATCGAGCATTTTAATGTCTATGGGGATGATGATGCTCTCCCCAATGTTAATTTCACTGCCATTCAAAATCATGTTGTTTGTCATGGTCGATGGCTGGACGCTGGTTCTTGGAACCTTAGCGGCGAGTTTTTTTGTAGCCTAGGGATAGGCGGGAGTATTTATGACAGAAGATATGGTGTTACAGATAGGTGAAGATGCTTTGTTTCTTATCGTTTCCTTAGCGGCGCCGCTTCTTCTGTCCGCACTGTTTGTTGGTTTAGTGGTTGGTGTTCTGCAGGCAGTAACGCAGATTCAGGAGCAAACCCTTAGCTTTATCCCAAAACTGATGGCGCTAGTCGTTGCGCTAATTCTTATGGGGCCTTGGTTGCTGCAACGTTGGATAACATTCACTCGGGATCTGTTTATGCAGATTCCGAGCTTGATTGGATAATTAGAATTGATAGTCCTGTGAAAAAAATGGAATTCTCTGCAAACGAAATGATTGGATGGGTTACGGCTTTCTACTGGCCGTTCCTGCGCATTGGCGCCTTGTTCATGGCCGCACCGATTTTCGGTGCGCGTACTGTGCCCGTGCGCATCAGAATAATTTTGGCCTCGCTTATAACCATTCTTCTTTATCCCAATATGCCGGATACGTCTTCTATAGATCCGTTAGGCGCAGAAGGAATCATAATCGCGGTTCAGCAGATTCTGATTGGTGTTCTCATGGGTATGACCTTGCACATTATGTTCGCAGCACTAGTCATGTCGGGCATGATCTCTGCGACAACAATGGGCCTAGGTTTTGCGTCCACCGTGGATCCGCAGAATGGAGTGCAGGTAACCATAATAGGTCAGTATTATCTGATAATTGCCACACTGCTGTTTCTGTCTCTCGACGGACACTTACTCCTCTTGAAGGTGTTAGCAGATAGCTTCGTAGCGATTCCTCTGAACGAAGGTTCACTGCCGATGCAAGTACTCTGGAATCTCGTAGTTTTCTCATCCGAGATGTTTCTTACCGCGTTGCTGATTGCGCTGCCCATTATGGTAGGCGTTCTACTGGTTAATCTCGGTCTTGGTGTGATTACTCGTGCCGCTCCGCAGTTGAATATATTTGCCGTGGGATTCCCGGCAACTATGCTAACAGGATTCGTTCTAGTGCTTCTTTGTCAGCCATTACTTGCGCCATTGTTAATGGACCTGTTCTCCAATACCTTCGATTTTTTGCGACTTAACCTGAACTGAGATTGAGAATATTTAATGGCAGAGAATAGCGCACAAGAGAAAACCGAAGAGGCAACTCCGAAACGGAAGCTTGATTCTCGTAAGAAGGGTCAGGCGCCGCGTTCGAAGGAACTACAAACATTCACATCACTGTTGGCGGCAGGATTCGCAATGCTGTTTTTCGGAAAGAGTATCGTTAATAGCCTGACAACCACTCTTCAGGAAAGTCTCTCCTTTGAGCGTGAGCTTGCATTCAGTGAATCGGTACTGCCGATGCAGATGTCATCAGCTGCCGAGGGCTTTGTTATTCTGTTGGCGCCGCTGTTTGTGACACTTTTCATTGCTAGCATGATGAGTTCGATGGTCTTGGGTGGATGGATCTTTAGTTTTTCGCAGGTGCAACCTAAATTCGAACGGCTGAATCCACTTAAGGGTTTGGCAAAGATATTTTCCATCAAGTCTTTGGTTGAATTACCTAAGTCTATAGGTAAATTTACACTCGTCGCTGGAGCGGTGGTGATTGTACTGAATCTCGCGCTTGAAGACATTTTTGCGTTATCTCTTCAGCCAATAACGTCTGCCTTGAGCTCCGCAGGGATGCTGATGATCTGGTGTTTCTTTGGATTCAGTGCAGTTCTCATTGTGGTGGTGGCGATCGATGTTCCGATGCAACTCATGGAATACCGCAAGCAGCTCAAGATGACGAAGCAAGAAGTTAAGGATGAGTC
>JAESUT010000014.1 GCA_016762995.1 Gammaproteobacteria bacterium | reverse complement strand
AGCCGAAAGCCCGGGGCCCGTAAAAGACAATAAGTTGGTACCTAGACTGGCCGAAACGGCAAAGGCGCTTTGGTATATCTATCTCACATTGACGGTTGTTTGCGCGCTCGCGTACTGGCTTGTTGGCATGGACCTATTCGATGCGATTAGCCACAGTTTTACCACCGTAGCGATTGGCGGCTTCTCTACGCACGACCTTAGTCTCGGCTATTTTGACAACTCTGCTGTGGATATCATTGCCATCATATTCATGTTTATTGCGGGCGTGAATTTTGCGCTACACTTTACTGCTTGGCAAAGAAGAAAGATTAGTCATTATCGCTTCGATCCAGAATTTAAGTTCTATGCTTTTATTCTAGGGTCCGTTTCAATAGTTACAGTCGCAGTTCTGTATTTTTCGGATGTCTATTCAAGCCTATCCGAATCTTTAATAAAGGGCGTGTTTCAAGTCGTGTCTATGGCGACGACTACCGGATTCGCTACAGCCGACTTTAATTCATGGCCTCTGTTTTTACCCTATATGCTCCTCTATGCAGCCATCATTGGCGCCTGTGCCGGCTCTACCGGAGGCGGCATGAAAGTAATACGTATCCTGCTAATCTTTAAGCAAGGCTTTCGAGAGGTTCAGCGATTAATCCACCCCCGTGCGGTTATACCCATTAAGCTTGGCGGTCAGCGTGTCTCGGATCGAATAGTGGAGTCTGTCTGGGGCTTCTTCGCCGTCTATGTAATGGTATTTATGGTCATGCTGCTAGCATTGCTGGCTACAGGTCTAGATATTGTTACAGCATTCAGCGCTGTAGGAGCGTGCATAAATAATCTAGGCCCAGGCCTCGCTGAAGTTTCAGTAACTTACGGCCAACTTCCTTCTGCGGCGAAGTGGATATTGTGTCTTGCGATGCTGTTAGGGCGATTGGAGATTTTTACATTGTTGGTGCTTTTTACTCCGATGTTTTGGAAGCGATAGCTTTTCATTCTTCTATCTATTCCGTGCCAACGACTTGGCTGGCTCACATCTCTCAAGTTGAGTATCTCCCATGTTTTGGAAGCGATAGTTTTTCATTCTCCTGTCTATTCTGTGCGAACGACTTGGCTGGCTCACATCTCTCGAATTGAGTATCCTCGATGTTTTGAAGGCGTTAAAAAATTAGTAGAACTTTTTCCCATCTGGCTGCCTTCGAAACCGTTTGTATTCCCATTGATACTGCTCCACGGCCATGAGCACACAGTCTTCTACTGATTTATTGAGTCCGCGAACAGAAGCGAGCAGTTCTTCGTCGTAAATGGCTTGATCGGCTTCGCGAATAGTTAGCTTAAATCCCTTCCCTTTCGGTAGGCGCACCACAAAGCCGCAGAAGACCCTGGCCTGCGAACGCGCTACTAGTTTGCTTACCAATGTCATAGTTAGCGCTTGTTCACCGAAAAATTTGGAGAATTCCCCACCTTCATCATTCGGCACTTGATCAGGCAAGACGCCAACCATCTCCCCCCTCTGCAGCGCCTTGAGCACCATTGAGACGCCTTTTCGATCAGCTGGCGCAAGTTTCATCCCGCCGCGGGACCGGGTGCGTTGCAGTAGGCGATCTAACGCGGGCAGCTTCGGTGGCTGATACATAAAGGTCGATTCGATGTTCTGACAAACATACAAACCGAATATTTCCCAATTACTCAGGTGGGGCGCCAGCAAAATGATGCCTTGCTTACCGCCCGCCGCCTGTTTAAATTCTTCAAGGCCTTCAGTCTGAGTAACGAGGGAGCAGGTCTTATCTATCGGTAACATCCATGACTTGCCCATCTCCATTGCGGTGCTCGCTGTACTCGTCAGGCTCTCTTTCGCAAGGCGAGAAATTTCCGCGTTAGACAAGTCAGGAAAACAGGCTCTTAGATTCCTTAATGTCGTATCTCGCGCTCTATTGGGCAGGGTGTAAAGCGTTGCTCCCCAAACCCAAGCCAGCCCATGGAGAATCCTCATAGGGATTCGCGCTGTTACAAATAGGAAAGAGAGTAAGAGATAGTACTTAAACATAGCGATAGCGGTTTCTCATTTAGATAGCTCGGCCGATTGAATCAGGTGGAAATGGAAGCATAATTCCCGTGCAGAAACAATCAATCGAGCCTTAGCTACTTCCCCCTTATCCGGCGTGCAGCTGGATTAGTTTGGGATAATCGAGGATAATTGCAAGCCTTTGACTTCATAGTCAATTAACGAAACAGACCTTTCAAACCTATCCAAGCAAATCGGCAAGCACGTGAACAAAAATTTAGACAGTAGCACCTTTCAGGGACTCATTTTTGCCTTGCAGCAATTTTGGGCTAATCAAGGATGCGTCATCATGCAGCCTCTCGATATGGAAGTCGGCGCAGGAACGTTCCATCCAGCTACTTTTTTACGAGCTATAGGCCCCGAGTCTTGGAACACCGCTTACGTTCAGCCCTGTCGTCGACCTACTGACGGTCGATATGGCGAGAACCCCAACAGATTGCAACATTACTACCAGTTTCAAGTACTCTTGAAGCCCTCTCCAAAAAACATCCAAGAGCTCTACCTTGATTCATTGCGCTCTCTCGGTATCGATATGTCAGTGCACGATATTCGATTTGTCGAAGACAATTGGGAATCTCCAACTCTTGGCGCCTGGGGACTAGGTTGGGAAGTATGGCTGAATGGAATGGAAGTGACGCAATTCACCTATTTCCAGCAGGTCGGGGGGTTGGAGTGTTACCCAGTAAGTGGTGAGATCACCTACGGCATCGAGCGAATCGCTATGTACCTCCAAGGCGTAGACAGCATCTACGACATTGTATGGACTGACGGCCCGGATGGTGTAGTTACCTATGGCGATATTTTTAAACAGAACGAAATAGAGATGTCCGCCTTCAATTTTGAACATGTCGATGTTGATGCTCTTTTCCGCAATTTCGATGATTGCGAGCGTCAGTGTGAGATCCTCATAGAAAAGCAGCTAGCACTCCCAGCCTATGAGCAAGTACTAAAAGCCTCGCACTATTTCAATTTACTTGATGCTAGAAATGCCATCTCAGTGACGGAACGACAGCGCTTCATCCTTCGTGTAAGGACTCTCGCTCGCGAAGTTGCACAAGCCTATTTTGATAGCCGCAAACAGCTAGGCTTCCCACTGGCGAGCGAAGCGCTTCGTAAAGAATTTTTGGAAAAATAGTCATGTCGAAACAAGATTTTCTAGTCGAGTTGGGCACAGAGGAATTGCCTCCAAAGGCTCTGCTCAAGCTGTCGAGATCATTTCAGGCCGGTGTCATAGAGGGCCTCAAGAACGAATCCCTAGCTCACGGTGAGGTGAAGTCCTTCGCTACCCCTCGCCGATTAGCCGTCTTAGTATCTGCTTTGGATGCGAAACAGGCTGACAGACTGATCGAAAAATTTGGCCCAGCTATAAAAGCTGCCTTCGATGCCGACGGCAATCCAACGCGCGCAGCAGAAGGGTTCGCTAAATCTTGTGGCGTGGATGTTGCCGACTTAAGCACAGCGGACAAAGACGGCATAGAGAAACTTAGCTTTTCATCCACACTGCCTGGCAAGTCAACAAACGAGATATTGCCCGCAATCGTCAATACAGCTCTCGCCAAACTTCCTATTCCAAAAAGAATGCGATGGGGCACCTCTAGATATGAATTCGTGCGGCCAGTCCACTGGCTAGTCATGCTGTTCGGTGGAAAAATCATTCCATCTACTATTATGGGGGTTGAGTCTGGAGCTGACAGTTTTGGCCACCGCTTTCACCACCCCGACAAAATCCGCATCAGCAAGGCAAGTGAATACGAAGCGCTTATGCTAGAGCCTGGAAATATTATCGCCGATTTTGCAAAACGTAGAGAACTGATTCGCAGCGCAATTCTCGCAGAAGGCGAGAAACTCAATGCCAACACCGTTGTTGATGAAGCCCTTCTAGATGAGGTAACAGGCCTTGTTGAATATCCGGTTGCATTAACAGGTAAATTCGATGAATTATTTTTAGAGGTTCCATCAGAAGCCTTGATCCTCGCGATGAAATCTCATCAAAAATGCTTCTATCTACTGAACGAAAAAGAAGAACTTTTACCGTATTTCGTAACCGTGAGTAATATTCGTAGCAATGATCCATCTCAGGTCATAAAGGGCAACGAGAGAGTAATTCGCCCGCGCCTAGCAGATGCGAAATTTTTCTATGAGACTGATAAACAAACATCCTTAGAAAGCCGTTTAGATCAACTAAAGAAAGTCGTGTTTCAAAAGAAGCTTGGTACTGTCTACGACCGCAGTTTACGAGTCGCAAGCTTGGCCAAGTTTATAGCAGCACAGACCGGCGAGAACGAAGCACATAGTGAAAGAGCTGCCATGCTCTCTAAATGTGATTTGGTCACTAATATGGTTGGTGAATTTGCTGACTTACAAGGCCTAATGGGCTCTTACTATGCCGCCAATGATGGTGAGCCCAAGCCGGTAGTCACTGCTATTAGTGAGCAGTATATGCCTAAATATGCGGGTGATGGCCTACCTTCTACCGCTATAGGTAGTATTTTGGCAGTTGCCGATAAACTCGATTCTATCGTAGGATTATTTGCCATCGGACAACCTCCAACCGGCTCCAAAGACCCTTTCGCACTACGACGCTCTGCCATCGGCGTATTGCGCATACTAGTCGAGAACAAAATAGACCTAGACCTCCAGGGCTGCATAGAGGCATCCCTTAAGGGGTTCGACTCACTTGAGATACATGCCGATACAGCAGAGAACGTTTTCGAATTCATGCTCGAAAGATTCCGAAGCTGGTATTCAGACGAAGGTATTCCCAGCAATGTCTTCCAATCTGTTATGGAGATAAAGCCGCGCAAACCCTATGACTTCGCTAAACGAATACAAGCTGTATCTAATTTTGTAGAACTCGAGGAATCAGCGGCGCTGGCCGCCGCGAATAAGCGAGTCTCAAATTTATTGAACAAGGTCGATGCTGCCTCCTTATCCACTGAGGTTAACGAGGCCCTACTAGTTGATAAAGCTGAACAGCTTCTCTTTCAACAACTGCGCGACAAAGAGTTAAAAACGGCGCCGTTGTTCGAGGCTGGCGACTACACATCTGGGCTAACAGAACTTGCTCAACTAAAAGATACTGTCGATAGATTTTTTGATGAAGTACTTGTTATGTGCGATGACAAATCTGTACAAAGTAATCGCCTTGCACTGTTGCAGCGGCTACGCAATATTTTTCTTGAAGTGGCTGATATATCATTTTTACACACCTCTTAGTTTTCTTTTCCATAAGTGAGCGGCCATGAAGATTGTAGTGCTAGATCGAGACGGCGTTATCAATAGAGACTCAGACGACTATATAAAGTCCGCCGAAGAATTTGTCCCTATCGATGGTAGCATCTCAGCTATAGCGCAATTGAGCGTGGCTGGTTACAAAGTGGTAATTGCGACTAACCAATCTGGGCTTTCTCGACAATATTTTGACGAAGAAAAATTGTCTGATATACATCATTTTCTCTGTTCATTAGTTGAGGGGGCGGGCGGAGTAATCGAAGGCATCTTTTATTGCCCTCATCATCCCGATGATAATTGTTCTTGCAGGAAACCAAGGACTGGCCTTCTGGAACAAATTGAGAACGAGTTTGGATGCGAACTTCAAGGCTGCTATTTCATAGGCGATAGCCTGAAAGATATCGAGGCTGCTCGTGCATTCAACTGTAAACCCATTTTAGTACGCACAGGTAAGGGTTTAATAACCGAGCAAAACCTTTCTGAATCAAATGATGTATCTGTGCCTACTTACGACGATTTAGCGAAGGCTGTATCGCACATCCTTGGATCACAGGTTAATGTCTAGATTAGTCCTCATTGTACGGTCCTTTGTTTTTTATGCTGGTTATTTTTTAGTTACCGTTTTTCTATCCCTTTTTTTCATTCTTTTGTTTCCAATCCTACCTGCTAAGGGACGGTATATTTTCGCCAGTAGCTGGTGTGGTTTTGTTATAACATGGTTACAACTCTGCTGCGGTGTTAGGTATGTAATTCATGGTCTTGAAAACATACCAAAGACGCCGGTTGTCATCTTAGCCAATCATCAAAGCACTTGGGAGACAATCCTAATCTATAAGCTCGTTTTTCCTGTCTCGCCGATATTGAAAAAAGAGCTAACTCAAATTCCTATTTGGGGGTGGTCGTTACGCCTTCTAAAGCCCATAGCAATTGATAGAAAAAAGCCTCGAGAAGCTGTTCGCTCATTATTAGTGCAAGGTGTTGATCGAATTAAGAGTGGTAACTCGATTATCGTTTTCCCCGAAGGCAGCCGTTCGAAGTCCGGGACCGTCAAGCGTTTCTCTCGTGGCGGCGCGAAGCTCGCCATTGCTGCCAATACGAATATCATTCCCATAGCTCACAACGCGGGATATTGTTGGCCAGCTCATGAATTTATTAAAAGGCCTGGGATAATTACTGTAGTAATTGGGGAGAAAATGGAGCCGGGCAAGCGTGACGCTACCGAACTTACCGCTAGTGTCGAGGGTTGGATTCGTAAAAAAGTAGATGAGCTTAGCTAGCACTCATTACAACGTACGTACTAGCTAAGCTCGATTTGCGTTTTGTGTTGGTTGGCGCTAAATATCCAAATTTTCCGCGGCTAGCGCATTCTCTTCGATAAATTCGCGTCGTGGCTCTACTTGGTCGCCCATCAAAGTATTGAAAAGCTGATCGGCTCCAATTGCGTCTTCGATCGTTACCTGTAGCATCCTTCTTGTCTCTGGATTCATAGTAGTATCCCAAAGTTGATCGGGATTCATTTCTCCGAGACCCTTATACCGCTGTAGATAGTGCCCTTTCATAGCGTCATTAGTGAGCCATTCTATCGCTTCGGCGAAAGAGGATACCTCTTCTGTTTTCTCCCCACGCTTAACGAAAGCGCCGGTTTCGATAAGACCGTCCAAGGTTTTTCCAAGATCAATAAGGGCACGGTATTCACCAGAATGAAAAAAGTCACGGCTAAAGCCGTAGGACTTTTCTAAACCATGGCGGTTTAATACTGCTTCAGGCAGAAACAGTTGTCTCTCCTCGTCTTTTCTGGCGCTAAACGTATAGTGAGTACTCACATTAGGATGCATTTCGGCAAATTTTGCACACAATCCCTCGATCCATGACGTTACTTTTTCTTCAGACTTCAGGTCATCCTCGATTAAAATTTCTGTAAATATCATCGCCTCCAGGATCTCGGTAGGATAGAGCCTCGCTAGACGACTAATAATTGCATAGCAGTTATTGTATTTCTTCACCAATGATTCAAGTGCGTCGCCTGCAATTCCCGGTGCATTTGGGTTCACATGCAAGCTTGCTCCATCGAGAGCAATTTGAGTTTGATAATCAGCTAATTCAATATCATCTTTTAAATATTGCTCCTGTTTACCCTTTCGAATCTTATAAAGGGGTGGTTGTGCAATAAAGATATGACCGCGCTCGATCAGTTCGCGCATCTGCCGGAAAAAGAACGTCAGTAGTAGAGTTCGGATGTGAGAACCATCCACGTCAGCATCCGTCATAATAATGATGCTGTGATAGCGCAGATTTTCAGGCTTAAATTCTTCGGTGCCTATCCCACAGCCTAGCGCCTTGATCAAGGTACCGATTTCCACGGAGCTCAGCATCTTATCGAAGCGTGCCTTCTCTACGTTTAGAATTTTTCCCTTTAATGGCAAAATAGCCTGGTTTTTCCGGTTCCTTCCTTGTTTGGCAGAACCACCCGCTGAGTCGCCCTCCACTATATAGATCTCAGAAAGTGCAGGGTCTTTTTCTTGGCAGTCGGCAAGCTTTCCCGGTAAACCGGCGATATCCAATGCGCCTTTTCGTCGCGTCATTTCTCTAGCCTTACGCGCCGCTTCCCGCGCACGTGCCGCATCTAGCATCTTACCAACAATAAGCTTAGCGTCTTGAGGATTTTCTAAGAGATAATCACTAAAGTGTGAGGCCATTTCTTGTTCAACGACGGTTTTAACTTCTGAGGACACCAACTTATCCTTCGTCTGCGAAGAAAACTTTGGATCCGGCACTTTAACCGAAACAACCGCTGTTAACCCTTCTCGAGCGTCGTCCCCAGATGTGACAATCTCTTTTCCTTTTCTTCCTGCCAACTCCTTGTCAATATAGCCTTTCAATACACGAGTCAACGCACCCCTAAAACCGGCGAGATGAGTTCCCCCATCTCTTTGGGGAATATTGTTTGTATAAGGAAATATATTCTCCTGGTAAGAATCGTTCCACTGCAGCGCAACTTCAACTGTAATACCGTCTTCCTCTCGCTCAGACCTGAAGTAAAACGGCTTGTTTACAGCAACTTTATTCTTGTTCAGATAATCAATAAAAGCCCTTAGCCCGCCTTCGTATTTGTATAAATCTTCTTTGCCTGAACGCTCATCAGTCAATCGAATGGCCACACCAGCGTTAAGAAACGCTAACTCACGTAGTTTCTTCGCCAAGATGTCGTAGTGAAACTCAACATTCGAAAAGGTTTCAGTCGAGGGCTTAAAGTGGCACTCTGTACCAGTAGTGCTAGTTTCACCGACTACAGCCAGTGGAGCAACAGGAACGCCATGCACATAGTCTTGTTCATGAACCTTGCCATCGCGCCGAATGGTCAGTTTTAGTTCTTCAGACAAAGCATTTACTACCGAGACACCCACACCATGGAGCCCGCCGGATACCTTGTAACTACTGTCGTCGAACTTTCCGCCTGCGTGTAGGACCGTCATGATCACTTCCGCAGCAGAGACTCCCTCCTCATGCATTTCTGTCGGTATGCCACGGCCATTGTCAGATACAGTAACTGTCTCGCCGATGTGAATGATCACTTGCACTTCATCACAATAGCCTGCCAACGCCTCGTCGACAGAGTTATCAACTAATTCGAATACCATATGGTGTAGACCGGTTCCATCATCGGTATCTCCGATATACATTCCAGGCCTTTTCCGAACCGCGTCCAAGCCTTTTAAGACCTTGATACTGTCGGAATTGTAATCGCTGCTGGGCTCTTCACTCATGCTTCTACTCCAGGGCTTTGTTAGCAGACACTATCGGCTGCCTCCCTCTTAATATCGGATAATTTAGCTAAAAATCAAGCTGTTATTGTACCACGTTCCACGTGGAACGTTGCCAGTTTGGGCTGACCTGGAAGGCTATCCAGGATGCCATTAAGCTCGACACAAGTGACGAAAATCTGTCCACCCATACCTACTAATTGCGAAAGGATCGCTATTCTGTTGTCGCGATCAAGTTCAGACGGTAAATCATCAACCAAGAAAATACATTTCCTATCAAGTGCCTGGCTAAGCAATACGCCTTGCGCAATCTTCATGGCGCTTACTAGAATCTTCTGCTGGCCTCTGGAGAGGATATCCACAGCTCTATTTCGCCCTAACCTAAAAGCAAGGTCAGCCCGATGGGGTCCACTCTGTGTTGCTCCATATCGGATATCAATGCTGCGGTTTTCTATCAATACGTCACTGAGCCGGCGACTAGGATCCCATCCAGGCTCATAGTCAATCTCAAGAGAGTCGACATCAGCACCATTCATTTTCCTATAGAGGCCAAGAAACAAGGGGAGAAAAATAGTAAAATATGCTTCTCTGGCCCGATGTACCTCAGAAGCCGCCAGGCAAAGCTCTGAATCCCACGCCTCAATTTGACCAAAATCTGGAGAGCGCTGTTTCAATAACAGATTTCTATTTGCAATGGACTTCTTAGTCCGCCTCCAGTTTTCTACAAAACCGTGTTCCACGTGAAACACACCCCAATCAAGAAACTGGCGCCTTGATTTAGGACCGCCTTCCAACAACAGAAAAGAATTTGAATCGAGTATCTGACAAGGTAATTCCCTAGCCACGTTGTCCCAATTGCCTTGTTTCTGCGACCGGAATTTTAAACGGTGTTTTTGCCGTCGAGACTTACTAAGACCTATCTCCTTCCCATCACTAAGTCTCGCAAATACCACTGCTTCGTCTTGATCAGTAGTAATAAGCGGATCCAGCTTACTAGTACGAAATGATCTCCCGCTAGCTAGCAAGTGAATAGACTCGAGGATGCTTGTCTTTCCGGAACCATTTTCACCGTGAAAAATATTTACGGTAGATATAGGCTCAATATCAAGGCCTTGGATATTACGAACGGACGAAACGGAGAGTCTCTCAATAATACTCATAAATAAACAAACCGATGGGTTTCCTGCAATGCACAATAAATGTCTATAAGCGCATCGGCATTACAACATACAAAGCATCACTGCCTTCTTCAGCTTCGAGCAATGCACTACTATTAGGATCTGAAAGCGTAATACGTGCCCGCTTACTTTTTAGTGTAGAGAGAACATCTATAAGATAACTAACGTTGAAACCTATCTCCAGGGAGTCACCTTCATACTCTACGGAAACAATCTCTTCCGCTTCCTCCTGCTCTGGGTTATTAGCTAGTATCTTTAACTCACCAGTAGATAGTAATACGCGTACACCGCGATACTTCTCATTAGACAATATCGATGCCCGAGAAAATGCTTGTCGAAGCTCTTGGCAGTTTCCAAGAAGAACCTTATTTCCACCCTTAGGTAAAACACGATTATAGTCAGGGAATTTGCCATCCACCAACTTGGATGTGAAAGTGAATGCTGGCACAGTGGCACGAATATGGTTCTGACCAAAGGTTAGAGAAATTTCTCCAGACTCATCCGTCAACAAACGGGCCATTTCCATAATGCCCTTCCGAGGCAATATGAGCTGCTGCGGCTCAGATATCGGATTATTCATGCTCAATGTTTCCATTGCCAACCGATGGCCATCAGTAGCAACAACTCGCAAATAATCACTCGCTACTTCAAATAACATTCCATTAAGGTAATAACGCACGTCTTGCTGGGCCATCGCAAAGCTTGTGCTGTCTAGCAATTCCCGCAATTTGCTTTGGGCCATAGTAATAGAAAACGTATCTGGCTCTTCATCTACTCCAGGAAATTCAGAGGCCGGAAGAGTAGTGAGTGTAAAACGACTACGTCCGGACTTCAGAGTCACCTTATGCTCAACTAACGATAGCTCGATAACCGCGTCGTCAGAAAGGGATTTACAAATATCCAAAAGTTTGCGTGCCGGAACGGTAACGGCGCCGGATGTATGCGCCTGATCTACAGACACTCTACCAACCAGTTCAACTTCAAGGTCAGTACCTGTGAGTGATAGCTCACTGTCTGTTAATTCCAGAAGAACATTAGAGAGAACTGGCAGTGTTTGTCGCCTCTCCACAACACCACTAACTAATTGCAGGGGCTTCAACAAAGCCTCTCTTGAAATAACAAAATGCATTTCGTCGCTTTCCTTATCTATCTAAACTGAGTTACCTATCTAAACTAAGTTATCTAGGCCCAAATACTAACGCTAGCGCACTAGCTCGATAGTGATCTGAGCAAATTATTATAGTCTTCTTGTATGTCTATAGAGCTACCACGGAGTTTCTTGACCTGCTTGCAGGCGTGCATAACTGTTGTATGGTCCCTGCCACCAAACGCATCGCCGATTTCCGGTAAGCTGTGATTAGTTAATTCTTTAGAAAGACACATTGCAACCTGGCGGGGCCTAGCCACTGATCGATTTCGACGTTTCGAGAGCATATCTGCCATCTTAATCTTGTAGTATTCGGCAACAGAACGTTGAATATTATCAATCGTTACTAGCTTATCTTGAAGTGCAAAAAGATCGCGAAGTGCTTCCTTGATAAGGGCTAAGTCAATTTTCTGACCAGTGAAATTAGAATGCGCTATAACGCGCTTCAATGCTCCTTCCAACTCCCGAACATTGGACCGAAGGCGTTGTGCTATGAACATRGCGACATCATTTGGTAATTCGATATTGGAAAGCGCAGCCTTGTTCATCAAGATTGCAGCTCTAGTTTCTAACTCCGGTGGCTCAACGGCAACCGTGAGCCCCCAACCGAACCTAGACTTCAGGCGTTCTTCCAGGCCGTTTATTTCCTTGTGATAACGATCGCAGGTCAAAATAATCTGCTGCCCACCTTCGAGTAAGGCATTGAAGGYATGAAAGAACTCCTCTTGAGATCGCTCCTTCCCCGCAAAAAACTGAATATCATCTATCAATAGAGCATCTACGGAGCGATAAAAACGCTTAAATTCATTAATCGCATTCAATTGCAAAGCAGTTACCATGGTGGCAACGAAGGTCTCAGAGTGTAAATAGACAACCTTGGCATCCGGCTTTTTAGCCACCAAATAATTACCAATCGCATGCATTAAGTGAGTCTTACCTAACCCCACACCCCCATAGATAAATAGGGGGTTGTAAGCATAGCCGGGATTTTCTGCAACCTGCAAAGCCGCTGCTCTAGCGAGTTGGTTGGACTTGCCTTCAACGAAATTATCGAAGGTATTTTCAACATTCAGAGCTCCCCTRTGCCTTAGCTTGCCTTCGATAACGATGTCGACATTACGTCTTGCCGATTCTACCGCCCTGCTTGAATTYAACGCTATCATCGGCGCTGTGCTCGCCTGTACTCTTCGCTGACCACTCGTATTGGCCGTCTCGTTTGCTCTCGGTTCAGCAGGCTTTGCAGATTGCTGTACCGTGGTAGTAGCGACTCGCTGAGACGCATCACCACTAAACACTTCCAGCCGGATCTCCAATGAAGCCTCATTGGACTCGGATACAATTTCTAAAATCCGCGGCAAAAATTTACCTTTTACCCAATCCAAAATAAATCGATTAGGAGCAAAGATGCGCAGAACTGACGAATCAAGCTCTACGTGCRGCGGTCTTATCCACGTATTGAATTGTTGAGAGGGTAATTCTGCTTTCAAGCAGTCGATACATTCTTGCCAGATCGTTACAGCCACGTTTTTCTTGCCCACATGAATTATTATTTTTTCCAAAACAGACCGCAATTCTATCGACTCAATCAAGAGTTATCCACTGCCGGCTAAACTAAATTCTATCTTTTTTGCTTGCTTTTTTATCCTTATATATCAATTAGTTGCCTGATTTTTCCTACTAAAACCCGAGTGAAAAATTACTTCTGTTCACAGCAATACTGACAAGTTGTTGATAACAAAGCTGTGGATAACTTGTTATTAAATTCTGGATGAAGTTGTTCACAATAATTTTCACACCTATTCTGCTTGCCCGAGCTCCACTTTTCTCCTTGATCTTCTTTGTCGATCCTTTATTCATGCCGGTATTACGTTGCATGTTGGCAGTAAAACCTCTAGAATTCGCGGTCCTATTTTCGAACCGTTTCGTTCGGTTTGTTATTGATGAATCGGATGATATTGATATGAAAAGAACATTCCAACCAAGTTTATTAAAACGAGCTCGAACCCACGGTTTTAGAGCGCGCATGGCAACTAAAGGCGGCCGTCTTGTTATTAAGAGACGCCGTGCTAAAGGGCGCGCTAAACTATCAGCATAAGTTCTGTTTTCTCTGCTGTTCGATGATTTACTAATCACATGAGAAGAGAGAAAGATGCGTGGCTGAACTCGGCTTTCCTAAAACCTCTCGGCTATTAAACGCCGCAGACTATAAAGCTGTATTCAGTAACGCTCAGTTCAAGGTCTCCTGCCGCCATTTTCTGGTGCTAGCTAATTGTAATAGTGGCTCCAACGCCAGAATGGGATTGGTTATCGCCAAGAAGAACGTGGCATTAGCTGTGCAGAGAAATCGGATAAAGCGCCARCTACGAGACACGTTTCGGCATAATAAAAAGCTATTAGACAARCTAGATTTAGTCGTGTTGGCTCGAAAAGATGCGGATAAACTAGACAATAAAGAGTTAATCGATACGATCAATTCTTTATGGCAGGACCTACACAGTAAGATAAAAAGAGCTGCTGCGAAAAGCTAGGACGACAGGTAAAAAACTATCATGTTGGACAAACTACTAATTCGACTTATTGGCGCTTATCAATCTAGTTTAAGTTTATTTATTGGCAATCAGTGCCGCTTTTATCCCACCTGCTCCCAATACACCATCGATGCAATAAAAATTCACGGCTCTGTGCGAGGCTCCTGGTTAGGAATTCTTCGCATTTGCAGCTGCCACCCTTTTCACGAAGGGGGTCATGACCCCGTTCCCGAGAGTTCGGCCCGCAGGGTCAATGGACTGAGTAAGTAGATACCATGGATTTAACTAAATACGGCCTCTATACGGCTTTGGCCATTGTCACCTATTTGATGTTATTGCAATGGCAGGAAGACTATCCTCCCACTATTGATGATGGCAGTTCATCTCGTATTGAAATTCCACAGATACCCAACGAGCAAAGCGGCTCTCAAGCAAACAATGATCTGCCTAGCAATATTCCTACAGCTACGAGTAATACAGCTGATACGCCTTCAGTCGCTACTGTTAGCAACCCAAGTGTTTCCAGCACAACTAACGCTGCAGACCTAATCTCTATTCTTACCGATACTTTTTCTATTCGCATAGATCCCGTAGGCGGAGACATCGTCTATCTCGCGCTGCCTCTCTATCGAAAGCAAATAGATGTCGAAGATGATCCCTTTGTTATTTTGAACAACCAGCCAGGCCGCGAATATATAGCGCAGAGCGGACTCATCGGAACAAATGGTATCGACAGCGTAAGCCGTGCTATCTACAGGGCCACGTCCACGAGCTATAGCATGGACGAGTCGTCTGATAGCCTTAACGTAGACCTGACAACTACTACAGCCGAAGGCATTGAGGTAATAAAACGCTATAGTTTCAATCGCGATAGCTACCTTATAGATATCAGCTTCATCGTCAATAACCGCTCGTCTGAAAATTGGCAGGCCAACGCATTCGGCCAAATTAAACGAGATGCCTTTGATGACCCGAGCGACGCCGGCGGTTTCGGCAGAACCTATCTTGGTTTCGTCACTACTATGGCCGATGATCCCTATCTTGAAATCGAGTTCGATGACATCGACGACGCCGGTAGCTCAACAATTGAGACAACTGGCGGCTGGATAGCATTTAGCCAACATTACTTTGTTACCGCGTGGATACCTGACCCAGAATCGCTAAACCGCGTCACCACTCGAAAAAATGCTAGCAATCAATATTACGGTGAATTCACCAGTAGTGTATTCCAAGTAGCAGCCGGCGAAAGCGGCAATCATACGATTCAATATTACGCGGGACCGAAAGACCAATATGTATTAAGAGACATTTCTGCTGGGCTCGATAAGACCATCGACTATAGCTTCCTCTGGTTCATAGCTAAGCCCATCTATTGGCTGCTCTCTCAAATCAACTCTGTAGTTGGCAACTACGGCGTCTCGATTATCCTTCTAACCCTCGTGGTTAAATCAGCATTCTATAAGCTGTCAGAAACACAATATCGCTCAATGGCCGGCATGCGAAGACTGATGCCTAAGATGCAGCAACTCAAAGAGAGTTATGGCGATGACAAGATGAAGTTGCAAAAAGCCACTATGGACCTCTATAAGAAGGAAAAGATAAATCCCTTCGGTGGCTGTCTACCAATGCTCGTGCAAATGCCTGTGTTTATCTCTCTCTACTGGGTGCTTCTCGAGAGCGTAGAACTACGGCATGCACCATTTATGCTGTGGTTGACCGACCTTTCGGTTCGTGACCCCTTCTTTGTTTTACCACTGCTCATGGGTGCAACAATGTATTTTCAGACCACCCTCAGCCCAGCACCTGCCGATCCAATGCAGGCTAAAGTAATGAAATTAATGCCAGTCATGATGACCTTGTTATTCCTTTGGTTCCCAGCTGGTTTGGTGCTGTATTGGTTAACTAATGGTGGCTTGGGCATACTGCAGCAATGGTATATAACAAGAAAGATCGACGCAGCCTATGCGGCGAAAAAGGCCTAGTCTTTTCGATATTGATTGCTTCAACCGCTGAAGCAATCAATAGCAGGCCTCCCCCTAATTTGTAGAACTTCTGCTATGAACATGTTTAGCGATGCCTATGTCTCCAGTAGAAACATCCCAAGTAGAAATTGATACTGTCTGTGCTATCGCGACTGCACCTGGCCGTTCAGGTGTCGGTATCATCAGAATATCCGGGCCTCTTTCTCATTTTATAAGTGAACAGATCCTCGGGTTTTCTCCTACTGCTAGATATGCGCATTTTTGCAATTTTCTCGATGAAACCGAACAAACTATTGATCAGGGCATTGCCCTATTCTTCAGCGCTCCGAATTCCTTCACAGGAGAAGATGTATTAGAGCTACAAGGCCATGGGGGCACCTATGTACTAAGAGAGTTACTCGAGCGTGCCGTACAGCTAGGTGCAAGACTTGCCAATCCAGGTGAGTTCTCAGAGCGTGCTTTTTTAAACAACAAAATAGACTTACTCCAAGCAGAGGCAATTGCAGACTTAATAGAATCTAATTCAAAGCAGGCCGCAAAGTCCGCATTGAGAACGCTGCAAGGTGAATTTTCCAATAAGATCCTACATTTAGTTCAACTACTAATAAAAGCAAGAGTACACATTGAGGCCACAATAGATTTCTCCGACGAAGACATAGACTTCGTCAGTGACAACAAAGTCGGGGATTCACTAAGCGCTATTCTCGAATCGATAGAAGCAACCCTAACCCAAGCTAAACAAGGTGCGCTATTGAAAGAGGGAGTTAATGTCGTTATTGCGGGTAAGCCGAACGCGGGTAAGTCTAGCCTATTAAACGCACTCTCTGGCGTCGATAGTGCAATAGTCACCGATGTCCCTGGCACCACAAGAGACCTACTCTCTGAAGAAATAAACATAGACGGTCTTCCAGTACACATCATAGATACCGCCGGTATTCGGATCAGTGATGATGTAGTAGAACAAGAAGGTCTGAGACGCGCTCAGCAAGCCATAGAACAAGCGGACCATTTATTATTAATAGTAGATAAATCCCAGCCTGAACAAGATGTGGAAAAGCTGTTAGCGCCACTTGTATTATTAACTGATAAGTCAGTTAAAGAGCTAGACTACCTGCAGAACACCGCGATTATCTTTAACAAGATTGATCTACTAAACAACGAAGTACCGAGTGTATCGACAATTAGGTATCTTGATTATTCAATACCAACCATTAGTCTCTCTGCTAAAGGAAATGTAGGTATCGAACTACTTAGAGACTATATAAAAGAAGCTATTGGTTTTAACGTTACAGAGGAAGGGGTTTTCATTGCCCGAGAAAGACACCTAACTGCCTTAAATAACGCAAAACAACTAATTGTATCTGCATTAGATCTACTGGAAACACATTCTTCGCTAGAGCTAATCGCTGAAGATCTGCGTTTCGCTCAAATGCAGCTAGGAGCAATAACAGGAGAATTTACCAGTGATGATTTGTTAGGAGAAATATTCTCCAACTTTTGTGTTGGTAAGTAATATACAAAAAGTGTTTTCGCTTGTTAATACTCCACTTGATAAGTATGTATAAGTGGATAAATTTTCGGGATAAGTGATGGATTGTTTTGTATTGATTTGATTAGTTTTCCAACCCTCTTAAACAATACACAACGGCTAATAGGCTATTATTGCTCTATTAAGAGTTTATCTACCGAGTTCTCATTGCATTAAGTAGTTGAAAATAATAAATTTAATATAGATATCAACAGAAATCTCTTTAGCTATTAGTATTAACATTAATACTCTAACTATACATATAACTAGTAAATACAGACCTAAGTATTAGTAATTATTAAATTAGGTTTTATACTTACCATCCTGTTTAAATAAGTAACTGGATAAGACTTGGAATATTGTGGAATACAGCAAGGCATTTGACGTAATCATTGTTGGTGGTGGGCATGCGGGTACTGAAGCAGCTCTGGCTTCCGCACGTCAGGGCGTTGCCACCTTGCTAGTTACTCACAGCATAGAGACTTTGGGTCAAATGTCCTGTAACCCTGCTATTGGTGGGATTGGGAAAAGCCATCTGGTTAAAGAGATTGACGCTCTTGGCGGAGCCATGGCGAAGGCTGTGGATCTGGCTGGCATACAATTTCGTGTATTAAATGCTAGCAAGGGACCTGCTGTTAGAGCTACTCGGGCACAAGCTGATAGGGTTTTGTATAGAGCAGCGATTCGAGAAATGCTGGAACAACAGAAGAATCTCTCCCTATTTCAACAAAGTGTAGATGATCTCCTTATCGAAGATGGGGCAATCTGTGGCGTCATCACACAGATGGGAATGCTTATCAGAGCGCCTAGAGTTGTGTTAACCACCGGTACATTTTTGGGTGGAAAAATGCACATTGGTTTGGAAAGCAGTTCSGGTGGTAGAGCTGGTGATCCCCCTGCAATAGCACTCGCTAATCGATTACGTRAATTACCTTTTAGGGTTAATCGTCTTAAGACAGGTACGCCGCCACGTATTGATGCTGACTCTGTCGATTTTTCGGTGATGCAAGTACAGGAAGGCGACACACCTGTGCCAGTAATGTCTTATATGGGGAAAGTGTCGGATCATCCTCAACAAATTAATTGTTACATCACTAGCACTAACGAAAAATGCCATGAAGTAATCCGTGCTGGGTTGGATCGATCGCCGATGTATACCGGCGTAATAGAGGGAACTGGGCCACGTTATTGTCCATCGATTGAAGACAAAGTGATGCGCTTTGCAGACAAATCGTCTCATCAAATATTTGTCGAGCCGGAAGGCCTGAACACAAAAGAGATTTATCCAAACGGTATCTCAACAAGCTTGCCATTCGATGTGCAGTTGGAAATGGTTCGAGAAATTAAGGGTTTTGAGAATGCACACATAACACGCCCTGGTTATGCGATCGAATACGATTTCTTCGATCCGAGAGATTTACACTACTCCCTAGAAACTAAATTCGTTAAAGGGCTCTACTTCGCCGGTCAGATCAATGGCACAACTGGGTACGAAGAAGCTGGTGCACAAGGACTTATGGCCGGATTAAACGCGGGTTTGGATGCGCGAGGTCTCGAGTCTTGGTGTCCACGAAGAGATGAAGCCTACATCGGTGTATTAATCGACGACCTAATTACTCTCGGCACGAATGAGCCTTATCGTATGTTTACAAGTCGAGCGGAATACAGGTTAACTCTGCGAGAAGATAATGCGGATCTGCGCCTTACAGAGCACGGGAGAAAATTGGGCCTGGTTGATGATGAGCGTTGGGCGTTTTATAGCGAGAAAAAAATTCGAATTCAGGAAGAGCTAAAATTTTTACGGAGTACTTGGGTCCAGCCCAACACGGAGCGAGCTGAGCGCATAAACCATTTACTAGAAAGGCCTATCACTCGTGAATACTCTCTAGCCGATTTACTAGCGAGACCTAGAGTTGAGCATGGCCCTCTGCTGGCGGCGTATAATGGCGTTCTAGCGTCTGGTGGGGACGGGGTGTCAGAGATAGCTCAGACATCCCTTGAGGCCCAGTCAACACAGCAGGCAGAAATACAGATCAAGTATCAGGGCTATATAGACAGGCAAGAAGAAGACATTGAGCGTTTAAAGAAGCAGGAGAACACAAAGCTACCTGCAGATTTTAACTACCAACAGATGCAAGGCCTTTCAAATGAGTTAAAGCAGAAATTATTCGAAGCCAAGCCAGAAAATATTGGCCGAGCCTCCCGTATTCCCGGCATTACTCCAGCTGCGATATCACTTTTACTAATCTATCTGAAGAAACACCGGGCGGTAAATCGCAAGGCTGGATAGCCCTACGAGAATAACTGATGACTGATTCAATTCGAAACGAGTTACAGCGCGGGATATCATCGCTGTCATTAGAATGTAACGAGGAAATGATTTCTTCTTTACTGGCCTATATCGACTTACTGAAAAAATGGAATTCGGCGTATAACCTTCTCGGAGGCAATGAATTAGCTTCGCTAGTTTCTAGGCATATTCTCGATAGTCTCTCCATAGCTCCTTACCTGGAAGGAAATCTCATAGTTGATATTGGTGCTGGCGCGGGCCTACCAGGGATTCCTCTTGCTATCTTGAATCCCGGGAAAAAGTTTGTATTGGTTGACTCCAATGGCAAGAAAACTCGGTTCATGTTTCAGGCAAAAATTCAGTTAGGCTTGGACAATATTACCATCGAAAATTGTCGAATAGAGCACTATCAAAGTACCCAGCAAATTGATATGGTGATGTGTCGAGCGTTCTCTACACTAGCGAATACCTTGATGATGTTGCAGCCAATATTTTCCAAAGAATGCAAATTCTTGGCGATGAAGGGGCATTATCCCGAGGACGAAATAGCACAACTGCCCGATGATTTTGAGCTATCTAAAAGTATCAAATTGGATGTGCCTGGTGGCGAATCACAGCGTCATCTAATTGAGATAGTACGAAAAAGATAGGATAACTTTAATTTCATTACTGCCGCATTCTCGGCCGAATAGTTAGTAGAAACTTGATACAATGTCCAAGAGAAGCATAAACGCTTAGGATAGAAGTTAAGATTAAAAGTTAGGAAGAAACCAGTGGCCAAAGTTCTCGCAATAGCAAATCAGAAAGGTGGTGTAGGTAAGACGACTACTTCTGTAAACCTTGCTGCGTCATTAAAATTTACTCGAAAAAATGTGCTACTGATCGACCTGGATCCACAAGGTAATGCCACGATGGGCAGTGGGGTCGATAAGTCCTCATTAGAAACATCAATTTATGATGTGTTAATGCAGCATGCGAAATTCGACGAGGTTGTTAAGCGACCCGAGGTTGCAGGATACGATTTATTACCGGCAAATGGCGATTTGGTAGCCGCCGAAGTGGAGTTGATCAGCGAAGATAACCGTGAACTCCGCCTCCGAGAAATTATTGATCAAGTTCGTCACCGCTATGATTATGTGGTCATCGACTGCCCTCCTTCTTTGAATATGTTGACAATTAACGCGATGGTAGCGGCTGACGGTGTGGTTATTCCGATGCAGTGTGAATATTATGCGCTTGAAGGCTTGTCGGCCCTGATGGACACCATTAATGCGATACGAGATAGTCTTAATCCGAATCTAAAGATCGAAGGAATCGTACGTACCATGTATGATCCGCGAAACAAGCTGACCTCAGAGGTTAATGGTCAGCTACTTAGCTATTTTGGGGATACTGTTTATCGCACAGTTGTGCCAAGAAATATTCGCTTAGCAGAGGCCCCTAGCTACGGCCAGCCAGTACTGAGTTACGACAAGCAATCTCGAGGAGCTATCGCCTATCTTGCGCTTGCCGGTGAAGTATTGAGACGCAACGATGAAGCAGCCGCAAGAGCCGCTGTTTAGACTGTAATTACACCCCTTGTTTAATCTAGGGAAAAATACCCGTTTACCTGAGCCCGAATGCAAGATGACTAACAAGAAAAAACTCGGCAAAGGGTTGGATGCGCTGCTCTCCAGAGGCAGCACAGAAACTATGGCAAGCCTTCTTGGTAAACCTAAAGATCGTTCATCACCCCCCCAAGTCGCTGAAAAAGACGGCGACCTCAAGAATATCCCTATCGAATTAATTCAGCGTGGAAAATACCAGCCGCGAACTGATATGCATGAAGAGGCCCTGGAAGAGCTAGCCTCCTCTATTAAAGCCCAAGGCGTGATACAGCCAATAGTCGTACGCCCTATATCATCAGATAAATACGAAATTATAGCCGGCGAGCGCCGCTGGAGAGCCACGCAGATAGCAGGCTTGGACTCTATACCTGCCATCATTAAGCCGGTTGGCGATGAGGCCGCAATTGCTATGTCACTGATCGAGAATATTCAGCGTGAAAACCTGAACCCAATCGAAGAGGCGATGGCGCTTAAGCGTCTGCAGGACGAATTTGAGCTGACCCAACAAGAGGTAGCTGATGCAGTAGGTAAATCCAGAGCGACTGTGACTAACCTTATGCGCTTAATTGGCTTGACCATCGATGTGCGGCGAATGCTGGAGCATGGAGATCTGGAAATGGGCCATGCTAGGGCCCTGCTGTCATTGCCGGATATTCAGCAATCTGAGGCAGCTAGGTCAGTTGTTGGCAAGGGGCTGTCCGTACGTCAGACAGAATCTCTGGTACGTAGATTGATTGCTGAGGCAGGCTCAAGCAATAGTGCAAGCCCTAAGATGGTAGATCCGGACATCAAGAATCTCGAAGAGAACCTAGCCGATAAGCTGGGCGCCAAGGTAATGATTCAGCACACCGCCAAAGGTAAGGGCCGGCTCATATTGAAATACAATTCTCTTGACGAACTCGACGGCATTCTCTCCCATATCAATTGATAATTCTGCGTAGTTGATTAGGCACTATAAAGCCCCTATAATGCGCGTGCTTTGGTGATCACCGCTGTGATTTTAGGTGTTTGTAACAGGTGCCGATGGAGTGCGAAGCTAAAAAAGCTAAGCTTAAATGTCTAATTTAAAGACCCCACCGGTATATAAAGTAATCATTGCGCAATTGGCAGTGACATTCTTTATAGCGGTAATTTCTCTGTTGATTTCAGGGTTCGTTTTGGCCTACTCCGTACTATTGGGTGGCCTGATAAGCGCTTTGCCAAACAGCTATTTTACGCTACATGCCTACCGCTATCAGGGGGCAAGAAATGCGCAGAATGTTGTTAAGGGCTTTGTTCGCGGGGAGCTTGGCAAGATCATCATGACAGTGGTGTTGTTTGCGCTCAGCTTCACTTTGATTACCAGTTTAAACGAATTAGCCTTAATACTTGGGTTTACACTGATCCATTTTGTAGGCGTAGTAATGTCGGGGTTCATTAGTTATAGCCCCTCACAGAATAAAACATAAGTACAAAACATAAGCTCTGATGGGCTTAGAGAATATAAATGGCAGAGTTAGCAGACGCGGCACACGCAGCCGCTGAACATGGCGCAGAAGGCCAGACTGTTCAGGAATACATTACCCACCATTTATCCTATTTGACCTACGGTAAATTTCCAGACGGTCATTGGGGGCTTGCCCATACGCCTGATGAAGCTGTCTCAATGGGTTTCATGGCGATACACGTCGATACTATGGGTTGGTCTCTGTTCATAGGCGCCTCTTTCTTATTATTCTTCCGCTACATTGGTTTGCGTGCGACTTCAGACGTGCCAGGCGGCATGCAGAACTTTGTCGAGAGCATCTTCGAGTTCGTAGAATCCCAAGTTAACGCGGGCTTCAACTACAAGAACCCTCACGTAGCACCGCTGGCTTTGACAGTCTTCGTATGGATTATATTGATGAACATGATGGACCTGGTGCCGGTTGATTGGTTGCCAGAGATTGCGATGGCGGTAGGTGGCTTATGGGGCTTGGAGCATATGTCCTTCAAGGTCGTGCCAACAACAGACCCGAATATCACCATGGGCATGTCGATCAGCGTCTTCTTTCTTATTCTTTACTACAGCGTCAAGAACAAGGGCCTTGGTGGCTTCCTAAAAGAGCTCGCCTTCCACCCATTTGGTAAATGGATGCTGCCGTTTAACCTCATTATTGAAATACCCACCCTATTTGCTAAGCCGGTATCGCTAGGGCTTCGACTATTCGGAAACCTGTATGCAGGAGAGCTGTTATTCTTGCTCATTTCTGGGCTGTTGGGTGCTTATCAGTTACCTGCGCATTTTGTCTGGGCAGTGTTTCACCTATTGGTGATACCTCTGCAGGCATTCGTCTTCATGATGCTAACGATTGTGTATCTGAATGCGGCGCATGAGCCGGCACACGGTGACCACTAAACAACATTACATAGTATTAAGATTAATCTGAACTAAAGAAAACTTGGAGGAAAAGATGGAATTGATATTAGCGAATACGGTATTGGGCGTACTGCTTGTACTGGGAATGGGCGCACTAGGCACCGCGATTGGTTTTGGTATTCTAGGAGGCAAATTCCTAGAAGGTTCTGCCCGTCAGCCGGAGCTAGCCCCTAAATTACAGGCCAGCATGTTTTTGGTAGCCGGTCTTATCGATGCGGTAACAATGATTGGTATCGGTATCGGCATGTGGTTTACCTTTGCTAACCCTTACCTAGGCCAGCTAACAGGCTAAGATAGACATCTAATAGCGGGAGTTCGCGGTGGATATTACATTAACTATTATCGGGCAATCGGTAGCGTTCTTCGTTTTCTGGTGGTTCTGTTCGAAATATGTCTGGCCTCTATTCATGGATATCATGGAAGAGCGTCGGCAGAAAATCGCAGATGGCCTTGAGGCAGCGACTCGAGCCGGAAAAGATTTGGAACTGGCACAAGCTAAGTCTACAGATCAGCTGAAGGTAGCAAAGGTTGAGGCTGCTGGCATTATCGACCTCGCTAACAAGCGCGGTTCACAGATTGTTGACGAAGCAAAAGATAAAGCTAAAGAAGAGGCCAAGCGAATTGTCGCTGGCGCTCAAGCTGATATTGAACAGGAAGTAAATAGAGCGAAAGAAGTTCTGCGTACTCAAGTATCTGCGATAGCAATCGCCGGTGCCGAGAAGATCCTGGAAGGCTCGATCAATCAAGCCGCCAACGAAGAGATGTTGAACAAATTAGCTTCCGAGCTTTGAGAAACTAGACAGTGGCAGAATTAATCACATTAGCAAGACCTTATGCCAAGGCGGCGTTTGAAACTGCCTTGGAGGATAGCGCTTTAGACAAGTGGTCCTACATGATCGCCTTGTCTGCAGCAGTATCCGGAGAAACAGACGTGAGCATCATTTTGTCTTCTCCCTCGTTGTCGTCTGACCAAATTGCCGATGCCTTCATTGGTGTATGCGGCGATGAACTCGATGAGAAGGGCAAGAACTTTGTAGGCCTGCTTGCCGAGAACAAGCGATTAGTTTTGCTGCCAGAAATTTCTTTAATGTTTGAAGCACTGAAGGCACAACAGGAAATGTCGGTCGATGTTGAGATCACCACAGCTTTTGAAATTAGTTCAGATGTTTCAAGCAAGCTAGCGCAAGCTCTCAAAGATCGCCTTAAGCGAGAAATTATATTGTCAACCAAAGTCGACCAAAGCTTGATCGGCGGCGCAATCATTAGAGCGGGTGACAATGTCATCGACAGCTCAGTGCGCGGTAAGTTATCTAAATTAGCTGAATCAATGAATTCCTGAGCAGGTCAGGAACAAGGAAATAAGCATGCAACAACTGAATCCATCCGAAATCAGTGACATTATTAAGCAACGGATCGACAAGCTCGATGTGTCTGTTGAGTCAAAAAACGAAGGCACTATCGTCAGCGTAGCTGACGGCATTATTCGTATCCACGGCCTAGCTGATGTGATGTACGGCGAAATGATCGAGTTCGAAGGTGGCGTATACGGAATGGCGCTTAACCTTGAGCGTGACTCGGTAGGCGCCATTGTTTTAGGCGACTATCTCTCGCTCAGAGAAGGTCAAACTTGTCGTTGTACGAAGCGAATTTTGGAAGTGCCGATTGGCCCTGAATTGGAAGGCCGCGTTGTTGATGCACTAGGCAAGCCTATTGATGGCAAAGGCCCAGTAGAAACAACCTTGACCGACGCGGTTGAAAAAATAGCGCCGGGCGTAATCGAAAGACAGTCAGTTAACGAGCCTGTACAGACAGGGTTGAAATCAATCGACTCCATGGTCCCAATCGGAAGAGGCCAGCGCGAATTGATTATTGGTGACCGCGAAGTAGGAAAGACAGCGGTAGCGATCGACGCGATCATCAACCAGAAAGGCAAGAATGTTAAGTGTGTCTACGTAGCGATAGGCCAGAAGGCCTCATCTGTAGCTAGTGTGGTAAAGCGTTTGGAAGAGCACGGCGCCATGGAATACACCATCGTCGTAGCGGCGACGGCATCTGATCCAGCATCGATGCAATTTATCG
>JAESUT010000068.1 GCA_016762995.1 Gammaproteobacteria bacterium | reverse complement strand
AACATTGACGCGCAACTTGAGACCCAAGCCGAGAGCGAAGAATCACTAACAACCAGACGATTAACGGCACTCGAAGCCCTGTACCGGCAGAGCACATTGCAAGCAAGCTTGGCTGAAATTCGCCTCATGAACACGCCAACTCCAGAGGTAGCAGACGATAGCCTCGCAACAGAGGGTCAGCTAGCAGCACCGGGACAGCTCGACACCCTCGCCTATATTGCCAACTTGCGCGACAGACTCATCGCTGCCGAAGATATCAGTGAAAGCGAATTAGCCACGCTTGGATCTGCGCGACGAGATGCTGTAATCGAGTTTCTTAGCATCAGCGGCGGCATCTCTGCCGATCGACTCATAGAAATCGAGCCGACAGTTAGCGATGAAGACGAGGCAGGTTGGTTGAAGCTACCTTTCGGGCTGACCACTCAATAGGCAAGTGTGTGCAACACGAGGCCGCCTATTCGTGCGCCATCGCCTTCTTGAAACCATCCCGCTCCATAAGGCTTGCCAAATAACGCTGACAATTGGGTTTGTAGTGCTCACTTAAGCCAAGTGAAACCCCCATAAAAAGCGCATAGCCAACAGCAATATCTGCGATGGTAAATCTATCGGCGCAGAGAAATTCCTTGCCCTCGAGTGCAGATTCGACGCTGCGTAGTCGAGAGAAATACCACTTTGTATAGTCCTCCACTACCTGCGGCACTCTTCTGTGAGCCGGCTCTAAGTGTGTATAACGCAGCACAAGAGTCTGCGGGAACGTCAACGTCGCATCACTTCGGTATAACCAATTTAGGTACTCGCCATATTCTTTCTCATCTGGGCGCACTGCCAGCGGCGTCGGGCCATACTTAGTTACAAGGTAGTGACAGATGGCGGTAGATTCTGTGAGAGTTAGCTCTGCATCCTTGAAACTTGGTACCGTGCCCAATGGATTGATGTCCAAATAACCTTCATGTTCGAATCGAGGCGGAAACGCCATTGTGACTAGCTCGAAGTCTAGGCCCAGCTCTTCGAGTGCCCAAAGCGGCCGCAAGGAACGCGAGTTTGTACAGTGATAGAGACGCATATTAATTGGCACTCATTGTGGAATTTTAGCCATTATAGATGAGCCATAAATTTAGAACAGAATTGAAATAGGAATTTCTAGTAACTCTACACCCTCAAGCCCACTAATACGGCGCATCGCCATGTTGTTTGATCTACCGATTCAAAGTACTCTGCCCCTGTATGTAATTGCACAAAAAAAGGAAACACCTATGACAAACTGCGCACACCTTTGCTCGAAAACCTTGAAGCACACATTGTTATTTGTAGTGCTGAGCACTCTGATTGCCTGTACCACGACAATCAACGGCAGCATTTCAATTGGCACGGGATCGGCTCTGGCTAGGGTTTCGCCCGAGGCAGTGGGCATGGATTCGGAGCGTTTGGATCGTGTAACGGCCGCCATGCAAAGCCTCGTGGACGAAGGCCTGCTAGCAGGAGCCGTTACGATCGCTTCGCGCAACAACAAAGTAATGCACTTTGAATCCGTAGGTTACCGCGACTTAGAGTCTGGGGCCTTGATGACGAATGACGCGCTCTTTCGCATCTATTCGATGTCAAAGCCTATTACAGGTGTCGCATTAATGACCCTCTATGAGGAAGGCAAGTTTAAACTTTCTGATCCGCTCGAGATGTACATTCCTGAGATGAAAGATTTGCAGGTCTATACCGGAACCAATGCCGATGGCAGCATGGTCACTGAAAACACCAATCACAAGATGACCATCCGCGAATTGATGAGCCATACGGGTGGCCTAAGCTATGGCGTCTTTTCTCAATCTCCCGTTGATACTGCCTACTTAGAATCCGGCATAGGTGCAGCGGTAGCAGCTGGCATTCTCGAGCCAAATGAAACTGGCAAAGACTTCGTAAGAAAGCTCGGACAAATTCCATTGAAGAGTCAACCAGGATCGCAATGGGAGTATTCGGTATCCGTAGACGTACAGGGCTATTTGGTGGAAGTGCTTTCGGGCCAAAAATTTGGAGAATTCTTAGAGCAGAGAATTTTCGCACCACTGAACATGCAAGACACTGCCTTCTATGTCCCAGAAGAAAAACTAGCCCGTTTTGCACAGATGTATGTCTATGATGAAGCAGGCGCATTGACTCCGAACGAAATGTTTCCTGGCGTTGACTTCACAACCCCTCCTGCCTTCGAATCGGGAGGCGGAGGACTCGTCTCAACTGCCGCCGATTATATGCGCTTCAGTCAGATGCTACTCAATGGCGGCCAGCTAGATGGCGCACGCATACTCGCACCTCTTACGGTCGATCTGATGCATCGTGATCAGACACCAAAAGACATGGCAGAATCCAATCTAGACCAACAAGGCACAGCATTCGGTTTGGACTTCGCGGTAATTTTAGATCCGGTCGAGGCGGAGAGTTATTCCAAGGGTGAATACTACTGGGGTGGCGCTGCCGGCACTTGGTTCTGGATCGATCCTGTCGAGGATATTGTCTTCGTTGGTATGATTCAGGTTGCAGGCCCACTAACACCCGATGTTCGAAGCCGCTCTCGGCGCTTGCTGTATCAGGCGATCATGCAGCCAAACGGTATTTGATTCGAAAGCTTAAGATCAAGACACATTCGCTCGTTGAATTGCTTTCAACAGACATGCGGTTAGAGGAGACTTGAATTAGCTCCTCTAACCGCAGCCTTCTATCCCGCGTTGACCGTCAGAATATTTGAGTCAACTGCATCGAGAATTTTCTCCACAGTATTGCCAATTACTGCGGCCTTGATTCCTTCTCTTGCCGCCGTGCCAATGATGACGATGTTGGCAGCTGTTTGCTGCGCTACTTCCGCAATGACTGATTCCGGAGAACCTTCGATAGCATGCGCACAGTTAATTTCGATTCCCGCTTTTTCTGCGAGATCGCTAGGGTAAACGAAATTATCGGAATTCGGGTAAGCAGTCACAGCATGCAGGCTAGCGCCTGGGATGTTCGCCACTAAGGCGCGGCCGTATGACAACACTTGTTCGTTCAGTCTATTGTGCAGGTCATCATCGCGTCGCATATCCAGCGCCACAAGAACTTTTGCTCCGGCCTCAATGCTCTCGTTCTTAACCAGATAGACTGGACAGTGCGAATTACGCAACAGCGTCCAGTCTGATGTCTTGAGTAATCTTCGCCCCGCCCCAGTGTGAGAACTCGCCGCTTTCACAATCAAATCCGCACCGGCGCGTTCAGCGGCAGGTGCAATTGCATCACGCCATTCCTTGGTCCATTCGACTTCTACGGTAACCTCATTTCCTGCAATTCGAATCGGCGCAACCAGAGACTCAACCCATGCACGATGCCGCGACAGCTCGACTCGCTGCAACGCATCGATATCGATATTGTCGGTCGTTGCAAATATGGCCTCGTATACATGCAAGGCTACTGCGGAATCTTGACTGGCGATCAATTCGGCAGTAATTAATGCCGCCTGCTTATCCGTCGTTGGATCTATAACAGCGAAAATTTTGTGTATTTTTGACACTAGAACTTCTCCTTTGAAAATTACCATCCATTGAATTACACCAGTATAAAGTCTGCTGCGAGAGGACGGCTTGACTAGGATCAACGAAAGAGAAATCGTGTTTACTTTAAGTAAGGGAGCCTAGGAGGTCTGTAGAAAAACGCGGATGAATCAACTAGGTAGTAATCACTCGAAACGCCATATAGGCGATATAGGCAGCAACAAACAGCATCCCGACCTGACGATTCATCACCCCTTTACCAAATATAAATATGGGAATTAGAAAAACAGCAAGAATTAGAGAAACTAGAATATCGAGTCCGCCGCCCTCGGGAACCCTAAGCGGGTGAACCAGCGAACTGATTGGCAGAACGAATAGGCCATTGAAAATGTTTGAGCCGATCACGTTACCTACACAGAGATCGGCCTGTCCCTTCATTGCAGCAAATATTGAAGTTATCAATTCTGGCAGGCTTGTGCCTATTGCTATCACCAGCATACCGACTATTACCGGCGGCACACCTAAAGACTCCGCCAGATTTGAACCGTGAACGATAGTTAATTGTCCCCCTATCGCGAGCCCAATAACGCCGCCAACTACTAACAACCAATTGACTCTCTTCTCCGCGTGAGAAACGATATCCAGCTCATCTATAGTGGCGACCAGAGAATCATGGTCCTGACGTATAAAGTCAGTTACCGCTAGGTAGATAAAAATCCCAAACAGCAACAGCATAATCAAGCCATCAGAGCGGTCAATGAACGAATTCTCATTACGCAGCAATGGATCGAGTGTCATGAACAAGAGAACGGTCGTACCCAGCAATAACAAAGGCAGCTCTCTGCGAATAATCTTTCCCTGCAGTGACATAGGGGTAATGATAGCGGCCGTGCCGAGAACTAGGCCTAGGTTGGCAAGGTTCGAGCCAGTAATATTGCCGAAGGCAAGCTCCGTCTGACCTTCCAGCGCACCCAGCACATTCACTACCAATTCCGGCGCACTGGTGCCAAAGGCGACTACCGTAAGTCCAACCACCAAAGGTGGAACGCCGTAACTCTCCGCCAAACCTGAAGCGCCACGCACCATTGCGGCACCGCCGGCAAGCAGCAGTATAAGCCCCAACATGAGCAGTAAAGATGTGATTGTGCCCTTCCCCTTAAGATCGTTTGCTATTGCCCTATTCAGCATAGCAAAGTAATAACTACAACGCCCGACTGTCGCACGCATGGCTAAAATCCAAACGTGAAGCTTAGCGACTCACAAAGAGTGGGTTACACTAAGAATCAGCGCCTACATGACAGAGACTCAGCTGCAGCCGGACTGCCCTTATCCCGATGCGATCGATGCGGCCTAGCGAATGAATCTAGGCCATCAGCTGATGGAAGAGTTCATTGGCGCGGATATCGATGAGATAACTGTACCGGCATCTACCTCCTTCAATACTGAGGATGGCGTCTTGCGTTGCTCCATGGGGCACTACAACACTGCGAACAAAATAGGCAAACCCATTCACTCCCTAGATCAAATTCTAGACTAGACCTTCCAAGTCATTTTCCAAAGAGAAACAATCACCATGATTAAACTTAAAGACCCAACTCTGTTTAAAACTGAGAACTTCGTCAATGGAAAATGGGTCGGTGGTTCCGCCGGACACATAGAGGTGCTGAATCCGGCTAATGGCACTCTAGTCGCGAAGACAGTAAACGGCAATGCCATGGATGCCCGCGATGCAGTAGAGGCTGCAGCCGTTGCCTTTGAAAGTTGGAGCAAAGTTCCCGCGAAAGAACGCGCCGTGTATTTGCGCAGATGGTATGAACTAATTCTAGAGAACGCTGATGATCTAGGCGCGCTGATGACGGCCGAGCAAGGCAAGCCTCTTAATGAGGCCATAGGCGAGGTAAAGTACGGTGCTGGCTTTATCGAGTTCTATGCCGAAGAGTGTAAGCGAGTCATGGGCGATATTATTCCTACCGTGGCGAATGATCGGCGACTGCAGGTCTATAAACAGCCGATAGGCGTTGTCGGCTGCATCACTCCCTGGAATTTCCCCAACGCAATGATTACTCGAAAAGCGGCACCGGCAATGGCCGCTGGCTGTACCGTTGTAATCAAACCCGATGCAGGCACTCCGCTTTCCGCACTCGCCCTGTGTGAACTCGCACAACGTGCAGGCATACCCGCCGGCGTGCTAAATGTTGTTGTAGGCAGTGATTCCCAAGCCATTGGCGAAGTGCTCACGCAGCACGAGAAGATTGGAAAGTTTACTTTTACCGGCTCAACGGCCGTCGGCAAAATCCTAATGGCGCAGTGCGCCTCTACAGTCAAGAAAATTTCTCTTGAACTCGGCGGCAACGCACCTTTCATCGTATTCGATGATGCCGACATCGACGAGGCAGTCATTCATTGCGTAGCAACAAAATTTCGTAACTGCGGTCAGACCTGTGTGTGCACAAATCGCATCTTCGTTCATGAGGCAGTCGCAGCTGAGTTCACCGAGAAGCTGCAGCACAAAATCGCCGCCTTGAAGGTTGCCGATGGATTCGAAGAAGGTGCCGAGATCGGACCTCTGATCAACGCACAGGCTGTGGCTAAGATGGATATGCTAATGGCGGATGCAGTAGACAAAGGAGCGAAAGTATTGCTCGGTGGCGCACGTCACGAGCTCGGCCAAAATTTTTACCAACCGACACTGTTAAGCAATATAAGTGACACTATGCGATTGGCGAATGAAGAAATCTTCGGCCCAATAGCAGCCGTGCAAACCTTCACCACCGAAAACGAAGTCGTTGCGAAGGCGAACGATACAAACTACGGCCTTGCCGCCTACTTCTTCACGCGCGATATCGGCCGCGTCATGCGAGTATCGGAAGACCTCGAGTACGGCATCGTCTGCTCGAACTCTGGAGTGTTCTCTACCGAGGTAGCACCGTTCGGCGGTTGGAAACAATCAGGCATAGGCTCGGAGGGTGGTAAGGAAGGCATTGCAGATTTCTATGAAACGAAGTTCCATTCTCTGGGCGGCATTTAGGGATCAGTGATTAGCGCCGTAATATTCAACGAGCCAAGCTTAACCGGATCGGAACCAGGCTCTAGCGTTGCTTCTATATCGTAGCTTAATGCACCCACCAATAGATTTAGCAGGCTAAGAACCCCCGCATCGGTAAACCTAGCTTCGACTACTGGGGTGAGAGAGCTGTCGAGGATTTTATAAGAAAGTAACTCAAACCGTACCTGACCGAAGAAAGTGATCTCAAACTCTGCACTAATAAGGCTACCATCGTCGAGTCGTATATAAGGAACTGAGAGTCGACGGCCGGTGACCGTAGCAACCTGATCCAAAGCCGCTAGGCTTTGAGGCCCAAAAGTAAGCGGCAAGTTTCCCACAGCACCACATGCCGAATTGCCCCCATTCGCATCCACAAAGTTCACGAATACTGGGATGCAAACTAGAGACTCTAACTGAGGGATTCCGTTCACTTCTACTACTTCATGATAGTAGCCTACCGAATTGATCAGTGGCGGCGTTGAATCTATTTGAATTCGGTAATTGAACGACAACAACTCGCCAGGAGCCATGCTCTCGATAGTGCAATTAAGCGTTCCGGTCTTCTGTATCGCGTTACCAACAACTACCGCCTTGGCCGATAGCTTACTGCCGAGAATTGTACAGAGACTCGATGAGGTCTCGTAGTATTGTGCCTCTTCTACTAGTGAGCCCGCACTCACATGTGCCAGCTGTATATCGATATCACTTAGAGTAGCCGACGAGGTGTTCGTCACTTCAACAACGAACTCCGTAAACTGATTGACGATCGCGATGGTCTCTACGGTAGTCTGTATTACTTGAAGATCGTACACATTACCAAGTATCGCAATCTTGTCTTCGATAGAGGAAGGCTCTACATGGAACACGGTGGGTGTTATTGCACTCACTAGGTGACGAGTTCTATTTAGTGAATATACTGCGTCGGCGCCGTTTGCAATATCATCTTTGTCGACGCCGCAGTCGACACCCAGGCACAAACTGTTAGGGTTTGAAAATCTATTTATGGTAAACGCCGAACCCAAAGAAGACGTACCAATCGCTGCGCCTAATGTTCGAAATCCGTTCAGGGTTCCATATCCCGCAGAAAAAGAGAATGTACCTCCGTTGGGGCTCCTCTGCCGCTCTCGCGCGATGCCCATATTGCTGGCAAACACAGGCGCCATATTGAAACTAAAGAGGCAGCCTGGTCCAACGTCTATAGCCGAGAGTAGATTACCTTGATGATAAAGAGTCTGAAAATCACCCTGCCTGCCTACACCATTCAAAGTCGTCCAACCGCATGTCGGTTCAGTACTAGTATCAACCGCATGCATCATTACCACGATGTCGCCGCCTGAGGCAGCAATCAAGTTACTCAGCTCATCGAAAGCAGGATCTGTCTTCGCAAGCAACGCATCGAAAGTAGTCAGGATAACCGCATCGGTTGCCGTGTAAGGTATTTCTTCAAAACCCACCCTCTTAAACTTGATTGCAATATCATTTTCACGAAACGTTTGGTTGGCAATGCTAATAATTGCATTAGCCCGAGCTTCCAATTTTTGACCCAGGTACTGAGACGCTGCCGGCGTGTAGATAAAGAGCACATCAATTACCGCCTCACGGGCAAGCAATTCGTCAACGGGTGTCGAGGCAGGAAGATTTATTATCGCCTCGTCCAAGTCCGGCACGGTATTCTGGTTGATATCAAGGTCGATGTTGCGAATCAGGCGAACAAACAGATTGGAGCCGCGAATCCTCCTATCACCATCGGCAAGCGTGGTTTCCACGGCATCGGGCTCTAAAATAGTCGCATCAGATGATGAGATTGAGACAGCAAAACCCTCGCCCACTCCAAGTGAATTTGGTCCGTCCACGAAGAAATCGATGATCTTAGTTCTGTTTGCCTTTAGCTCATCAATGGTACAGGTTAGTACGATGACGGATTCCTCGCTGACGACGCACTGACTGTCGACGTTACCCACGGCAGTGTTTGCGCTCAGAAGAACGGTGAATTCGAGGTCATTGATAGTCGTCGTACCGGGATTGTGCGTCGTAATCACAAAGGGGAGAATTGACTCACCGATCTCGGTATATACGCCATCCTGATAGACGAAGTCGCGCTCGGCACTGAGGTCGATAGTCGCGGCCTGAGCAAACACTAAGATAGGGGAGAAAAGCAACGCAACAGCCAGCAGAACTCGCTGCGCTCGCATAATTAATTTCGATCTTTGGGTATTAGTGGCATTCATCGAATTAGTCGAACTGCTAAACTATTAATACGATCTGTATCTACACAGAAGTAAAAATCAATCCTTCACAGAGTATAGCGGGACGCGGGCCTAAATCCTTAGAGATTCGTAGCAATAATAATTCACCGAACCATCTAATCATCACGGTAGTTGACTTTGAGCCCGTTCAAAAAATTTCTAAGGATCTGATCTTTGCATTCTCGGTAATGCTTGTGATCAGGCCGCCGAAAGAACGCACTGAGCTCGTGCTTGCTTACTTCTTGGCCTGCCGATTCCAATATTTGCAGAATCTCTTCTGCCTTCAGGCTCAATGCTATCTTCAGCTTCATGAATATCATGTTGTTATTCAACTTCGTTTCAACTCGCAGCGGCTCCCCGTCTTTCTCGCCTCGCAAAGCAATGATCAACCCGTTGAGAAAGGCGGCAAAGGACCTGTCGTTACACTTCTCGAAATCTTCGTCATCGTCCTGCTTTAACCAGGCAGAAACCTCTGTCCTATCTGTCTCTACATTCGCCAGGCCGAAGATTGCGATCATCTTGCTGTCGCTGAAATCCAGTATGTAGCGTATTCTTCTTAGGCAATCATTGTTTGTCATATTCTCTTAACTCTTTATCCCAATAGCTTTTCTACCTGCCCTCGATGGCGCCGGCTTCTTACGTTTACTATTTACTACCGGTTTACGCACTGGCTTAGCAACAGCTGTCACGTTTTTTTTGTTCTCATCCACGTCCTTTTTGTTCTCATCGGCTGCGATAGAATCTTCCTCGACAGGCTCTAGCGCATTGTCACAATGCATGCGATAGGAAACGCCACCGAACTCAATGATATCACCGGAAACAATTTTCTTGCGTTTCTGTGTTTCGACGACAGCGTTCAACAACACATGACCTCCGGCGATGGCAGCCTTCGCCTCTCCTCCGCTAGCAACTAGGCCTTCGAACTTCAAAAACTTGAACAGATCAACCGGTTGCTTCGTTAGCTCGACTACCCGCACTTCATCGTCACCTGTAGTTGTCGTATTCGTTTTTTCGTCTGTCATGTAATTCTCTTTAAGCAGTTAGGCAATAAATTCGAGATCAAGAGACCTCTTGCAAAGGTTGCAAAATTAGTTCGCACTCGCCTAGGTCGCTGGCAACAAATAGGGAGTCACCCGATATCGTGATTGAGAGATCCACACCACGATCGATGATTGATGCGAGTGCCTGCACTTGCTCCCACGGAAATCGGTAAATATTCACGTCCAAATTGCTAAGCTGCTTTTCATTCTGCTGCCACCAAGTCGGGGCCTTGCTATTGAAGCTATATATTTTAACTTCCTTAGTAAGGCGGCTCACTTTCTTTATTCGGTCTGCCGATGGCTCTCCCACATCGATCCAAAGCTCCAAGTTTCCATCTAGGGAATGTGCCCAGATATCTGGCTCTTCGGTATCGCTAAGCCCCTTACACAGCACGAGTTGCTCACGGGCATTCAGGCAGAACGCCAGAACCCGCACTACCATTCTCTCCATCGTTTCCGATGGATGACGCGCTATCGTCAGGCTGAGTGAATCATAGACATCCCGATTCAAATCACTTAGCGAGACTGTCAGTTTATAGATAGTAGGTTTAATTGCCACGGCGGCGCTCTAGTTAAATAAGAATTCTATGGGAGTTGAATGAGAGTTATATGATAGTTAAGTGAGAGCTAAGCAATAATTAAACAATAGTTAAGTGATAGTTAAGTGATAGTTAAGTGATATGAACTAGTTAGCAATGGTTACGCGGCGCACACTATAGCATCAATGTGGACTTCCGGCGCACCTGACGCCAGTGAGGCGTTCACCGATTGCCGTGAATGTGTAAGAATGCTGTAAGAGCCACCCAGGAGCCAACTATGATCTATTCTTCGCACTCACTTACTCGATTTTCAGCTCAAGCATTTCACTGCCTAGCGGTAGTTGGCTTATTTTCTTTCGCATCCACTAGCAGCGCGCAGACCCTTTTCGGCTTTGATTCTGACGGCAGCGCCCAGCAACGGCAGATGGAGGCTGAGTTTGATGCGCTTATCGACAGGGATGAGATGGATCGCTGGTTGAAGGATTTTTCCTCGGAGCCACACCACGTCGGCTCCCCAAAGAGCAAGGAGAATGCCGAGGCCATAGCCCAGCTCTTGCGCTCCTGGAACTATGACGTGGAAATAGCCGAATATGAAATACTGTTTCCTGAACCACTGACGCGAGAGTTAGAGCTCGTTGCCCCGAACCGATTCACGGCCTCCCTCACAGAAGACCCAGTAGAGGGAGACGCTAGCACCTCAAATACCGATGGCTTACTTCCGCCTTACAATGCCTTTTCAATAGGGGGTGAAGTCGAAGCTGAGCTAGTTTTTGTCAACTATGGCACACCCGCCGACTACGAGTTATTGGAACGCTACGGCGTTAGCGTTGCCGGCAAGATCGCCATATCTAAGTACGGCGGTTCTTGGCGTGGCATCAAGCCCAAGCTCGCAGCAGAGATGGGTGCTGTAGGCACTCTGATCTATTCCGATCCGGCAGATGATGGTTATGGCCGCGGCGATGTATACCCCGATGGCCCCTTTAAAAATGACAGCGGTGTGCAGCGCGGCTCTGTTATGGACATGCCTACCTATCCCGGCGATGTATTGACACCCGGCGTTGGCGCAACCGGTGATGTAACCCGGTTAAGCCGATTTGATGCACCCACCATTACCCAAATTCCAGTACTCCCCATCTCCTATCGTGATGCCCTGCCCCTATTGGAAGCCATGGGCGGCGCTGTAGTGCCCGAGGCGTGGCGCGGCGGATTGCCGATCACCTACCATATGGGACCAGGCCCGGCGCGAGTGAGACTGAAGCTCGAATTCGATTGGAAGATGGTCACTGCGTACAACGTGATCGCCCGCATGGAAGGCACAGAACTGCCCGAGCAATGGATCATACGTGGCAACCACCACGATGGCTGGAATCACGGTGCAGCAGATCCACTATCTGGAATCGTAGCCATGCTCGCAGAGGCGAAAGCCGTCAGTCACTTGGCGCAATCAGGTTATCCGCCGGCGCGCACTATTATCTATGCAGCCTGGGATGCAGAAGAACCAGGACTGATCGGATCGACAGAGTGGGCCGAGCATCACGCGGAAGAATTGCAGGAACATGCCGTGGCCTATCTGAATACCGATGGCAACGGACGCGGCTTTGTGAATGTCGGCGGAAGCCACGTATTGGAACGATTCTTCAATGAAATAATGGAAGATGTAAAAGATCCACAGACCGGGGTCACTGTGCAAGAAAGACGGCGGGCAAACCTACGTATCAATGGGAGTTCCGAAAAGATCAGGAACGAAGCGAAAAATCGCAGCAACCTACGCATTAGTCCGCTAGGTTCGGGCTCTGACTACACTCCTTTCCTTCAGCACCTTGGTATCGCGTCAGCCAATATGAGCTTCGGAGGACACTCTTCAGGTGGCAGCTATCACACGATGTACGACACCTATGAGCACTATACCAAGTGGATCGACCCGGGCTTAGTGTACGGACAAACCCTCGCTCAGTTTGCCGGTCGCGCCACTTTACGCCTAGCGAATGCCCCGCGGCTGCCGTTCGATTTTCAGGGATTTACCGACAATGTTGCGGGCTATATCGAAGAGATTGAAGCACTGGCCGACGGCATGCGCGAGAAGACCGCAACTGACAACCAAAACATTCGCGATGGCGTCTTTGGCATTATACTGGACCCCACTAAGTCTTTCGGGCCGCCTATTCCGAAGCCTCCAGTCCCCCACTTTAATTTCGCGCCGCTAAAGAATGCGCTAGCACGTCTGACAGACTCCGCTGACGCCTATCAGCGATTAGCGATGAGTGGCGCGCCGGCTAGCGCTCATCAGAACTACTTGTTGTACACGAGTGAGCGCGAGCTAATTCGCGAAGAAGGTCTGGCTGGCCGTCCTTGGTACAAGCATCACATCTATGCGCCAGGTTTCTATACTGGCTATGGCGTGAAGACCATACCTGGGGTTAGAGAGGCCATCGAGCAACGGCAATACGATCAAGTTGCAGGGCAGATTGAAATAGCCGCAGATGTACTAACGAATCTTACGCTTCGATTGGACGAACTCGCGGAACGCTAGGTCGCACGCTGGCGCCAGAACCTAGTAGGTGAACGACGCCCTCTTGAGATAAAGCTATCCCTGAGCGTCTACGCTGTCTCTTGCCGAGACCTGTGCATGCCAGCGCCATAGATTGGAATTCGACTCATCTATAGTTAATCCAACGAGCGATGTTGCAAAATCTATGGCCGTTAAAAGCGTAATATCTGCAATCGTAAATCGCTCTCCCGCGACATAGGATGCTGCCGCAAGCTCCGCATCTAGACGCTCACAATATTTTGCAACATTCGCATCACTCGCAACCTTTGCYTCGGGTATCTGCTTAACGATTCCCATAGCAGCGACGATTGGGCCATTGACCCAAGACACACCGATCTGGCTCCAGAATTCTGTTTCAATATGACGATTGCGCATCTCAATATGCCCAAGCTCAAACGGATCTCGCCCCATTAGATTTGGCTCAGGATGCACGCCCTCAATRTAGCGACAKATAGCGACRGATTCACCGAGGCARCGCCCRTCTTCTAGCTCAAGAACAGGAATCTTGCCGCTGGGATTCTTTTTRAGRAAYTCCGGCGTCTTGTGCTCGCCCTTAGTCATGTCGCAGTTTACCAGTTCGACCTCTACGCCTTTTTCAGCTAGAAATATTTTTACYCGCCTTGGATTCGGGGCGCGGCCATAATCATAGAGTTTCATCATCTTGTAACCTTCGAWTGGTATTTGTAGATAAAATTAWTTRAAGCGAGTTAGCYCTTAGGCTCCTGCAGYCCACCGAAYGCAGCGAAAAATGACTTGAAGAAATTCGACAACTCCAGSGTCATTACTGCAAACTCTTGATCGAAYTTCTGTGCCGCACTTTCGATYTCTTCGTTTGCCTCTTCCTGCTTCATGCCAACAAATTTTAGACGYTTGATACTCAGRTCATCACTGAGGCTGCAACTAAGCAGGCTGTTCCAAGTAACGCCTAGGTTCTTCACCTGCTTGCCTGCCTCAAGATGGCTCTGTATCTCATCGGAAAATAGGTCCTGACCTTTGCAACGTACAATATTGCTACCGTCGGTTGGGTTGTAAAGCTCGCAATCTTCATCGATCAGGAAATGATCGCTAGCATGCTGCTCTTTCAACCAACGCGTCATCACATCGCTAGGCGAGTGATTTGCATCGGGTATCGACACTTTCAGGCTACCTAGGCTCTCTCGTAGCAGGCTAAGCAATGCCTCTGCCTTCGGTGCGCTTGGGGAATTCACCACGATCAGCTTATCTTTAGCGGAGATATACGCGAAGGTTTGTTGACTGCGCGTGAAGGCTCTAGGCAGCAACGAAACGAACACGTCGTCCCTAATCTGACGTTTTTCCTTCCTGTAAATCTTACGGCCCTGACGTTCTTCTAACTCCGCGATTTTTTCTTCAGTGGCCTCATTCACCACCGAGGAAGGCAGCAGTCTTTCCTGCTTCTGGGCGCAGAGCATAATATAGTCACCCTGCACATGAGTAAGCATCTCGCCTTCTTTGCCTAGCGGGCTAATCCAGCCATATTTTGACTTGTCGTGACTGCTGCAGGGATGAAATATTTGTTCGGCCAGTTTCTTTTCTAGGTCTTCTGGGGATAAGTCGATCGCCGCGTTCAAGCAATAGAGACGTGCATTTTTAAACCACATAAATTAATTTCCAGCTGGCAATAAGAGAGTAGTGTCACGAGTTTGTGAGAAGTATGCGCCGCAGATTATGCGCGATACAGGCGCAGTATTCTAGTACTGGCTTGCGCTTAGTTTGCGTCCCTCAGAGCAGCGCGACAGGAAAATTCCTATTGAGTCAGCACAATTTACTTTGCACGATGCAAGATTGAAGCCAAACTGGAATTACCGAGCTCATCGCTGCCATTCTAATTTTTATTCCCATGACCCACGGTTGGGGAGTGCTGGCGGATCTAGCATGGCCTATGCTGTGTGGCTGAACAGCCTCGCACTTCTCTATATGGTTAGACGAATACTTCTTGGCCTAGACGGGCGCCGCCACACACACCATGTCTAACAAATATTACATGGCTGTGCTGTACAGGCAGAGCTAGACCCACTTTATCGCGAGGGCCCGCATTCACTCCCCTCAAACCCAACCTTGTCTCGCAAAATACACGATCCGCCACGGACAAAGTGACCCCCCTTTTTTACTCCGACGCCAATCTCCCCTATAGTGACCAAACCCCAATGCCAAGAAGAGTATGCGAGCCATGACCGATACCACTAGCGCCACCTCAGCAGCACCAATCGCGCGGAAAGAGATCACCTTTAGAGTTGTGGTATTGGGACTGCTTCTGGCCGTGGTGATGGGAGCCGCGAATGTCTATGTCGGCCTAAGAGCCGGCATGACCGTTTCTGCCTCTATACCTGCGGCCGTGATGGCCATGTTGCTATTCAAAATGCTGTTTAAAGATTCCAGCATCCTCGAGGCGAATCAGGTACAGACCTGCGCCTCTGCCGGCGAATCTCTCGCGGCGGGCATTATTTTCACGATGCCAGCCATGATCTTGATTGGCTTCTGGGATTCCTTCGATTTCTGGTCGGTAACTATCATCGCGCTAACAGGAGGCCTACTAGGCATCCTGTTTATGATCCCCATGCGCAAGGTCTTTATCCTCAACAACACCGAACTCGCCTATCCCGAGGGCGTAGCCTGCGCCGCGGTACTGCGCGCTGGTGAAGAAGACGAGGATGGCGAGCAATCAGGCGCAGCCAAGAACCTCATGTTCGGCGGCCTGCTGGGTGCCGGCGTCGCACTCGGCGCCAAACTGTTCGGTGTGTTCACCGCCACACTAGAGGCGGCTACTGTGCTCAGTTCACGCATATTCTACTTCGGCGGCGATCTATCCCCGATGCTAATCGCCATTGGGTTCATCGTTAGGCTCAATGTCGCCATACTTATTTTTATCGGGGGCGCCATCTCCTGGATCGTCGCGATACCCTTGCTGGGTTCGGGCGATCAGTTTCCCTCGGCAATAGACGGCGCCTATGAGCTATGGAGCACTCAGATTCGATATGTCGGTGTTGGGGCCATGGTGCTAGGCGGCTTTTCCTCCTTGTATTCTGTCCGTTATGGGCTAGTTGCCGCCATCGCTGAACTGCGTAATAACCTAAGCAGCGGCGACTTGATGAAACCCGACCTAGAACGGGACATCCCGAGCTGGGCAATTATCAGTCTTACCATTGGCTGTGTCTGCGTACTCGCCTATGTTAACTACCGCTTTACCTCTGGCATTGGCATAACCCTGCTAGCAACTGCAGTCATGCTGGTCATGGGCTTCTTCTTTACGGCCGTCGCCAGTTACATCGTGGGCTTGGTGGGCAATTCCAATAGCCCCGTCTCTGGCATGACAATCACCGCAGTTCTGGTCGCCGGCGGCCTATTGTGGTTGTTCAATTACTCCGGAATGGAAGCCATGGTGGCAACGCTAGGCATTGCAGCTATCGTCTGCTGCGTTGCCGCAACCAGCGGCGATGTCTGTAACGACCTGAAGACCGGCTCCATTCTCGGTGCTGCACCCTTTCGCCAACAGATCATGCAGATTGCTGGCGTGTTCGTTGCCGCGTTTATCATGTCGCCGGTACTTAATCTGCTACACAACAATATCGAAGGCGGCATCGGTGGCAGAGAACTTTCGGCTCCACAGGCTAGCCTATTCGCCTCACTGGCACGTGGCTTCTCCGGCGAGACGCAACTACCCTGGGACATGATCGGCTACGGCGTCCTAGTAGGCATCGTTATTCTGATTGTTGATTGGTATCTAAAATCCACTGGCAAAAAATTCAGAGCACACCTAATGCCTATTGCCGTCGGCATGTATCTGCCGTTTGGCCTCGCCGCGCCGATTCTTATCGGTGGTCTGATCGCATACTTCCACAGCAGGGGAACTCCTGAGGCAAGTCACGACAAAGTGCTGCATCGCGGCATACTGTTTTCATCGGGTGTTATCGCCGGTGAGGCACTGATGTCGGTTGGCCTCGCCTGCATGACAGCGCTGGGCTTTCAGTCATTGGACTTGGGCTTATCTAATGGCTTAATTACAGTGCTCTCGATAGCGGCAGCCGTATTTATCGTTTGGATGTTTCATAGGTTCACTCGCCCAGTGAGCAGGCAGTAGAAACAGCACAATTAGCTTTTTACTCTTGTCTGAATAGTGGTAATGTCAGTGGCAGACACCAACGATCCTGCGATCTGAGGAGATACGGAATGCGTGTTACCAATCCATTGGCGCTAGCTCTAGCGCTCTTTGTCTTTATACCGTTGGCCTCGGCCCAGATAGTGCCAGAAGAAATCAGCATCGATACGATGCCCGATCCCGGGCCTAACTGGTTCATTTCAAAAACGGCAAATGGCGGCTATATCTTCGATGCAGCCACTGGCGAGATGCAAGGGATGCTCTCTCTGTCACGCCGTACGCCAGCAGTCACCATGTGGCGCCCTAGAGGCGAATTCTATGCAGCCGAAACTTATCTCTCGCGGGGCGTGCGCGGAGAGCGTACCGATCTGGTCGCTGTCTACGATTTCGAGAATCTAAGCCCGGTGGCAGAGATCATCATTCCCAATCACATGGCACGCCTTTCATTGCGCAATCATCTCGGCCTTATGAACAACGGCCGCCACCTTGCAGTATTGAATATGAATCCCGGACATTCGGTCTCCATCGTCGACGTGGAAGATCGAGTCTTCATCTACGAGGCGTCAACTCCTGGTTGCGCGGTCATCATGCCGGTGGCAGATAGCGACTTTTTGCAGCTATGCGGCGACGGTACCCTGCAGCTGATTCAGCTGGATATTAGTGGCTTTGAAGAGAATCGTGTGCGTAGCGAAATTTTCTTCAACGTTATGGAGGATGCTATTTTCGATCGAACTGCGCGTAGCGCAAATGGCTGGTATCTGATCACCCATGCAGGGACTATCTATGAGGTTACAAGCCAAGGCTCTGAGATCATCATCAACGAAAGCTGGAGTGTAACCCAAGAGGGAGAAGAGTCCTGGCGGCCCGGTGGCGATGAATTTATTACTGCCCATCGCGATACCGGCTTACTCTTCGTTGCAATGCACGAGGGCGAGGTCGATACACACCACGTTCCCGGAGAAGAGATCTGGGTATTGGATGCAAATTCTGGCCGACGCTTACATAGAATCGAACTCGAAGTGCCAGCAACGTCGATAATGGTTACTCAAGAAGACCAGCCGAAACTAATCGTCGCAGATGATGACGGTGGCACCCATGTCTATAACGCGCTCACTTTCGCCTTTGAGCGCACCATCGTAACTCCTAGCGCTGCGATGTTTGAGGACTTTTAAATCGTGATCGAYCCGTTACTGTTACAAACTATTTCACTCGGTTTCGCTTTGCTATTCTTTATCGCTGCTGTGCATAAGCTTGGCAACCGCGCCCATTTTCGGGCGAGCTTCGAAGCTTATGAAATCATTCCAGCAAATCTATCTGGCCTGGTGACAAAAATTATTCCTCCACTCGAATTACTCTTAAGCGTTGGATGGTTAACCTTTGGCCTATTCGCTATCGAATTCGAACTCGTCACTTTTATTAGTATTGGCCTATTGGCAAGTTACGCCTTGGCTATAGGTGTGAACCTTAAGCGCGGCAGGAACTACATCGATTGCGGCTGTAGCTTCACAAGCGGCAATGCAAAAAACGCGGACAGTGGCTCACAGCAAATTTCGCTGGGACTGCTTTACCGAAATGGTTTTCTAATTGCCATGGCGATTGTATGCACAATTCCCGTCAGTGACCGAAGTCTGCAACTCATCGATATTTTTGGGTTGGTGTTCTCGGTAATTGCATTAATATTGTTATATGGAGCGTTCAATCAGCTATTGACCAATAGAAATGCAATTAATTCTTGGAGAAGTAGTAATGCTTGAAGCCTTAGTAGCTTCTAATATCGTGTTATGGATTTTGGTTGTGGTGCTGTCACTTCTAGTCTTGGCGCTCTCACGCCAAGTGGGAATTTTGCATGAACGGGTGGCTCCGGCTGGAGCGCTCATGCCTACTAGCGGACCAAAGGTCGGCGAACTTACTGAAGAAATTGAGCTAAAAAGCATCCGCAATCAATCACTGACAGTAGGTGGCCCTGACGCTAGCGGCTTAGCGTCTTTTATTCTCTTCATCTCTCCCACCTGCCCTGTTTGCAAATCTTTGGTACCAACTGCTAAGTCACTAATTAGCTCAGAGAGTCATCGCATGCAGCTTTTGTTTGCCAGTGACGGTGATGAGCTAGAACAACATCAACGCTATGCAAAAGACTTGGATCTTGATGAATATGCCTATGTGCTTTCTGAAGCTTTAGGCAGGGCGTTTGAGGTAAGCAAGCTACCTTTCGCCGTACTGATAGATGCGGATGGAACACTTAGGGGCAAGGGTTTAGTGAACACGAGAGAGCACATGGAAAGCCTCATCGAGTCAATGGACTCGGGCGTTGTAACCGTGCAGGAATATATTGGCAGTATTCAGAACGAGCAAGAACCTGCTGAGCCTTCAGCGATGGAGCACACATCATGAAACTAGAAAAAATCATTGAACGTGGTTATTACTGGATTGACGATCGAGCGAGAACGTCGAGTTTGGCACTGGCGCGGAAATTATCGCGTAGAAGTTTTCTCTCCAGGCTAGGAATGATGCTGGCAGGCGCTGCTGCATTCCCGTTACTACCAGTAGCACGGTCGTTTGCACAGACCTCCCTTGAAGAAGTTGGCGATCCTCGCAGCTGTGACTACTGGCGTTACTGCGCCATGAGCGGCACACTCTGCTCTTGCTGTGGCGGCTCCTACACCTCCTGCCCTCCGGGCTCCGAGGCTTCGCCTATCACTTGGGTCGGTACCTGCCACAACCCAGTTGACGGCAAGGACTACCTAATGTCTTACAACGACTGCTGCGGAAAATCGGTTTGCTCGCGCTGCGGTTGCCACAATACAGAGGGTGACAAGCCAGTCTATTTTAATAGCAACAGTAACAGCGTGCTGTGGTGTTTCGGCACAGAGAATACGAGCTATCACTGCACAGTATCTCTGGTATTAGGTACCACTGACGAAGCGAATTAGCAGCGGGGTTTTCAGTTAATGAACCTAATCTCTATCGGAAGGACTGTCCTGTTAATTGCGCTGTTCGGTCTTAGCTGGAATGTTCTAGCAGCAAGTCCCCGCATCAACTATCTACTCTACTGCACTGGCTGCCATGCAGCAGACGGTGCAGGCAAACCTCCCAATGTACCCTCGCTTCGAGATGAACTAGGCCGCATGATTGCGGTACCGGAAATGCGCAGCTATTTAGTTCGAATTCCTGGTGCATCTCAGGCTCCCATTTCAGATGCCGACCTTACCGAGGTAATCAATTGGCTGCTCCATGAATTCAATAGCGATACCCTGCCTGCAAACTTTGAAGAATACACACTAGACGAAGTCTCTAGCGCCCGTCAGAATATTCTTGCAGATCCGCTGAAATATCGAGCAGAACACTGGAAAACTTACGATGAATAGCTGCCGCTACTGAGGATAAAGAAATCATGCGCGCCAAATTCTTACTATGCCCGTTACTAGCAACACTATTGCTAGCTCCAATGTTACTCAATGCTCAGGATCGCTTCCCCGGAATCAAAACTTTGATGACGGATGAAGAGATGGAGGCATCTGGAGTGAACGATCTATCCAGCCCTCAGCTAGATGCGCTAAATACTTGGCTGATACGTTACACCGCAAACGAGGCCCCCGTTCTTCAGGCAGAGAACGAAGCAGTTATCGAGGTCGTCAAGCAAGGCATAACATCGAGAATTGTCGGCGAATTTAACGGCTGGTCTGGTAAGACACGCTTCATCTTGGAGAACGGCCAAGTATTCGAACAACGACGGCGTGGTCGCTGGAAGATCACCCTCCACAACCCTGAAGTTCACATACGGAAAAACTTAATGGGTTCCTTTGAGATGGAAGTTGTTTCGGAAGAAAAAAGCATCGGAGTTCGTCGCCTAAGCAGATAATCACGATTACATCGCTGCATAAGAGGATTTAGCATGCGCGCTATTCTATTTGTACTAATAACAGCCCTAGTCAGTTGCAGCGACAACACTACCGATAACTCGAGCTCGCAGCAAAGCGAAGCAACTAATTTGGCCGACGCCGTACAGGTGGTCGCCGCAGAATCGCAGCGCTTTATAGAGTGGTTGGATGAAGAATATGCCGAGGAGGTAGATTTCTCCCCTCTTCTCAAGACTCGTCAGGGTGACAAGAGTGCTCACGGTATGCTGGACGACGTCTCAGAAGCTGCGTTGGACAGCCGGCTAGCATGGCGCCGCGGCAGCGTTGCCGAAATGCGCAACAGTTTTGACCGCGATCAGCTAGACCATCAGGGACAGCTCTCTTGGGATCTCTGGGAATACACTCTAATCGACGCCGAGCGTAGCGCGCCCTTTCGCCGCCATCGCTTTATCTTCGGACGCAATGGACCCCAGTCAACATTGGCGAACAGCCTGATCAACTATCAGGACGTGGAAGACGCGAGTGATATGTCTGACTACATCTCAAGGCTAAACCAATCGCAGCGCTACCTTCTACAATACCTGGACCGCACCAAGCTGGCCGTCGCCGATGGCATTCGTGCACCTCACTTCGATTATCAACGAGCGATCAGCGAGGCAGGACGAGTAACGTCAGGCGCGCCTTTCGATGACCAGGAAGATTCGGCACTGTGGGCAGACATCACGGCGAAGATAGGCAACTTACTAGAATCCGGCGAGATTGATCAGCCGCAGGCTGATACGTTTCGCGAAGAATCACGCAGCGCTCTTCTAACTCGCTTCAAGCCAGCGCTGGATGAAATCGCAGCTTGGCTGGAAGCCGATTTGGAGAATGTTTCCACCGTAGCAAAAGGTGCCTGGTCTCTTCCTAATGGCGAGGCCTACTACAATTCTCGTCTAGCTAGCATGACCACACTGCCACTCACCGCGAATGAAATTCATGAAATAGGTATCTCCGAGGTTGCACGAATCCAGGCAGACATGGAGCAGATAAAGCGGCAGGTAGGTTTCGAAGGCACACTGCAGGATTTCTTCACCTACATGCGCGAAGACGATCAGTTCTATTTTCCCTCTACCGACGAGGGCCGCAGCAACTATCTTAGCCTCGCCGATGAGCTGCTCGCCAAGATGGTCAAGCGCCTCCCAGACTACTTTGGCATCCTACCTAAGGCTGGCCTACAGGTTAGACGAGTCGAGGCATTCCGCGAATCTGCTGGCGGTGCCGCACACTACGCAAGAGGCACGAAAGATGGCTCCAGGCCAGGCACGTTCTACGCGCATCTGATCGATATGCGAGCCGCTTCCATTTTCAGGTTAGAGAACCTCGCTTATCATGAAGGTGTGCCGGGTCATCATATGCAGATTTCCATTCAGCAGGAATTGGAAAACATTCCGCGCTTCAGAACAGCGAAAGGCTATACCGCATTCAGCGAAGGCTGGGGTTTATATGCCGAATACTTAGGCAAGGAGATGGGTTTCTACAACGACCCCTATGCCGAATTTGGCCGCCTCTCAGGCGAGATCTGGCGTGCGGTGCGGTTAGTCGTCGACACCGGCATCCATGCCAAACAGTGGACTCAGCAACAGGCTGTGGACTATGCGTTACAGAATTCGGCACGACCCGAGCCTTCGGTACACTCGGAGATTCGCCGCTATTTCAACAACCCGGCCCAGGCCACCGCCTATAAGATTGGAATGCTGAAGATTCAGGAAGTGCGGGAAAAGGCAGAGACCGAGCTTGGCGATGATTTTGATATCAAAGCCTTTCACGACACAGTGCTAGGCTCCGGCCAACTGCCTATGGCTGCACTCGAGACAGAGGTTGATAGCTGGATAGAATCCGTTCGTAAGTAATCTAGAATGATCAAGGGATAGACCACGCTTAATGGGTAACTCGGCTTTGGGAAAAAAATATGGGGTCGAAGTAAATAGAAAGCACGATGGATCAAAGAGCCATCCCCAAATACGAGAAGACTCCATATAGGCCACACTAAGACCCCTTATCTAGGATTCACGGGACCCTCGGTATCTTAATCGGCCTTATACTAAGCACTTTAACTTAGGGTTTGTAATACAAGGGTTGGCGGGTACACTTGATGCAAAGCGGAGATAAATACCGCGCGGGGTGCACATGCAAATGTTATGTACACAGGAGTCTTTTTGGTAATCAGAATAATTTTCTTAACTTTTATTCTTTCCTGGATTCCAACGGTCTCTGCGGAAACAGATCAATCCATTGAAGAGAGAGTTAATGGTTTTGAAATACGTTCGCTTGCTGCACAAGATTTGGCCTTGAGTCGAACACAGCTAATCGGTTTATGCAGAGGCCTTGAAGGAGCACGGTGGTGCGAAGGATACATTGCAGCCATACTTACCTCATTACAAATACCAAGGAACTCAGTTTGCCTGCCAATAACGGATGTAGCCCCGTTCTTGTACGGTAACGTATGGGAGCTAACGCTTGGGTGGTTGTACTTACAACCAGAAAATTTAGAACTTCCGTTATATGATGCCATTTACACTTCATTATCTGAACAAGATCAGTGTGATATTTAAAGTCGGCACATAGCAATCAAATCAAAAAACGCACGCTGCGTATGCCTATTATTTAGAACGTTATGTGTATAGATGGAAAAAGCCTTCATACGGAGAAATAGAGATCGAACAACTGGAATTAGTTACAGAGATCGCAGCGGCGTCTCTAGGATTTATTGCGATATTTGTCGCAGTATCGAACGCAAAGGGGCGTTTTACTGGTTCTGATCGGCATTTTGTTAAGGCTCAAGTATTAGCATCTTCTATGGCCATGGTCGTGTCGTTATCACCATCAACTTTAATGCTCTTTGTATCAGAAACAGCTGCATGGAATTACACCCTATATCTCACTTTATCCTTAGGATCTGTTATGGGTATTTTAATGGGACTTGAACAAAAGAATGTCATCCTCAATAGAGAAGAAGGGGAAAGTTTACTTTGGCATATTCCACCGTGGGTTATCGCCTTATGTATGTTTATTCTAGGTGTATACGCGATCTATACAGGTAACAAGATAGAAGAAGTGGTAATTGCAGCGGCCACTCTTTGCATACCACTAAGCTTATGGAATTTTGTGGCACTTGTTTTTAGACGATTTTTTTAACGTGAGTAGTTTCTAGGGAGGGGACACTCATAAGGTAATAAATTAGGGGCACTGATTTTTCTAGATCAACTATGCCTAAATAGTTTGATAAAACGGCGTGTAAATATCAGTGAATAGTTGTTTTTGACGAAGCTGGAAACTTCCGTCAACAATGCGAGTATTCTTAATTCGATCTATTCGGAAGACTCGGGATGACGAGCGGAGGTGATCCCAAGCTAGGATATACCAGATAGGCCAATTCAGTAGTATGTACTGCGCTTCAATCACTCGAACGGTTCGCTCCCCTGCTTCGGATTGATATTCGATCTCCAAGCAATTCTGTCGTAAAAATGATTCCGCTATACTCTCGGAAATTCGCTGTATTGGTGCCGTGTAATGAGACACTACATTTGCTCTCGCATTGTCGCCAATCATTATGCGTTTACGGATATTGCTGACCGCGCTACGCTGCTTTTGAGGGAAGGCTTGAAAAAGCTTCTGCTTGATACCTTTCAGATTGCTGGTTAGTAGTGGTGATTGCAGGGACTCCATAATCGCTAACGAGAGTATCAATTCAACTACCTCCTGATGGTTTAAATTCAGGCGCTCAATTCCCCACCTGCCATTCAAACGAATGCCTCCCCCACGCCCCCTATCCGACTCAATGGGATAACCTGCCTGCCTTAACTCTGCCAGCTCACGCATCAAGGTACGTTGGCTAATGCCCAGATGCTCGCGTAAGTCTGAGGTCTTCCAATGCTCCTCCGATCGCAGCAGACCGATGAGACGGTTACGCCGCTCAGCGCGTTGTTCAAAGCTGGTATTTGTCATTAATCTAATATGCCATATAACGGCATAATTTACTTTATTCTTCACGCCAGTAGGAATATTCCACCTTAAATGGATATAGCCCATAGCAATCAGCGCATTTTTCAGCTTCGCCCACTAGCTACAAGGAACTCTAAACATGAAGCACTATTTCAATCCAATGAGCCGCGGGGTCACCACTGACTGGATGCTCAAAGAACTCGATGCTCCGCACGAACAAATCATCGTCGACTTTACAAGTGATGAGAATAATTTGCCGGACTTCCGGAAAATCAATCCGATGGGCAAGCTGCCAGTACTTGTGGATAATGGAATAGTGGTCACGGAAGTGGCTGCTATCTGTGCATACCTCGCTGACAAGTTCCCGGAAAAGGGGCTTGCACCCGCAATAGGCTCTATTGACCGTGCGGCTTATTATCGCTATCTGTTTATCGCAGGCAACACAATTGAGCCCGCATTCTCGCTCGCAACCTCTGGATTAGAGCACCCCGACCCCCGGTCGGCAGGATGGGGAGACATGCCTCGCGTATTGGCAACTGTAGAGGCTCTGACGCCCGAAACTGGCTGGGCGCTTGGCGAGAAATTCACCGCTGCCGACGTAGTTTTTGGCGGTCTGCTGGACTTCTCAATGATCTTTAATTGGATCGATGCATCGCCCAAGGTTGCCGCCTATGTAGCACGTATTCGACAACGGCCGGCTTATCGAGAGACCCATGGCGCATTCATCGAAATGATTGGAGAAAAATAAGCAATATTTTTAAATTTTGGAATGCTTTTAGCGAGATTGACTCGCACCGCGCGCCTTAGTCTTTAGTCTTAGCCCAGAGATACGCGGGCAGTGCGCATGACAGACCGATGCACAGGTTTAGCGCGATGAATGCCCAAGGTTTGGGTGCGTCGTGCTGATTGGAACACATATAGATCCAAAACACCAACGAGCTAATCAACAG
>JAESUT010000013.1 GCA_016762995.1 Gammaproteobacteria bacterium | reverse complement strand
CTCTGAGCAGACAAGAACTTAGCCCGCGAATACTCGCTGCAGTTCTTTGCCAATTTTCTCTAGCGCTGCCATTCCAGCGGGAATTCCGCCTGCGAAAGACACGAAGGCGTGAATCATATCTGTGTAGCACAAGTGCTCGACTTCGACCCCCTGCTCCGACAGACGTATTGCAAAGGCTTCACCCTCATCACGAAGCGGGTCGAACCCAGCGGTTATCACTAAGGCCGAAGGTAGGCCGGAAAGATCTGCCAGAAGCGATGAAACTAACGGATCGCTGGCACGCTCTTCAGATTCCAGAAACTGACTTCGAAACCACTGCTTGTCAGCTTTGGTGAGGAAATAGCCTTCCGCAAATTCTTCGATTGATGGATAGCCCATTTGGTAATCAATACCAGGGTATATCTGCACTTGATAACAAGGCTGTGCGATCTTAAGCTGCTTACATTGCAACATAACGGCTATCGAAATATTGCCACCGGCACTATCGCCACCAATAGCGATACGCCGCGAGTCGATGCCTAGCTCTTCACCTGAGTGTAGAAGCCACGAATAGACATCGAGGCCATCCTGGTAGATTCCCGCAGACTTGGTTTCCGGCGCCAGGCGATATTCGACCGACAGTACCACGCAATTTCCCAATCTCGCCAACTGTTGAGCGACTGTGTCGTACCCATCCAGGGTGCCCAATACATGTCCACCACCGTGAAAAAATAGCAGCGCCGGCTGCAATCCCGTAGAACACAACTTGGGCTGATAGCGCCTGACCCTTAGCTGATGCCCACCACTGCTAGGCAACCAATGGTCCGTAATACTCTCCATCTCGCAACTAGGCGGAGCGAAAGGATTACCTAACGCCTCACGCATAGCACGCGCTTGTACCGCCGTAGATTCGCACAACGGCTTCTGCCGGGCGGATGCTCGGGCTACCTTTGCTGCCATCGGGTGCAGTTCATTGGCACGTTTAGCCACCGAGCTAATTAATTCCGTCATGATGAACCTATCCTTCAACTTGACCGCGATTGATTAGAAAAAATTGTTTTTGGGTTTAACTGGCTCAAAACCTACGAGCCAGATTAACAAGGTGAATAGAGCAAAGCCGGGCAGAACATATACGCCGATATTCATCGTCGATTGATCGAGTATTTGCAAAAAAGTCACCACCGCGTAGACGAACATAGCTACCAGATGCGCCATCATGTAGTAGTTTAGAAAAGGTGTGCTGTTGTGAGTCATAGGCCAAGGCTTACAAAATAGCAACCAGCGCAGCGCGACGAATACACCAAGGAGATCAGTAGGCCAGAACAGGAGTAAATTGATATTATGGTGTAAATCCAAGTGCTCAGATACGAACCAACTTCCCAACATGAGTACACCGTAAATACCGCTAAACAATGCAGTCACGATACCTAATAAACCCAGCAGGCGAAAATTAAACCCTGGCAGTTTTAAACCGATTCTAGAATGGGTCGCGAAATACGACATGGGAATTTTCTTTAGCATCAACAACAACATCAGCACCGGAGCTAAGAGCCCAATCGAGGCTATCTGGTAGGGGTCTGTCGCAACCGTTGGTGGAGCAAACAGCATGACCTCCTGCGGGTCGGACAAGAGCTTGTTACGCACCCCATTTTCTGCAACATCGGATTCAACCAGATACAGACTCTCCCGAAGCTTGAGAGGCAAAAACATCTCTTCCCATTCACTCATCAATCTGTCTACATTACTGTTCATCAACACATCGAGAGAGAAACCAATCACTGCCACCGATTCATAGTGCGCCTTAACTTGATCGCGAAAAGTACTGCTAGTGATGCCATCATTCACGCTTGATATTCGACCTGACAAAGCCTCATCGAGGTAATCACGCACCCGTGTTGTGCAGTTATCAAAAAAATACTGATAAGGATAAACAATATTCTCCGCCTGCAGATTCCAAAGCAAGCGGCGGTAAAGAATTTCTTTCTGCGGATTGGTTAAATTAATTTTGTCCTGCCAAACGCTGCGCTCCTGGGAGCGATACATCGCAAATTCTTGATTGGGCGATCGCGTTCCCAATTCGTAGTTCATTATTCCCTTGAAGAAATTGTAAGAAAATGCAACGGGACCACCATTGATGCGAAATAAACCCCAGTTAAAAACTATATCGGTATTGGTATTTTCGTCGATTACACGCAGTGCCGTATGACCGAAGTTATCCCAGACCTTGCTACCCACATCGACAGTAATTAAGTAGAAGTGGACGCCACTCATATCCGCTGGCAAGGAGTACTGCTCCGGCGATTCGATAGCCTCTAGCGCTGCAGCTCGCGATTGCGGAAGTATTACTAAAGTGAATATTAGGAGGATTAACAGAAACGCAGAATAGACAGGCATTAAACGCCTGCGAGCTGCATATTTGCCTGCTTGAGGAGAAGAAATCATCCGGACTTTAGGAGTCACTGTCTAGTTCTTATGAATACGGGAATTTTGTAATCTTATCAAAGAATTACTATTGATAAAACTAGTTGAGGTATCGACTCTCAGACCCAAGCTGGCGACCATGCCGGATGCTCAATTCCTAGATCTAATGGCATAAAAAATCCCCACTCTCTAACCGCCATTAGTTGAGTGAGGATTTGCGGCAGACTGTGCTACCAGCAAACAGGCTAATTAATGTGGATATTGCGAGGTAGCTGTCGCTAGCTCTATCCGCGAAGGGGTTAAGAGTACGCTGTTGAGTCTGAATGGAATCTGAATGAGAGCTAACATGGTAGAATCTCTGCCATTTTAACGGGCACTACAGTGTGGATAGGAACAGATCATGAAGACACGGCAACTCGGAGAATTACAGGTTTCAGCCCTTGGCTTAGGCTGCATGAGCATGTCTCAATCCTACGGAGCGGCGAATCGAGCGGATTCGGAGCGAACCCTGCATCGAGCATTGGATATCGGCTATACCTTCCTAGACACTGCCAGTTTATATGGCCTCGGCCACAATGAGACCCTGCTTGGCGAGGTCCTGCCTACGCGCCGGCATGAGTTCATTCTTGCCAGTAAGTGCGGGATCGTCGACAGAGATGGAAAACGCGCCGTCGATTGCACCCCCGAGAACATAAAGAAGACCTGCGAAGACAGTCTTCGCCGACTGAATACCGATGTCATCGATCTGTATTACCTGCATCGCCGTGATTTCAATGTTCCCATCGAAGAAAGTGTAGGTGCACTCGCAGACTGTGTGAGCGCAGGTAAGATTCGCTATATTGGTCTCTCCGAGTGTTCCTCCACGACCATAAGAAAGGCACATAGCGAACACCCAATCTGCGCTGTGCAATCAGAGTATTCTCTTTGGAGCCGCGAACCTGAATACAAAGTGTTCGATTGCTGCAAGGAATTGGGGATAGGCTTCGTGCCCTTTAGCCCTCTAGGCAGAGCGTTTCTTGCTGGCGTAATCACTGACATGTCTGCCCTAGGCGATGACGATATGCGACAGACCATGCCAAGGTTCCTTGAAGATAATTTCAAGCAGAATCTTAAACAGTTAGCGGATCTGCGGGAAATCGCACGCTCGAACTCCTGCACTATGGCGCAACTCGCCCTTGCTTGGGTGCTTGCACAAGATCCTAATTTTGTGCCAATTCCCGGCACCAAGCACGTAAAGTATGTCGAAGAGAACGCACAGGCGGCAGAGTTGTCGATCAGTATCGAAGAATTAGCTCGAGCAGGAGAGGTTTTTAGTGGAAATTCCGTATGTGGCGATCGCTATGCGAGATCACATATGATCTCGCTAGACCCTGATGAAGCGTGAGCGTTAAGTTCACTAGTAATGAATGAATAAGCAAAAGAAAGAGTAGAGGAAGCGAACCCAGAAAGCCCGCCTCATACCTCGTTATCTATTGACCGTTTTCACTGGCGCGCTGTTCTTCCATGCGCTCACCGCGAAGTATATTAACCATGCCGTAGTTACCCTCATGACAGGCATACTCGTACATCAAACCATCAAGCTTCGCCATCGGTATCACTGCAGTGATCTTGTCCTTGAATGTACTCGGGTCATCGACTGTGAACTCGTAGTTAACTGTGAATTCATCGACACGCGTAAACTTCTCAGTAAGAACCTTGTCGATGGAACTACCGAAAACACTGAAACTCTGCGTCAGGTCATTGAAGTTTCGGGTCTCGACAACCAATGTATCGCCTTCCCAATAACCACGTGAATCACCAGACCATTGTCGAATACTGTCGTCAATATGATCGCGACCATCTAATGGAACGATACGTGCATCGTGAATCATCTCGGTCATGATCACGGCAGTATCCTTACCCAGAATCAACTGCACATTATTGTTGTACAAATTAGGCGTGAATGGTGGTCCTGAGTTGAAGCCGACAAGACAACGCTCGGACGTACCCCTATCTTCTGGACCGTCTTTCGCAATTCCACCCACTGGCATCCGCACCGGCCGCACGCCAGGTTCATCCGGCCCAAGCCCGCCCATCTGAATCGACACGCCCTCAACTGTTTCAGGTACCCGGCCATTGCGTGGATAGACAATAAGTGAGGTGCGAGTGTTATCACCTCTGCCTGCATTCTCAACCCAGAACGTGTTGTAGCCACCGACACCAATATTGTTCAATGCCTGCAGGCCCGCCTCGGTCTGATTCGCAATCTTGGCAATATCTTCGGGTGTTAGAAACTCTTTGTCGGCAAATTGGGTAGGACGCTGCATAGGAACAAAGGAGCTAAAATTCCACACACCGTTTAAATCAGGCTGGCCGTATTCGGTTCGCGGTACGACATAGTCGTCTTCTTGCGCCTTAACTGTTGTAATACAAAGACTCAGGACAGCTGCGGTCACTGCACCGTAAGTAAGAAGTCGAGATTTCATGACATGCCCCCTAGGCGACCAATATACGAAGCACTAAGTGTAAACTAATTGACCATCTGCATCTATTAGCTAGCATCAGCGACGCGATACGGCGGTGCATAGTTGCAAGCAGTAATTGTAAGGTTTTCTAGGACTTTTTCCGCTTAGCGCCTTTTTTCGCGGCGGCGCGCAGTGCCGCGCCGTAGGCGTTGGATGCCCAAGTACTCAAAAGCTCCGCATCTTCCATAGCCTCCTCCGGCGCCTGGTAGTAACTCATCTTGAATTCCTTGCCGTTCTTCCCATAGCTAAAGGCCTGCAAACCCAGCACCTCATAGTCCTGCCGATTTTGGGTGTCAACTTTTAGGTAGAGTTCATTGTTAGCAATAAGACCAAACATTAAGCCCTCAAGAAACACGCCAAACCCACCAAACATGGACTTCGATTCAACCGGCCCAATAAATTGCAAGAGGTCAACGATGTGTGCAACGTATTCGCGCTGCTCGGTGCTTATAGCCACTATGGATTCCTCTGACACCTACTAACCTCATAATTGCGGGTTCAATCTTTGATGCTATGATAGCCAACTTTTCCGCGAACAAGTTCGCGATTTCGTAGATCGAAGGAGAGCCACAACATGAACGGCGCAACCGCATTAATTGAAACATTGGCAGACTGCGGAGTCGAGCTTTGCATTGCAAACCCCGGCACCTCCGAGATGCACCTAGTTCAAGCACTCGACAGCGTTCCACAGATGAAATCTGTGCTCGCACTTTTCGAAGGCGTGTGCACCGGTGCCGCCGATGGCTACGCCCGGATGACAGGCAAGCCTGCGGCCACACTTCTGCATTTAGGGCCGGGCTTAGCGAACGGTATAGCAAACCTGCACAATGCACGCCGTGCGAATTCACCGATGATCAATATCGTCGGAAATCATCCAAACTACCATGTTGGTTTTGATGCACCACTTACTTCAGACATTGAAACCCTCGCAAAGAATTATTCTTCTTGGATCAAGTCTTGCAGTACCAACGATACTCTCGCGCAAGACGGCGCGGACGCGTACACCGCCACCCTACGTCAAAGTACAGGCTCCAATGGTCAGATCGCCACCTTGATTATGGGTGCCGATGCTGCCTGGGGCGAGAGCCCGGGACCGGTGATGCCGAATGCACTGCCGCAGCGCAGCAAAATAGATGAACAAGCGATCGAGAAGATAGCGCCGCTTCTAGAGAAAGGGGGTCGCTCGATGATGCTTTTAGAGCACCATGCTACCGACCCAGCCGCTCTCGCTGCGGCTAGTAAGATCGCGAGCAAGACTGGATGTCGATTAATGACCGGCACCTTCCCGGGGCGCGTCGATGGCGGCCCTGGAGCGGTAGCGGTAGAACGCCTGCCCTACTTCCCCGAACAGGTTCTTAAGACCTTGGACGGCATTGAAAACCTCATCATAGTTGGCGGGCAGATCCCCGCGAGCTTCTTTGCCTATAAAGGCATGCCGGGACAGCTCACTCCAAAAGGCTGCAAAGTCAGCCGCCTAACGTACATCGAAGAAGATGCCATCGATGCGCTGCAGCGTTTGAGCGAGCGACTCGGTGCGCAAGATGAAGCAATTAAGAATTTCGAGAAGGTTGAAATTGGCAAGCCAAGTGGCGAGCTCGACACCAAATCTATCATTCAATCTGTCGCGGCAACGATGCCTGAGAATGTAATCGTTGCAACCGATTCCGGAGGCGGCAATGCTGCCTACCCTTATTGTCAGAACTCTGCGCCGAATACCTGGCTCAGCCTTACCGGCGGTGCTATTGGTCAGGGCGGTCCCTGTGCCACCGGCGCAGCCCTAGCCTGTCCCGACAGACCAGTACTAGCCATGCTTGGCGACGGCGGCGCAGCCTATACGAATCAAAGTTTCTGGACTCAAGCTAGAGAAGGCCTGAATGTCACGACGGTTATTTTCGCAAACCGCTCTTACAATATTCTCAATGTGGAATATGCCCGGCTGGGCGTCACTGAGGTTGGTGACATAGCCGCGAGCCTGTTCGATATCGGCAATCCTTCGCTCAGTTGGGTCGATATGGCCAAGGGCTTCGGAGTACCGGGCGCTACTGCCGATACTGCCGAGGAGCTTTGCGCCTTGCTTGAGGAGAGTTACGAAACACCCGGCCCCTTCGTTATTCAGGCCAACGGCGAAATACAGAGATAGAGAACAGTGTGTTACGAGAGCTAAATTCTAGCTCTCGTCATCCGAACTCCCCCGAGCTTTCGATGCCCGTGCGTAGAACTGACTAGACCCAATCAAAGTTGCGCTGAATTCTTCCTAAGTCTTTGTAGAACGTAGCAGACATCTCTGTCTCTGCCTTATCAATCTTTGCAGGAAACAGCAGTGTGATTAGCGGAATCGTGAAGACCGGCAACAGCAATGTTAGAAACGAGGGGTCTCGCCACTCGCCAAGATACTGACAAAACTCATACCAGGTCTGCGCAAAGCCACCTACATCGGCATTCTCAGCCCCCGAGTACCAGTTGTTGAGCAGCCACATGAGCAAGCCGCATACAAATCCTATCAACATTCCCCAGAACGCCGCTTTTTCCGTCGTCTTCTTCCAGTAAAACACGTAGGTCACCGCAATAGCCGGCGGCACTACCATCGCGAACCCCAGTAGTAGAAATTGCAGCACTGAGCCGAAGTTAAAATACCAAGCACAGAAAGCCGCTGAAGAACCATAGATCACCGTGACTAGCTTATAAAGACGCAGCTTCTTATCGCTGGAGAAATTCTTGGAGCCCGGTATCCAGTCACTCACTAACATCGTTGCACTGGCCAAAAGAATTGGCGCTCCAGATGAAATTACCGCGGCTAACACGGCAGCCAAGGCAATACCGCCCAGTAACGGCCCGGTATCCATCGCGAGTTGCGCAATGTTTAGATAGCCAGACAATCCAGATTCTGAGCCATAGCTCACCATCGTTAGAATACCGATAAATCCTGCAACCATCGGCATCAGTGCGGCGATTACCCCCGCTAGGAAAAAGCCAGGGATAAGATATTCCTGCTTCGCTGCTGAACTCGCATAGTTCGCATACACCGAGGCAGCTGGCGTGTGAATCCTGGCAGAAATAAACAGCGCGATAATTGTTGCCCAGCCGATGCCGGTAAAACTCCACCACGACGGAATATCTTTACCCGCCTCAAGGAGCCTAATTTCCGATTGTGCGACCACGGCATCCCAACCACCTAGATTTTGCATCGCTATATAACCAACTGCAGACAGGCCGACAATGATGACTGTGCAATGCACTATATTCGTTATCGCCGTACCTTTTAATCCACCGGTGACGGTAAATAACACAATCACTACTGCGCCGATAATGATGCAGATCCCGAACGGCCATCCCGTTACACCGCTGACAATAGTCGCTATTACATAGGGTTCAATAATATTTATCACCAGATACTCGGCCTGCACACACAGACTAGTCAGAGACTGACAACGGCGCGAGCCAAAGCGCCTATCGAATACCTCACCCACACTGGTAAGTTTTAACTTGCGATAAGGAATAGCGAAGAATAAACCAACCATAAACAGGGCAGCGAAGGAATTGACGCCGTACCAGAGATGCCCGATGCCATCGGTAATAACATCCCCTGCAACACCATAAGTACCCGCACCACCGATGCGAGTTCCAGCAATACCGGCTGCGAGCATGCCAACACCCAGCGTGCCACCGCCGATTGCCCAGTCAGAAGAACTTTTATTGTCACGGCTGAGATAAATCCCCACCGCGACGAAGAACAGCATATACCCGAGGATCACATAAGCGGTCAAATCCATCTACAACTCCAACTCTAATTCTAATTCTGGTTATTCTACAATCAACTGACAGAGGGCAAGAGAGCCCAATCCGGGTCAGCCTGACATGTATCAACCTATTACTCTAATGCCAATGCATACTACACGATGGCAATTGTAAGGCAACTCAAAGGCAGCAAGCTCCTGCTGCTATTCCCATAAATACAAGCTGATGCTAACGTGAGTACTGAGCTTTGGATGCGCATCAACAGGAAAAATTATGTCTGAAATAGAACCGGGTTCCGACCAATGGCTTGCTCAAGTAGAAGAAGAAATCCTCGAGCCAGATCGAGTAATTATCGACCCCCATCACCACCTCTGGAAGAAACGCCTCAATGGCGACTACCTATTACCTGAGCTATGGGGCGACACCGGATCGGGTCACAATATTGTGAAAACGGTTTTCATGGAATGTCGGGCGTTCTATCGCCGCGAGGGAGAACAACATCTTAAGAGTGTAGGAGAAACGGAAACAATTGCAGCTCTAGCCTTGGAGAGCCGAACTAACACTTCGAATAAAGCCACTATCGCTGGGATAGTCGCACACAGCGACCTCACCCTTGCCGGCGAATCAGAAGAACTACTGCTAGAGGCGCTGGAGCAACATCGAGCCGCGAGCAATGGTTTGCTACGCGGCATTCGCCACTCTGCTGCACACGACAGACGACCTGAAGACTTATTCATCGTGGGATCTGCCCCGCCCTACCTGCACGGCAAGGAAGCATTCCGCAAAGGTCTTCGAATCATCGCGGAGCAAGGCCTAACCTATGATACTTGGCACTATCATCATCAAAATCTAGACTTCTTAGATCTCGCGCGTGCGATTCCAGAATGCACGATGATTCTCGACCATTTTGGTACACCACTGGGTGTGGGCATCTACAAGCATTGTAGAGATGAAATCTTTCAGGAATGGAAAGCGCAGATCCGCGAGATATCCCAGTGCCCCAATGTCTATGCGAAGCTAGGCGGACTAGCAATGCCCGACAACGGTTTCAACTGGCATTTACAGAGCAGGCCACCAAGCTCCGATGAGTTCATTAAGGAGCAGCAGAAATACTACCTGCATGCCATCGAATGTTTTGGCCCCGAACGCTGCATGTTTGAAAGTAACTTCCCCGTCGATCGGCTATCAATTAGTTACCATGTCTTGTTTAATGCTTACAAGAAAATGGTCGCCGATTTTAGCACCGATGAAAAACACGCCATGTTCTATGGCACAGCAGAAAAGGTCTACAGCCTGCAGGACTAGCCATGTCTTACCACAGCCTAATATTCGATTTAGACGGAACCCTAACGGACCCACTTACCGGCATCACTCGCTGCATGAACTACGCCCTAAGCAGCCATGACCATCAGCCAAAATCCGAGCAGGAGATCAAACCCTATATCGGGCCGCCCTTGGAGGTCGCTTTAAGTGACCTTTCAGGAAGCACGGATGAGTCTCACATCAAGGAATTAGTCGCCACCTATAGAGAACGCTACGGGGAATTAGGCTATAGAGAGAATGTCGTCTATGACGGCGTCTTTGAGCTATTAGACACCCTACAGGGACAAGGATTTCGAATGGGAGTATGCACCTCCAAGTTCGAAAAATACGCGATCAAGGTGCTGGAAGAATTTAAACTCGATAAATACTTTACGTTCGTGAGTGGCAGTGGCGCTTACGGGACCGCCAAGTCGGATCAACTGCGTGAGCTAGTAGACACCAATATTGTCTTGGATAGCTCACTAATGATAGGCGATCGCTACATCGATCTGAGCTCCGCACACAAGGCGGGCCTACGCTCTGCCGGCGTGCTTTGGGGCTACGGCAGTTTAGAAGAATTGACTGCTGAAGAACCCGTGTTTATAGCCGAATCTCCCGCTCACTTAAGCGCTTCTATTATTAAAAATAGCCAGTAAGAGCTATCTCTTCCTGAGTCGCTTAATCACGGCACTGCTGGTTAGCACAACGGTCTCACCGACAAAAATCTCGCAACGAGAGAACACCAAAGAGCCTCCGCGTCGGGTCAATTCTCCCCGACCCTCAACCAGATCCCCTTGGAACGCTGGCGCAATAAATTCGCTGTTGCAGCTTACTGTGACGACACTTTCAGCTTCCCCCCCATTTGCACAGATGCAAAGCGTGTAGTCCGCCAGCGCCATCAACACACCGCCATGTAAAGAATCATGTGCATTGCAGTGATGTTCCTGCACGCGGAATGCTGTCCGGGTATTTTCGCCATCCATGACAAAAAAGAACGGGCCTATATAATCTTCGGCCTTATCACCTTCCCAATGGCGGTAGCTGGAATCTATGTCGTAGTCTTCGGGCTTTACACTCATCTACTTTTCTCTTCAATCTACACTTTATGTTTACTATTCATCATCGCCATCAGGCACAACCAAGTCCACAGCAGCCCCAACGACTTTAAAGGGTATCTTTACGACCTCGATCGTCGTATCCACTGCAGCACCGACTACGGCACCCACGCAGGAAAATAACAGCAGACTGAGACCGATCAGCACGAGTGATCTGAATTTCCTGAATAGCTTACTAAGAATTCTCATAAGATTAGCTGCCAATATCCCACATCTACGAACTTACCAAATTTGTATCCGATATCAGAGAACTGGCCTACCTTCGTAAATCCGAGTTTCTCGTGCAAGGCGATACTACCCGCATTGGGCAAAGCGATACTTGCGATTAGACACTGTATCGGCTTCTTACGTAATTCATCAATAAGATGTTGATACAACTGTCTGCCGCGCCCATTCCCTGTGGCCTCTTGATGAAGATAGATCGTTACCTCGCGGGACCGATTATAGGCAGCTCGCTCCTTCCAGACCGAAGCGTAGGCATAACCCAGTACAACTTCATCTTCCTCCAACACCACCCAAGGCCTGTCTCCGTCTGAAGAGGCTATTCTGGCCAGCATCTGAGCGTCGCTAAGCCGCTCCTCTTCGAAGGTGCAAACGCTCTCGGCGATATACCAGTTATAGATTTCCACTAGCGCTGGCGCGTCTTTCGAATTAGCTGCACGTATCATCTTTCATCCTTATTTTATTTCTTGCCTAAGTTACCGCACACCAGTAAAAGGCTGTAAGTCTTCAATTCCCGCCCCACTCTCTACCAATGCCGCGAAGTCATCAGCCAGACACTTACTCTTCTCAAGAACAGTGGACCAGTAGGCAACGCGACTGGAATAATCGAGGGTCTCGAAGTCTGTTCTATCTGGGATCTTGCCATAGGGTAGCTGAGCTACGAACTCCCTTGAGGGTACTACCATTACTACGTTCTCGAAGTGTTTAGGATTCACTCGGCGCCAAGGAACTCGTTTATCAAACCAGCCGGGTATCACCGTAGAGGAGAAATGTGGGTACAGAACGAGATCGTTTCCTGCGTGAAAGGGAAAGTCGAAATGGTAATCTGTGATGCCGCCATCCCAATACATGCCACGCTTCGCGTTTTGTATATCACGTACACCATTTAGCACAAAAGGAATGGAACCACTCGCCATCATGGCATCCATTAGGTTTTCTTCGTTCATAGCAACGTGGGCAGTCGCCAAATCGCTAACATTCCTAAAGGGCGACAATGACCCCATGTTGGAAAAAATATTACGCTCAAAGAAAAGAGAGAGCGTCTTCCTGCTGGCGACATTTAGCAAGGCGCTGCTAAGTAACTGAAGAAGTCGCAACTGCTTGACACGTGACGAGCCAATCCCTCGCGCGCGATCGGCAATTATATGTGTTCTGAAGATCTGATTCTCAACGATCTCTTTTACGCCATCCGACCCAAGAGTCTCGACAAGCATCTGCCTTGCCTTCTCAGTTATCTCGTCGGTGGTTGGTTGTTCCGAGTATTGCTCCTCGCTGTAGCGTTTCGCGAGACGCTCAATAGCTGCCACCGGATCAGCGGTAGCGAGACAACTCATTCTCCAGGCGCCCGCCGAGGAACCCAGCGTTATCAGCTCACGCTCTCTATTCGCGAAGAACTCGCCGAAGATATAACGATCGAGACCGAACAACACAAACCATTTAGGGCCGCCAGAAGCTCCCAACATGACCTTAAATTGATCGGCATTGAGTCCTTCGCTACGAAGACGCTGCAAAGCGTGAGGGCCGGCAAAAATAGTAAGAGATGACATTAGGCGCTAATGATATAATCGTCGGCGCTCTCAGGCTATAGCCATCATTCGTAGCAACCGAGCAATCCCACTCACCAGCCTCGAAATTACACCCATGCTCAGCAAACTGCTCAACGAGCGTAAGACATTCCTCTATTTGCTAGCGATTGGCAACACGATCGCCTTTGCCACGTGGCAGGTAATGCTTAACAATTTTGCCGTAGAACATGTCGACTTTACCGGTGAAGAGATCGGTATCCTGCAAAGTCTGCGTGAAGTGCCGGGCTTCCTCGCCTTCACTGCTATCTTGATAATGGTATTCATCAGGCAGCAAACCTTCGCCATACTCGCACTGCTTACCCTAGGCATAGGCACCGCTATTACCGCCTTCTATCCAACAGCCCTCTGGCTCTACTTCGCCACAGTAGTGATGTCGATAGGTTTTCACTACCTCGAAACCCTACACAGCTCCCTAAGCCTACAGTGGCTAAGTAAGGACGAGGCACCGAAAGTGCTGGGAAAAATACTCAGCGTCCGCGCCCTGTGTAACTTTATGATTCTGGGTACGCTCTACATTTATTTGATGTTCTTTGCGGTCAACTACAATGTCATTTATATGCTCGCTGGATTTACCGCAGCGGCTATAGGTATTTTCTGCTGGTTCGCCATCCCACATTTCGACGATGGCGTTGCACAGAAGAAATCCCTTTTCCTGCGTAAGAAATACTGGCTGTACTACTTGCTGACCTTCTTCGCCGGAGCTAGGCGTCAGATATTCGTCGTGTTCGCTGGGTTTTTGCTCGTAGAGAAGTTCGATTTCCCGATCGAAGACGTAGTGATGCTGACGCTCGTAAACGCGGCACTCACCTTCTACCTAGCACCCAAGATTGGGCGCTTGATCGGTTATATCGGAGAGCGGCGCGCACTAACACTTGAATACATTGGGCTGATTATCATCTTCGTCAGCTACGCCTTCGTGGACACGATAGAATTCGCCATCGCACTGTATCTGCTGGACCATATGTTCTTTGCTATGGCGATAGCCATCAAGACCTACTTCCAGAAAATCGCCGACCCGGCAGATATTGCGGCTACCTCCAGTATCAGCTTCACCATCAATCACATAGCTGCCGTCGTACTGCCTGCATTACTAGGGCTGGTATGGATAATCAATCACAGTGCCGTATTCCTGATAGGCGCAGCGATTGCCTGTGCCTCCCTAGTCCTATCACAGCTTATACCAGACCATCCAAGGCCCTCTGCGGAGACTCGATTAACAGGTAAGCAACCCATCTAAGCCGGCCGTCAGCTTGTTTAACGTTAAATAACGTTGCTTCACTTATCCTGAGTCGATTTTTACCGTACCGTGGGACACCTTTATTTAGGCGGCCAAACTAACGATGCCACACACTTTCCCAACACCCTCCCAACACCTTCAGTGTTACTTAAAGTTACAATATTTTTAAATGTTTGTGCTTAAATACCAACTGTCCACGGTGGGGGCAGCGACAAACTTACTTGCCTGCCCTTATATAGAATTTTTTGCATTGGGACAATGCTTAACATTGGGGAACTTTTAGTATGTCTATATATTTCAAATTACTGCATCAACTTTCATTCGGCAGGCTCGCTAAGAGCATGACTGGCTTGACTCTTTTGGCCTTATTTACTTCGACTGCTAGTGCACACATCGACCTGCAGCGCGCTGGCACCCATGTCGCCAAATATGAGCAAGGGACATTTGGCGCTGACACTAAGGTTGGTTCTTGCGGCAACCCAGAGGGTGTTGCTACTGGTGCCGTATACACCTATAAGCCAGGCGAGACTATTTCAGTCAGCATGGCCGAATATATCCGTCATCCTGGATATTTCCGCATTGCTTTCGATGCCGACGGAGACGATAGCTTCATCGATCCACGCTGGATTGTAGCGCTCGATCCTGACAATCGCCCAGATGGTTGCCCGATTGATGGCAGCGATCATTGCCGCCGAGGAGACCAAGCCACGGAAGGGGATTTCTTTAACAACGAGACTGTTCTCATGGACAATCTGAATCCCCATGGACGCGAGACCGCACAGCCGTCTTATACTTGGGAAGTTACACTGCCAGAGATTGAGTGTGATAACTGTACTTTGCAGCTTATTCAAGTAATGGAAGACCCTGCAGGGACAGCGCACGGTGTCTATAATACGACAACTCAGAATGACCAGAACGATGTTTATCACCAGTGCATCGCGATTGTCTTGAGCAATGACGCTATTCCAGATCAAGCGGCCAATGCTGCCGCAGTTGCTTTAAGGCCTGAAGAGTAGTAATTGACAAGCCGTTTGCACAGCTTTAGTAGGAAGGCGTGTGAATATGAGGGACACTGATAACTTAGCAACTTAGCGAAGTCTTATTGATGGGCATTTTCTTAGGTTACTAAGTAGTCAGTGTCTCCTGTTTTTTCTAAATAGCTACGACTTAAGTATATGAAAATTCAACACTATAGCGGAAAGATTAATTCTGATTTAATGGCTTTGCTACTCACAGCAGACCCAGACAAAAATTCTATACTGAGCTACATAAAGTCAGCGGAAATTATAGTCGCCCTAGATTTAGAAAAAACAATTGCTGTAGTGGCCATAACAAAAACTAAAAGTGAGTTTGAGCTTAAAAACATAGCTGTGGCCTCTGACTATCAAGGACGTGGAATAGCAAAATCATTAATCGCTGCCTCCAAAGATTACGCGAAAGAGTCAGGCGCCAAATCGCTAATTGTAGGCACTGGAAACTCAAGCCTTTCTCAACTAGCGTTATATCAAAAATGCGGGTTCAGAATATTTAATATAGTTCCCGATTTTTTCGTGGACTACGACGAACCAATTTATGAAAATGGCATTCGGTGTCTAGATCTGCTTATGTTGAAAACTGAATTATAAGCCTAAATTTTTTCAAACCAGAAATATGCCTGCGGTGACAATCACGCGAAGAACCCCTCCTTTGCCAGGCAAAGGCTAAGGAATACTGCCTCCCTCATTGCTGCACATGGAGGAAGGACAGATGATCTATGAGCCTCCCTATCATGAGGGAAATTATTGGAGTATTGGCTGGAGCACGGCGGCAGGAAGCAGATGAAGTAGAGCTACGAATTAGATTAGGAAAAATTACCCGCTTTACCCTCTACTATTTTTCTAAAATACTTATTGTTCGAACAATACATCAAAAACATGCTTTGATGTTTCACTGATCAAGCTTTTTGAACGAGCCTCTCCTCTTAGCCGACTATTGGTAGCTATAATCACAGATGAATTTGATTCTAGGTGAATATAGAATGTTGCAAGAAACGCCGCTTGGCTGCCTGTGTGACCAATAAGATGGTTGCCGCCATCTTTAAAGTCAAGAAGGAAAAAACTAGTTCCTAGTTGTGTTGTATAGGTGTCATTTCTTTCAGCATCGATAACTGGCAACCACATACTTTCAAGTGTTTTACGTTTTAGAATGCCTTCATAAGCATCGGCATTTCCAATTCCCAGTAGAAAATTCGAATACTTAATCATGTCAAGCATAGGAGAGTTCAATGCCCCGTTTGCCTTGGTGATACCTGTATCAAAATCAAGACCTTGTTCTATTGCAATACCGCCTTCAACCCAATAATTATTGGATCTATACTTCAGAAGATGGCGCGGCGTAATATCAAAGTAGCTTCTATGCATCTCTAAAGGAGAGAAAATATTTTTTTGAATATAAATTTCGATGTCTTCGCCAGTAACCTCTTCTACAACCCGCGCGATAAAAATAAACGCTGGATTTGAGTATGAATACTCTGACCCAGGCTTGAATAGTAATTTAGTGTAAGGAAGCATTGCTTCAATCTGCATCCACTGCGGCGGCTGGAATGGTTGCCAGTCTTCATCATCAGACCAGGGAAAAGAAGGATTCCTAAACCCTGATGTATGACTTAGTAGCATTTGCAGAGTTACTTCCTCCATCGAACCATATGGATTATGTACTTTTCTAAGCTCTGGTAAATATTTCACGATTGGGTCTGAAAGAGCTACTTTGCCCTCTTCAACCAATTGCATTAAAGCAATCCCCGTGAATGTTTTTGTAATGGAGCCCCAATGAAAAATAGTATTTTCATCAACCATTCGATCTGTTTCTTTATCGGCATAACCCAAGTGCAAAGACCCTTTGGTTTCACCATTCGCAATATAGTATAGACTGCTGCCGACAGTACCCAATGCCCCAAAACTCTCTTTCATTTTTTCTGCAACACTATCCCACGCGGCATTATCAGCATTTGCTGCTGCCATTGAGATTACAAAAGCAATTGATACAACGGCAATATTTTTTAGTATCTTCATATCGTCAATCCCTTTCTATATTACACAGTACTTAGTGAAGAGAAGGAGCCACTGATTGTTTGGTAACTTAAGAAATTTTCGCAAGCACAATGTACTTGCTTAGTTACTAAATTATCAGTGCCCCCTAGCATTTATAAATCGCTGCGGCCTATAGGGTGCGAAGGCGTCGAGCGTTACATCAGCGAGGATTTCGCGACCAATTATCTCGCCCATGATGGCGGCTAGGGTAACACCGCTGTGGGTGACGGCCATATAGACATCGTCGGATCCTGGAAGATAGCCGACGATGGGAAAACCATCTTCGGGCAGCGGCCGGAATCCTAGAGTCAACCCTTGCAGACCTACACCACGCGCTCCCGGCAGCATAGTCGTAATCCTATCCAGGATTCGTCTGCCGTGTATGCTACGCAGCTCCTCATTGGGAAAATCCTGAGGCTCCTGCAGAATATTACGATGGGCGGGAATCTCCGGCGCATAGTAACTGTCTGTACCGACAATACTGCCGCTTGAGGTTTGTTTGAAGGAGACCGGTAGCTGCTCGACTACGGTTCGAATAAGGGGGCGTAGAGGCACACTATGGGCAAGAATTCCTGGCGCATGTTTCAGTGGCGTAACATAGCCGATCTTTGCTGCCAGGCCCGGCGTGTCGACACCCGCCGCGATCACCAGTCGGTCCAGGGAGTACTCTCCACTGGTAGTGGCAACACCGGTCAGGCGCTTGCCAGAAAATTTCAGATCGGTCACCTCACAGGGATAGAGCACGCGGGCGCCAAATTTCCTGGCTTGATCGATAAATTTATTGGTCACTTGAACCGGATCGAGATGTCCATCTAGGCCGGCATAGACGGCGGTTTCAAATGCGCCGGGCGCAAGATTTGGCGCTAGCTCAGAAAACTCCTGCGGCCCCAGAACGTTCATCCTATAGCCGGCCTGATTCAGTCTTTGCGCGCGTTCACTTAGTTTTGCTGCGGCCTCAGGTTGATGCTTCCACAGCAGGCTGCCGCCCCAAGTGATATCCAACTGCATCTGCTTCTGTAGTTGCTGATAAGCCAGTAGGCCCTGCAACCTCAGATCTCGGTAGTGTGAGTCATCACTGAATGCATTCAGCCAGGCAAAGGATTTGCTGGTAGCGCCGCTGGCAATTGCCGTTTTTTCGAATACGATGACGTCGGCTCCGGCCTGAGCAAGGTGTAAGGCAATCGAAGCGCCCATGATGCCGCCCCCGATGACGCCCACAGTGAGGCGCGAGCGTCCTGCCAGAAGAATTCCGGATGTCGAGGCGATGGCCATGCCACCGATGCCAACTAAAAATTTTCTGCGACTCATATTATCCCATGCAGCTCTGAATCAGATCGCCTGTAGAGAAAACCGGCGTAAAGATATTAGCGCAGATTTGCGTCAGATCACATACGTGCTCTCGAAGTAGAAACGAAGGGAACACAGTGAACCTCCCACGGTTTAATAGATATTTTAATTCAGCGACAATATCACGTAGGGAGCACCCCAATAACCAAGAAAAGAAAGCAACCCACGGACTCGCAGCCTTCTCCTGGCAAAAAGTTTTTGCACATGATATGAGAATTTAGCTGACAGCAAACAAGCCAATCTACGGCGGCACTCTTCCTGGTGGCAACCAACCTCTGTTGTTGTTCGTGCCCGCCTTCTCCTTAAGGTGTTTAAGAATCTTCTCAATCACCACCGAGTCTTCTACACAGGCAATGATCTTGACCACGCCTTTGCGTTTCTCACACGTTTCATTGTCTATTTCACCCAGCGTGGTTGGTTCAGAGCGAAGCCCTGCCAATCTTCGCCTTCCTTAACGTTAAATAACGTTACTTCACTTATTCTGAGTGATTTTTTGCCGTATTGTGCGCCCCCTATCTAGCAATCGGCTCGAGCATCAGGACGTATCCGTCCTAAGAAACGAGCAAGTAGAAGGAAACGAGAGAACCGTGACAAAGCGTATTAAATTTCCCACCATCACTATCGCCATCGCCTGCTGCCTAGGCAGCCAACTGACGTACTCACAGGAGTCTGAACAGGTCGAGGAAGTCATCGTTTGGGGGCGCTCGCTACAATTGCTAGGCAATGCCAATTCCGCATCTAAAGGCGTAGTTGGCTATAGCGACTTCTCGACTCGGCCGCTGTCACGCGTTGCCGAACTGGTCGAGGTCGTGCCTGGCATGATCGCCACTCAGCACAGTGGCCCCGGCAAGGCGAATCAGTATTTCCTGCGCGGCATCAACCTCGATCATGGCTCCGATTTCTCTACCTACTTCGATGGCATGCCGGTTAATTTTCGCACCCATGCCCACGCCCAAGGCTACATGGATCTGAATTTCATCATTCCAGAGATCATCGAGAGAATAGATTTCCAGAAGGGCCCCTACTTTGCAGACACGGGAGACTTTTCCTTAGCTGGCTCCAACTCTATGAAGACCTACGATGCTCTAGCTGAGAATTTTACGGAGATTACCTTCGGCTCAGAAGACGAAATCCGGCTAGTGACGGCAAGTTCCTTTCAGCTGGAAAACGGCAGCCTGCTCGCCGCCTTCGAGCACCATCGCTCCAATGGCCATTTCGACTTGGATCAGGATGTACGCAAATACAATGGTCTACTCAAGTACACTGGAATCATAGCTGACATACCTAGCCGCATCACCTTCTCCGCCTATGACTCCCAATGGGTCTCAACGAATCAGGTGCCACAACGCGCCGTAGATAGCGGCCTTATCTCCCGTTTTGGGTTTATCGACCCTGATCTGGGTGGTAAGTCGCATAGATACTCGCTGACTGGCAACTTTGAAATCAATAGTTGGGATCTCAATTTATATGCAAGCTCCTACTATGTGAGCCTGATCAACAACCCGACCTACTTTCTCAACAACCCAGCAGACGGAGACGAGTTTGAGCAAGAAGATGAACGGCGCCTGTTCGGCGGCTCACTACGGAAGGTAAGTGAATCAGAATTATTCGGCCTGCCTAGCACTCAAACTGTCGGCATCGACATCCGGTTTGATGATGTCAACGAGCTAAACCTCTTCAACACGATTAGTAGACGCCGCGTCAGCAGCGTACGAGAAGACGAGGCAGAGGAATTTAGCGCAGGCTTGTTCGCCGAGTCACAGATATCCTTGACCAACAAACTGCGTGCCACAATCGGCGTGCGGGTTGATTACTATGATTTCAAAGTCGACGCACTGCGCCCAGGCAATTCTGGCAGCGACCACGACTCACTCTGGCAGCCGAATATCGGGCTCGCCTATCGCGTAACCGAGAATTTCGAGGCCTACCTAAACTACGGCCACGGCTTCCACTCCAATGATGTACGCGCCGCAGTCAATACCGTAGATCCTGTTACCGGGAACCCCACAGAGGCACAAGATGTTCTAGTCGAGGGCAAGGGTAGCGAAATCGGCTTTCGCTACGACACGCTAAACGGATTTAATATCGCTATCGCTGCGTTCGAGCTACGCACAGACTCAGAACTGGTATTCGTTGGCGATGCCGGAACTACTGAGCCTAGCGATCCAACTAGCCGCAGCGGTGTCGAAATCAATTCCTTCTGGGAGATAAACGAGAACTGGGTCTTCGATTTCAGTGCGGCGAAAACCAGCGGTCACTTTCGTGGACTACCCTCGAATGCCGACAGCATTACCGATGCACACGAGGAAGTTCTGGCTGCGGGCCTAACCCACGTAGGCAATAACGGCCTTACCGCTAGCCTGCGTGTTCGTCACTTCAGTGATGCCGCACTAACCGAGGACGAATCCGTACAAAAGGACGGTTCAACGCTCGTACATGCCGGCGTGTCCTATAAGTTCAATAATTGGGAGATCGGCATCGACGTTCTAAACTTATTGGATGCAAAAGACGATGACATCGCCTACTTCTTCGAGTCACAGCTAGCCGCTGAGACAAGCGGAGTAGAGGACATTCATTTCCATCCCTCAAATCCGCGCCACATTCGACTACTCTTAAAGTACCGCTTCTAGAACAACAACCATGAAAAAAGCCCGCCAACGTCGCTGGCGGGCTTTCTTTAAAAGCGCTAGCGCTGCTGCTAGTGCCCTTGTTTGAACACTACCGTAAAACTCACAGGAACCGCACGGCTAATGCTAGGCAGTCCAGCTACTTCACGCAGCTTCTCGACACCCGCTACTAGGGAGAATGAGTCTGCCATAACAATGAGTGGCTTCAGCGTTGAGACGATAGCGCCCTCGCCAGTTCGTGTAATCTGAACATCTGCCTCTAAAGCAACAATCTGACCATGCAGAGACAGTTCAAAGTCGATCTGTCTAGCCACAGAGTCACCCGCATCCATCTCCGTTAATGCATCGAGGTTAATCGTTCCACTGATAGTGGCATCTGGAAACAGACTCGTCTCGAACAGCATTTCTTGCATGCGCTCGTTTCGAATGGAGATCATGGTGTTCACGCTAGCCAACTCGATGGTGATCTCGACAGCACCAGAATCACCAATTGTGCCCGAAAGAGTGTCGAAGGTATGCACCTCGGCTACGTGTTCCGCCTTCACAGTGATGAAGCTAAGGCTGGAAGCATCATTGTCTAGCGACCAGTGGGCCTGTGCTACACCGGAAAATAAAACTGCAACTGACAGAGCGGCGAGCCTAGTCTGTAGTGATTTCGAGATCATTCTTACACTCCTACTATTTTTTAAACAAAATTTCTTGACCCAAACGCGACTAGGACAGCCTACGAGGTCAACTTCAAAGGCTGCCTAGCTTACTGCAAAATACTGACTAGTGACTATCAAAGTTGAAGAAATATCCAATCTCACGGTCATACTGTGTTCACAGTATGCTTAATACCGCTTTGAGCACTGTGCTCTAGCAGTTAGAATCGGTTTCTCCGCGCCGTCGATTCAGCTCAATGAAGAACAACAGGCTTTTCCATTTGATTCAGGCAATACATAGTCAAACATGAAATCAAACACTAACAGTCCTATCGTCAAACAATTGGTTTTGGTCGGCGGTGGCCACAGCCATCTGGCGGTGCTAAAGCAATTCGGCATGAATCCGGTTCCTGGGCTTGGCCTCACCCTGATCAGCCGGGACATAGAAACACCTTATTCCGGCTCTCTGCCCGGACACATCAGTGGCATCTATGAATACGACGATATCCATATCGATCTGCGACCCTTGGCGCAATTTGCAGGGGCACGACTGATTCAAAGTGAAATCACGCGCATTGATTTTGAACAGAAGATCATTCATTGCGAAGGCAGGCCGACAATCGATTTCGATCTTATTTCATTGAACATTGGATCAAAGCCGAATGCGATAAAAATTCCAGGAGCAGCAAAGTTTGCTATCGGAATAAAGCCCATCGATCGGTTCCTCATAGAGTGGCAAAAAATCTATGCCGACATGCTGGATGTCATTGGCTCCAAAAAGAAGCCTTACCGATTCCTAATAGTCGGTGGCGGACCTGCGAGCGTAGAGCTCGCCTTTGCCGTACAACAGCGTATTCATCGCGAGCTCTCGATAAAGAGTTACCGCAATTCACCACTGGAGATCGGCATTGTCACAGCCGATACAGAAGTGCTTAAAACTCATAACGGTAAGGTTCGGAATTTCGTAAAAGCCGAGCTTGCCACCCGCGGGATCGAAGTATTACTAGAACACGAGGTCGTCGAATTTGGCGCCGGAAAGATTCATTGCAACAGCAATCGATTGATTGAAGCCGATTCGATAATTTACGCAACCGGAGCCAGCATCGCATCCTGGCCGCAAGAATGTGGTCTCGCTATTGGCGATGACGGCTTCATCGAAGTGAATGATTTTCTGCAATCAACCAGCCATGAATTCGTCTTCGCTGCGGGCGATGCCGCAACTATCAAAGGCCARCCCAGACCAAAATCAGGTGTGTATGCAGTACGCCAGGGTAAGCCGYTGGCGGAGAACCTGCAGCGCTTCGCCACGGCTAAGAATTTAAARCCYTATTCCCCACAGAAACACGCCTTGGCGCTAATCAATCTCGGCAACAAAAGAGCCATCGCATCGCGCAACAACCTGTTCTTTCAGGGTCGTTCAGTCTGGTCACTAAAACACTCTATCGACACTGCCTTCATTCGAAAATACAGTCAGTTCCCAGTGATGCCCGACAACTTCCAAATCGCCAAGGGCCTGGTCGATGAGAAGACAGAACAGCAGCTTCGAAAACACGCGATGCGCTGTGCCGGCTGTGGCGCCAAGATTGCCGGCGACGTGCTACAAGAAGTGTTAGAAGAATTACCTCGTAATGAGAACCCAGACATTCTCTCCTCTGGATCCGCAACCGAAGATGCGGCGTTAATTCAATTGAATGATGGCCGCGTCTTGCTGCAGAGCGTAGACCAACTAAGCGCCTTCATAAATGATCCTTGGTTGTTCGCCAAGATCGCGAGCAATCATTGCTTGAGCGACATCTATGCGATGGGGTGTATGCCTCACTCCGCTCTCGCCATTGTAGGTATACCCGCTGCGAGTAAGAAGATTAGCAAGGGCCATCTTCGCGAGATAATGCACGGTTGCAGCGAGGCGCTTCAGGAAAATGACTGCGCGTTAGTGGGCGGCCATTCCGCCGAATCGAAAGAACTGCAGTTCGGTCTCTGTGTAAACGGCTTCGCCGAGCGCGACGCCCTGCTTACTAAAGACGGCATGCAGACAGGAGACATCGTCATTCTCTGCAAGCCTCTCGGGACCGGCACTCTGTTAGCAGCTGACATGCGCTTCAAGGCGAAGCATCGTTGGATGGAGGAAGCTCTGACTCAGATGCTGATATCAAATAGGAAAGCCGCGCAGTGTTTTATCCAATACAAGGCTACGGCCTGCACCGATATAACCGGTTTCGGACTCGCCGGTCATCTATTTGAGATGCTTAACCCTAGTAACGTGGAGTTAGAGTTAAGCCTAGACGATCTGCCTGTACTTAATGGCGCATTGGAGACACTCCAGCAAGGAATTCTAAGCTCACTCCACGCCGACAATGCACTCGTCAGTCGCGACATATTCAACAGCGAAGCGTTTCGTAACGATCCGCGCTTCGATCTACTATTCGACCCGCAGACCGCAGGTGGTTTGTTAGCGAGCGTGGCAGAAGAACAGGCCGAAGACTGCATCAAGCAGCTTCGTGATTCTGGGTACACACAAGCTAAGGCCATCGGTCGAGTCTCGAAAACCGGTGCCGCGCTTCCCGCCTTGATCCTGAAATAACAGGCGGCACCGCACTCGCTGGAAGATGAATATCAGCTGGGTTATAGTCCTCGCAGAATTTTAACACCCAGCAGGTTGATCCTATGAAGTTATGCCGCGCCGCCCGCCGCACTAGCACCACGCTAGCATCGCTAGCTATCCTCGCCCTGAGCACAAGCAGTGTTGCCCAGACTGATGGGGCCGCATCGGTCTTACAGCGATACGGGAATCTCGATATAGAACGCATCGGCCCTACGATAGATGCCGAACTTGGACAGAAATATCTTCGCCGCGGCAATACTTACAGCAACCTAGAACGCTTCGAAGAGGCAATCGACGAATACAGAAGAGCCATCAGCGCCGACCCGAATCTTACGGAAGCCGTTCGCAATTTGGCCAACACCTACTACTACTTGGAGCGCTATGATGAGGCAAAACCCTTGCTTGCCCGCTTCATCCGGGTGCAAACAACAACTACCGCCTCATTGATTGCCGCAGTTACGACATTAGGCGAGCTTGAGCGCGGCGATGGCAACTATGCCGCATCGATTTCCCTAGACTTGCGCGCGATCGAACTGAATTCCAACAACGATTCACAAGTACATATTATGGCGAACACCTATAACAACGCAGGTGAGGCTGACAAGGCCATCGCTGTCTATCAAAAGGCTGTTGAAGTAATGCCCGGCAACGCCTTCTTCGATCGAAGTCTTGGGCGAATATTGGAACAGGAGAATCGAATCGAGGATGCACTTCGGGCCTACGAATCTGCCGCCGCGAAAAACCCTGATTCGAATTTCTATACGCAGCTTGTGGAATCGACCCGCAGCCGCTTATAGCGTTTACGGCAGCGAGAGAACCTTTTATTCGATTGCCGAGACTAGCGCTTGCCGCTCCTGCTCTGGTAAATCCGCTAGTCGACTAACTTCCGCATAGAAAGCAGAAAAATCTTGATTCGAATTCTCAAACACTGCCACGAAAAATGGCAGTAAATCGTTGTAGGAAGCGACAGTTGAAAGCTGTGCGTTGTTTAGCGATTTGGAAAACCAACCATCGTAACCCTCATAGCCTTGCCACTGTTGCTTCAGCGCCGCGTATTCTTCGCGCAGTGACTGTTGCAATTCCAGTTTCTGGCTGCGCATCGAAGCCTCAATAATCTCTAGCTGATAGAGCGACTCAAAGCGATCTCGATAGTCGATAACCAAATCAACAAACTGCTGCTGCCGGCCATAGTCCAGCAAGGCAGCATCAATGTTGGATACGTCATTGCTCTTAGTAAGCCAGCGCCGGACTCCCTCTCTTTCTACCGCCGTCGCGAAACTCTCGTTAAAGGTCGTGTCATCCGGCAGATAAACGAGTTGGTGAGCGAGCTCATGAAATATCAAACCAGCGAGCTGATACTCAGCCCGATTCAGAACCGTGCTGAGCAAGGAGTCTTCGAACCAGCCTAGCGTCGAATACGCGTCGACCCCGCCGGTATAGACATCGAAGCCGTCTTCCTTTAATTTCGCGGCGTAATTCAGGGCGGACTGCTCTGAGAAGTAGCCACGATAGGCTACGCAGCCTGCAATCGGATAGCACCAATTCATTGGATCGACGGAAAATTCCGCTGCGGAAAATACATT
>JAESUT010000141.1 GCA_016762995.1 Gammaproteobacteria bacterium | reverse complement strand
CTTTGTTCGACTTGAAATTCATGCCTTGAAAGACAGAGCCCATCAAGTAGAAGAAGACAGCGAATAGTCCAGAAATTACGGTAACTTGCATGATGAATAAAGGTTTGGGCTTCGCCAGAGACGTGTTAAGAAGATCAATTAGTTCAGTGCGAAAGTGTCGCACATGTATACTAACGGTTGAAGCCCTTTTTTAATGTGCTAGAGATTCGTTATAATGCAGCATCGGTCGATGCTGCTAGCCACTTCCTGCTAAGGGCAATGCGAGTGTGTCAAAAGTCAGTGAAATGACATTTCACGCCAGCTTTTGGCGCACGACACACAAAAAAAGTCATGGATGACTTTTTTTGTGTGTAATAGATAGATAGATAGCCCGTTCAATTCACAGTCAAAAAGTCAGGTGGTAGCCCACAGTGTTCGACAATCTTACAGATAGACTCTCAGGTACGTTTAGAAAGCTCACGGGCAAGGCAAAGCTCACCGAAGCCAACATTCAAGAAGCTCTCAGTGAGGTGCGTCGCGCGCTACTCGAGGCGGATGTTGCTCTGTCGGTCGTCAAATATTTTGTTGAGCGGGTCAGTTTGCGCGCCGTTGGACAGGAAGTCTCATCGAGCCTGACGCCCGGTCAGGCATTTATCAAAATTGTTCAGGCCGAACTTGAATCTATTATGGGCACGGCCAACTCTGAGCTGGATCTAAAGGCGGCGCCACCGGCTGTCGTACTGATGGCCGGCCTGCAGGGTGCTGGCAAGACGACCACCGCGGCCAAGCTCGCGCGCTGGCTCAAGAATGATGTGAAGAAATCGGTAATGGTGGTGAGCGCCGACGTGTATCGTCCGGCGGCCATTCAGCAGCTGCAAACATTGGCTCTAGAGGTCGATGTAGAGTTCTTCGCCAGTGATAGCAGCCAGACACCCGCGGCAATTGCTACAGCGGCCCTTGCTGAGGCTAAGCGAAAATTTGTCGACGTATTAATCGTGGATACTGCCGGACGTCTTGCTATCGATCAGGAAATGATGGCGGAGATTCAGCAGCTGCACAAACTGTTAAACCCAGTTGAGACGCTGTTTGTCGTTGATGCCATGACGGGTCAGGATGCCGCCAACTCGGCCAAGGCCTTCAATGAGGCCTTGCCGTTAACCGGCGTAGTACTGACCAAGGCAGATGGCGATGCAAGGGGCGGAGCGGCTCTGTCGGTGCGTCATATCACGGGAAAGCCCATCAAATTCATTGGTATGGGCGAGAAAATGGACGCGCTCGAGCCATTCTACCCCGATCGTATCGCTTCCCGAATCCTCGGCATGGGCGATATGCTCTCGCTTATCGAGCAGGCCGAAAAGAAAGTCGACAAGGTTAAGGCCGAGAAGCTCGCCCGCAAGATCAGGAAGGGCAAAGGCTTCGATCTAGAAGATTTCAAGGAGCAGCTTGGCCAGATGCAGAGTATGGGCGGTGTAGCCAGCATTATGGATAAGATGCCCGGCCTCGGTGCGTTGCCACCTGGTGCCGCGAAAATGGTGGATGACTCCAAATTCCGGCAGATGGAGGCGATCATTAATTCCATGACGCCGCGAGAACGAACAAACCCAGATACCCTGAATGGGTCGAGGAAAAGACGGATTACTACTGGCTCAGGAACTCAGATTCAAGACCTGAATCGGCTGCTGAAGCAGCACAAGCAGATGCAAAAGGTAATGAAGAAGATGAAGGGCGGCAATATGGCCAATATGATGCGCGGCCTAGGCGGTATGCAAGGGCCGGGTGGAGGAGGTGGCTTTCCGGGCGGGCCAGGCCAATTTCCTCGCTAGTAATGGCGTGGCAGTTTAGGAAAATGCGAGACATTTCAAGCCTTTCGTAAGTGTCTCACTATTTGACATGTTTTAGCCGCGTAACCCGCGAAAATACTGTGCCTCTGGTCTTCCAATCCCACCTCAATTAACATAGAATACCCGCCTTTTTACCCGAGCACGTCTGTTCTTAATGTGCAGGGAGGCAAACCAGCCTCTGCTCGTGTAACTTCTAAACACTAGTTTTTTACATTGGAATGACAGGAAATACTTATGGTCACGATTCGATTGGCACGTGGCGGCGCTAAGAAACGGCCTTTTTATCACATCACAGTAAGTGACAGCCGCAGTGCGCGTGATGGGCGTTTTATTGAGCGAATTGGCTTTTTTAACCCTCGCGCTAAAGGCGGGGAAGAGCGTTTGCGTCTAGATCGCGATCGCATGGCTTACTGGACAGGACAAGGTGCCCAGCTTAGCCCTCGCGTATCAACATTGGCGAAGGCTGCGGTAGAGACTTCTACTACAGAGGCGTGATTTTGATATCGCGTTGTCTGGGTGGCAAGTAAACTCGAAGCAAATAGTGAGTGGCTGGTACTCGGAGAAATTGGCCGGGTGCATGGCCTGAAGGGTTGGTTGAAACTGATTTCCTTTACCTCGCCGATTGAAAATATTCTCGACTACTCGCTTTTTCATGCGGAAGTCGGGGGGCGGACTCAGGAGTTAGAGCTCGACGAGCACAGTCGTCTTAACAAGGCTCTGCTGGTCCATTTTAAGGGTTACGATGACCCTGAAACGGCAAGACTACTGACAGGTACAGAATTAGCGGTAGCGAATGAGAAATTGCCCGGGTTAGAGCGCGGTGAATTCTATTGGCATCAGCTGCAAGACCTTAAAGTGGTCAATCAGATTGATCAAGTGTTTGGTCGGGTTAGCCACTTGTTAGAGACAGGCGCCAACGATGTGTTGGTCGTCAAAGCAGATAGTGAAAGCATTGATGATCGGGAGCGGCTTATTCCCTATTTAATGGATTCTGTAATAATCGAGATAGATCTGGAAAGTCAGACTATCCGAGTAGATTGGGAAGCAGACTATCTGGATTGAGTAACTGACTTAATTCAAGCAGGGCTCACCAGAAGTGGCAGAAGTTGTAAGCGAGAGGTGGAAGCGATGCAGCTTGGAATAGTCACCTTGTTTCCGGCAATGTTTGCAGCCGTAACGGAATACGGCATCAGTGGTAGGGCGGTTCGCTCGGGTCTAATGAACCTTGAGCTATTTAATCCGCGCGACTACACGACTGATAAGCACCGCAGTGTGGACGACAAGCCATTTGGTGGCGGTCCCGGAATGCTAATGAAGACCGAACCGCTTATGGCATCGATTGCCGCGGCGAGGCGGGCAGTAGAGACGAAGCACGCGGCAGGCGCTGACAACAGCGAGAGTAAAGGGACTAAGGTAATTTACCTATCCCCACAGGGTAAGACCCTAAAGCAAGATTCGATTATCGACCTTGCTCAGCGAGAAAGCATGGTACTGCTATGCGGTCGCTATCAAGGCATAGACAACCGTGTGCTTGAGAGCGAGATAGACGAAGAGTGGTCGCTGGGTGATTTCGTTATCAGCGGCGGCGAACTGGCTGCGATGACATTGATCGATGCCATGACGAGGTTTCAGCCTGGTGCGTTAGGCGATGAAGGCTCGGCATTAGAAGACAGTTTCAGTAATGGTTTGTTGCATAGCCCTGAGTACACTAGGCCGCAGAGTATCAATGGTCAGGGTGTGCCAGAAGTGCTGCTCAGCGGAGATCACGAAGCGATTCGTAAGTGGCGGCTGAAGCAGAGTTTAGGTGCAACTTGGTTGAAGAGACCAGACTTGTTGCAGGCGATGTCGCTTGAGAACGAGCAAGAAGAATTATTAGAGCAGTTCAAGCAAGACTATCTGCGTGATTAAGCGCAGTGGCCTGAATTGCTAGTTAGATAAGAATTTTGAAAATTTCGATTTACTAAGAATTTGGCAACTGCCATTCGTTACAAGAGTTCAGGAGCAATTTGATGAGCAAGAGTAAGATCATCCAGCAGATAGAAAACGAGCAGATGAGCAAGGAACTTCCAGAGTTTGGTCCTGGCGACACTGTTGTTGTTCAAGTAAAAATTAAGGAAGGCGACAGAGAACGTCTACAGGCGTTCGAAGGTGTCGTTATTGCACGTCGAAACCGTGGCGTAAATTCATCATTTACGGTCAGAAAGATATCTCACGGTGTCGGTGTTGAGCGCGTATTTCAGATTTATAGTACGGTTGTTGATAGCGTTACGGTGAAGCGTCGCGGCGCTGTTCGTCAGGCTAAGCTGTACTATTTGCGCGAGCTGACTGGTCGAGCTGCAAGAATTACAGAAAAGTTGGAAAAGAAGTCGGAAAAGAAGTCGGAAAAGAAGTCGGAAAAGAAGTCGGGTTAACAAACCCCGTCTGCTGTCCTGGGAGAGTTCTGGGGCGCTACATTCCAGCCTATCTAGAAATATTGAATGGGAAGTCTGTCCGCAGTCTTCCCGTTTTTATTTATGCTGGTAGATTTGATATGTATATGGGGCTACTCTGATCTCGCTTGTTCTAACCAAGGGTTGTTTGCGAGGAACAGGGGCTGAGCACGCTGTGGCTGCTGAGAATTATTTTGGCCGTGTTCTGGTTTGTTCTAACCAAGGGGTGTTTGCGAGGAACAGAGGGCTGAATCCGGCGCGGCTGCGAGGAATTGATTTGGCCGTGTTCTGAGCAAGCAATTATTAAATACTATAAGATAGCCGACACAGTATTCAGCCTTGCGCCGCGTCATAGTTCTCGCGGCTCTCAAGTAGAGGCACAGAAGGAGACAAATCATGAGAGTAATTATTAAGCCGATGTTAGCGTTGTTGGGACTAGCTTTGACGTTAGTTGCTGCCTCTGCCTCTCAGGCTCAGGGTCGCGATCAATCGCTGCGCGGTAAGCTTGAGCAGGCGATAGAAGTGGCATCCCAGAATCAGCTAGAAATTATTAGCGTGAAGCCTACTGCGCTATCTACTATTTATGAGGTTCTACTGAACACTGGTGAAATTCTCTACAGTGATATTTCCGGTGACTATCTTTTCGCAGGAGACATGTACCGCGTTAGCAGTGCAGGCCTCGTGAATATATCTTCGGACAAGAAGCAGGAACGGAGCCTAGAGAAAATTGCAGCTATCCCGCTTGAGGAGATGATTATCTTCACCCCTGAGGTGGTCAAAGCAACGATAACAGTCTTCACCGACGTGGATTGCACCTATTGCCGCAAGCTACATAGCGAGCTTGATGATCTTATGGCGAAGGGTATTGAGGTTCGCTACCTGGCCTATCCCCGCGGTGGCGAAGATGCCGCCTCGTACCAGAAAATGATTTCCGTATGGTGCTCAGATGATCGCAAGAAATCGCTGACTCAGGCGAAGAATGGTCAGAATTTACCTGCGGCGGATTGTGATTCGCCTGTTCTGGAGCATTGGGCGCTGGGCACTGAGCTGGGTATTTCCGGCACGCCAGCACTAATATTCCCTGATGGGAGAGTGATTCCCGGCTATTTGAATGCCGAGCGTCTAGCTTCAATGCTTAGCATCAACTAGTTAGCCTTTTAATCTAGGAGTCTCGATTACCCGTCGGGCTCCAGCTTTAACAACCCCGCCTTCCTTAATAGACACCTTGTCTCTCCACACTGCTGGGTTTCTTGCATGTTTCCAGTATAATTCGGCGCTAATATTGAATAAGTCCGGGGCATTTTGTGAATTCTGAATCAGCCAAGTCAATCAAATCTCAATCTCTAAAAATAGGTATCTGTGGCTTCGGTACCGTAGGTGGTGGCAGTTACAACCTATTGCAGAACAACGGCGAAGAAATTACCCGTCGCGTAGGCTGTGCAATCGATGTTGTCAGAATAGCGTCTCGTAGCATCAAAAGTGGAGATGTCGCCTCGGCAGTCAAGATTAGCAATGATCCATTTGATGTCGTCAACGATCCTGAGGTGGACATAGTCATCGAGACAATCGGTGGTTTCGAACCTGCATTCGAGGTGGTTCGTCAGGCGTTGGCGAACGGAAAGCACGTAGTGACAGCAAACAAAGCTCTAATTGCAGAGCGCGGTAATGAACTCTTCGCAGTTGCAACGGATAATGCCGTGACCCTAGCATTTGAGAGCAGTGTCGCAGGCGGCATACCAATTATTAAGGCTTTGCGAGAAGGTCTATCTGCAAATAAGATCGACTGGCTGGCAGGTATCATCAACGGTACGGGGAATTTCATCCTGACCGAGATGGCTGAGAAACAACGTCAGTTCGCCGATGTGCTCGCCGAAGCGCAGCAGCTTGGCTATGCCGAGGCTGATCCAGCCTTCGATGTTGAGGGTATCGACGCTGCCCATAAGCTAACAATCATGGCATCGATCGCATTCGGAATTCCTCTGCAGTTTGATAAAACTTATACTGAAGGTATCAGCCGCATTACGCCGGAAGACATTGGCTTCGCGAAGCAGCTTGGGTATCGAGTAAAGCACTTGGGAATCGCACGCCGCACAGACAACGGAGTTGAGATGCGCGTACACCCGACGTTAATCCCTCACAAACGCTTGTTGGCAAGAGTAGACGGTGTCGGTAATGCCGTACTTGTGCACGGTAATGCTGTAGGTTCTACCCTTTATAGTGGCCCTGGTGCTGGTGCGGATGCTACGGCATCCTCAGTCGTCGCCGACGTAATTGATATCGCGAGACAGAAGCTCGCAGGAATGAACAAGCCACTGCTGCCGGCACTTGGTTATCTCTCCAAGCACGATGATTTGGAAGTGGTCTCAATTGAAGAAATAGAATCGGAATATTATCTGCGTATCCCAGTAAACGATGTAGTAGGTGTGTTGGCGAAAATATCCAGTATCCTTCAAGGCTTTGACATCAGCATAGAGGCAGTTATTCAGAAAGAGCTCGATAGTAAGACGGTGCCAATTGTAATCCTTACTCACAAGGCGCTAGAGAAGAAATTGAATTTGGCCGTCGCCGCGATCGAAGCACTTGATGATGTGAGTGGTGAAGTCATGCGCATTCGCGTCGAGTCATTCGAGGACTAGCGTAGTTATTAACTCCACCGAATATCGGCGTTAAAAGATATTAGAGCGAAAGAAAAAAATAGAGAAGGACTGTGAGTTGAAATATATAAGCACTAGAGGCGGTGGTACCCCGCAGACATTTGAGCAGGTGCTTCTAACTGGTTTAGCTCCAGATGGGGGCCTGTACGTGCCTACCGAGCTGCCTCATTTTTCCGTCGAGGAAATAGCGTCATGGAAAAATCTTAGCTATCCCGAGCTCGTATTAAAAATAGTCTCTCCCTTTATCGGCGACGAAATACCGGCAGAGGCTTTGCGTAAGATCGTCATTGATAGTTATGCCCAATTCGATCACCCCGATGTGGCGCCGCTGACTAAGCTCGCAGATAACGACTTTATGTTGGAGTTGTATCACGGACCTACCCTGGCATTTAAGGACTTCGCCTTGCAAGTGCTGGGTCGTCTGCTCGACTATGTGCTGCAAAAGAACGAGCAGCGTGTGGTTATCCTTGGGGCGACATCGGGAGATACCGGTTCAGCAGCCCTGGAAGGTTGCAGGCGCTCCAAGCAGGTCGATATTTTTATCTTGCATCCGCATCAGCGTGTCTCCGAGGTGCAGCGCAGGCAGATGACTACGGTCGTTGGCGATAACGTGTTTAATCTGGCAGTTCAAGGAAACTTCGATGATTGTCAGAGCATCGTTAAGGCCGCATTCGCCGATCAATCATTTCTTTCTGACGAGAGTCAGCTTGTCGCCGTGAATTCCATAAACTGGGCGCGGATAATGATGCAGATCGTCTATTACTTCTCAGCGGCACTTAAGGTAGGGGCACCAGAGCAGGCGGTTTCTTTCTCAGTTCCGACTGGGAATTTCGGCGACATCTACGCGGGCTTTCTCGCCAAACGCATCGGCTTACCCATCAAGCAATTAGTCGTAGCCACGAACAGCAACGACATCTTGCATCGTTTCATTAATAGCAACGAGTATTCCACTACTGGTTTAAACCATACCCTATCCCCGAGCATGGATATTCTCGTCTCGAGCAACTTCGAGCGCTATCTGTTCGATCTGTTTGATCGAGATGCGGAGCAGCTTAGCGAATTCATGTCGAAACTTGGTCAGGAATCGCAACAGGTATCAGATGAGAAGTGGCAGCAGATGCGCGAATGTTTCTCTAGTGCTAGAGTTGATGATGCGCTTACCTGCGAAACTATCGCTAAAGTATTCGCGGAGACAGGCAAGCTTATTGACCCCCACACTGCCGTTGGTATCAGGGCTGCAAGAGAGTGCAATGCAGACTCAAGTATACCAATGATCACGCTCTCTACTGCGCATCCCGCGAAGTTTAGTGATGCTATCACTGAGGCTGGGTTGGATACACCAGAGCTACCTCCTCATCTGTCAGATTTGTTTGAGAAGGAAGAACACTATAGCGTCGTGCCGAACGAACTGGCGGCGGTGACAGAGTTCGTTAAAAAACACGCACATAACTAGTCGATCCTAAAAAAGCATCTCGGTAAGTATAGCCGTCACCTAGCTTCAGCTGTATCGAATAAATAGGGCTCTGATGACACTACTCGTTAAACGTAGAGTGGCAGACACCACACTAAACCTTCCCGATTCTATGCACCCGCTTCTTAGGCGTGTCTATAGCCAGCGCAATATCAAAGATGTCGAAGAGCTAGAACTCGGACTTGAGAATCTCATTCCTCCGAGACAGTTCAAGGGCATCATTGAAGCCGTTCAGTTGTTGCTCGATGCCCTGCAGCAGCAGCAGCGCGTTCTTGTCGTTGCCGATTTCGACGCGGATGGGGCGACGAGCTGCGTGGTAGCGCTTAAGGCGCTCAGACAATTTGGCTTTCAGCACACCGATTACATCGTTCCCAACCGATTCGATTATGGCTACGGCCTAACACCCGAGATAGTCGAGCTGGCGAAGACTCGAAACCCCGATCTTATTATCACCGTCGACAATGGCATCTCCAGCATAGAGGGAGTTTTGGCTGCGAAAGCGGCGGGTATAAAGACGCTTATTACCGATCACCATCTGCCGGGCGTTACAGCGCCAGATGCGGATGCGATAGTCAATCCAAATCAATCTGGCTGTGATTTTCCTAGCAAGAGCATCGCCGGTGTTGGCGTGATCTTCTACGTCATGCTGGCACTGCGAGCAAAGCTACGGGAAGTTAATTGGTTTGAAGAAAAGGCTATTGCGGAGCCCAAACTTGCGGATCTTCTAGACCTCGTCGCATTAGGAACTGTAGCTGATGTGGTCGCACTCGATCGCAATAACCGTATTTTAGTTAGCGAAGGCTTGAGGAGAATCCGAGCAGGACGCGCTGTCTCCGGCATTAAGAGCCTCTTGGAGATCGCCGGCCGCAGCAGCGCTAACCTTGCCGCCTCCGACCTTGGTTTCAGCGTCGGCCCTAGATTAAACGCGGCAGGAAGGCTGGATGACATGTCCACGGGCATCGAATGCCTGTTGACCGAGCACGAAGGCACAGCCTATAAACTCGCTCTACAGCTCGATGGGCTGAACAAGGACCGCAAACAGATCGAAGGCGATATGCGCGAACAAGCCTTCAAGTTTCTGCAGGAATTTTCACTGGATGCGACGGACCTTCCTGCCGCGTTGTGTATCTATGATGGGCGATGGCACCAAGGTGTTGTGGGTATTCTCGCTTCGCGCGTGAAGGAGAAGTTCAATCGTCCCGTCATTGCCTTTGCAGACGCAAACGATTCAGGTAACGAGATAAAAGGTTCTGCCAGGTCCATCAAGGGATTCCATATTCGCGACGCTCTAGATGCCGTGGCTAGCCGCAATCCGGGTATGATCAGTAAGTTCGGTGGCCACGCGATGGCGGCAGGTCTCAGCTTGGCGAAGGACAAGCTAGAAGAATTCACTGTGGCATTTCAGGAGCAAGCCGCGCTGCTATTAAGTGAAGAGCTGTTGCAAGCACAGATACTGAGTGATGGAGAAATCGAGCAAGATGACTTCTCTATGGAGACTGCCGCGGAGCTTAGCAAAGCCGGCCCCTGGGGACAGGAATTTCCTGAGCCTGTTTTTGATGGCAAGTTCAAAGTTATTCAGCAGCGCAGGGTAGGGGAAAACCATTTAAAGTTGCTGCTAGCACCCGAGTTTGCACCACAGCAGACCATCGATGCCATCGCTTTCAATATCGACAAGCAAGATTGGCCGGCTCCGGACATGACTGACATCGAGCTCGTCTACAGGCTTGATATCAATGAGTTCAGGGGGGATCAATCACTGCAACTTATGGTGGAGCATATAATCGCGTGGCAATAATTTTTTGCTGCCGTGCCCTGCATAAAATAGTGGCCAGTATGACTAGAGCGCTTCAGTATGAATTAGGTAGTTGCCCTAGATAATAGGCAAGGTGTTTAATGGAAAGGTTCAATTTATTAGCGCTATCGGGGAGTCTGCGTAAGTCCTCTTACAATACTGCTGCACTTAAAGCTCTAGAATTACTAGCACCTAGCCATATTAAAATTTCGGTTGGTGATATTGCTAAGTTGCCTTTGTTTAATCCCGATCGCGAAGAAGAAAACATTCCAGCTCTGGGAGAGCTGAAGTTGGTTCTGGGTGAATCTGATGGTTTGATAATAGCCAGCCCAGAGTATGCTCATGGTGTTAGTGGTCCGCTTAAGAACGCACTCGATTGGTTGGTAAGTGGGGCGGAGTTTCCAGTCATGCCCATAATGTTAATCAATACGTCTCCCAGAGCCTCCCATGCACAAGCATCTTTGAGGGAAATACTGACTACTATGTCAGCTAATGTCATTCACAAGGCGCATGTTTCTATTCCATTGTTAAGTAGCGAGTTGGATGTTGAAGGTATTGTTGCAAATACTGAAATCAGTGCAGCATTACAAAATGGGCTGGCTGTATTCTGTCAGGAGATCAAGGCTCTGAAGTCTTTCGGTGGGTTAAGTTAGGGCGCCTGATGAGTCGTGACGGCACATTGAATGGCTAAAGTTGGAGAGTGATGAGGAGCCACCAGTATGGCTGGGGGAGCGTGAGCCTGATTACTCAAAACAGCCCTGTAGCCTAGTGTGCCAGAACTCTGATCGAGTGTTAATCTGGGGTTAATTGCCTGAGCAGATGATTCCATGGTTATTTGTCAAGGGTGCCTGAAATAAAGCGGCGTCTACGCGGTCTTTAAATGACAGAATGGCCCGATTTTGTTACCTTTTGGCACACTAACTACGGTCCGGTCGCGTATCATCTTGAGCATCATTTGATGGGAGTCAAAATGCGAACTAAATTACATAACTTTCTGATATTTCTAGGTTTTATTCTAGTGACTGGCAGTGCTCAGGCACAGCTTCATAAAACCGATCAAATCGAGGTTGAGCTAGTTTCGGAAACTAGTAATGTGGTTCCCGGCGAAACGCTATGGCTAGCTATCCGGCTGGACCCTATCGAACACTGGCATACTTACTGGAAATTTGGCGGCGATAGCGGCGAAGCGACAGAAGCGAACGCGTGGCAATTGCCAGTTGGCGCGAGTGTTGGCGATATCGTCTGGCCGATTCCCGAATGGACTCCTTTTCCTGGCAGTGACCTCGTTACGTTTACCTTTGAGCGCGAAGTATTCCTACCGATTCCTGTCACTGTTCCTGCTGATTACAGCGCTTCGAGTTTTTCTATCCATACCAATGTCGACTATCAGGTCTGTTACGAGATCTGTATACCCGGTTCAGCGACGTTTGATTTGTCGCTGCCTGTTGGTAGTAGCGCGCAGCTTAATGAGCAGTGGCAGCAGGGTTTTGCCGAGTCGCGTGCCATGACTCCAGTGCCGGCTGATCAGCACAGCCTACAGGCCAGCTTCAACAGCTTCGATGGCAAATTCAATGTCATGATCGAGGCAGAAGAAAATCTATTCGATGATGTCGATGAGGTTTGGTTCTTCCCTGAACAGCGCCGCATCATGAAGTACGCTCCCTACCGCAAAATCATGAAAGACGGCGATCGCCTGCAGATTTCTACAGAGCAGCACCGTCGTTTCGATGCCGATCTTACACAGCTCAATGGATTGCTCGCCTACATCGACGACGATGGGCAGTGGCACGGTTACGACATTAAACCGCGATACGCGAACGTGGCCTGGGACCATAGCATTGAAGTAGAACTCATCTCGGAGACCACAAACATAGTGCCGGGTGAGACAACGTGGCTAGGATTGCGTCTGCAACCTGCCGAGCACTGGCACACCTATTGGAAGATGGGTGGCGATAGCGGCGAGCCTACTAGCGCGAATGAATGGCTGGCGCCCGAGGGTACGAATATCGGCGAGTTGCTGTGGCCGGCTCCACATTGGCTTCCGTTCTACGACACAGATTTGGTTAACTTCGCCTACGAGGAAGAAGTGCTGCATCCCATTGCAGTCACTATTCCAGCAGACTACCAAGGTGATACGGTCGAGCTATCTACCTTGGCTTTCTGGAACGTCTGCGAGCAGATCTGTATTCCTGGAGAGCAGCGACTCAGTATCACGCTGCCAGTTGCACAATCTCCGGAGCTAGACGCGGGTAATGCGCAGATCTTCGCGACCGCTAGAGCGCAGTTCCCAATAATCGATCATGACATCAAATCGCTCATCGCCGTTGCCGGTGAGCGGGTGAGTCTCGGTTTCGAGGCGCCAGATGCAATTTTTTCTGAGTACACTGATGCGTTTTTCTTTCCCGAACAGCGCCGCATTATCAAGCCAGGCCCGTTAAGAGATGTCAGCATTCAAGGAAATCTGCTGCAGATTACCCACCAACAGCCAAGACGTATGTTGGAAGACCTCACCGAAGTTTATGGAGTTCTTGTCCTAGAGAACGAACAAGGAGAGCGCACTGCCTATGACTTTCAGAACCCAACAGCGGATGCGAATCTAACAACTATAATGCCTCTTGCCGCCGCGGCTAATTCAGGCAGCGATGGCGGGGCAGGCGGCGGGCTTTTACTGTATATATTGTTCGCACTTATGGGCGGCCTCATACTGAACCTAATGCCCTGCGTGTTTCCAGTGCTCTCAATGAAGGCACTTAGCTTTGCTAAGAATGCGGGTGAATCTGTGCACAAGCAGCGCATGGACGGTCTCGCTTACACCGTTGGCGTGGTTGCGACTTTCGTGGCCTTAGCAACAGTTCTTATCGTCTTACGTGCCGGTGGGGAGCGCATTGGTTGGGCGTTCCAGTTCCAGCAACCTTGGTTTCTCGCGTTTATCGTGTATGTGTTCTTCATGATGGCCCTCAGTCTTTCGGGCGTCTTCGAGATCGGTGTGGGCCTCATGGGTGCCGGTGGCAACCTAACGCAGAAGAAAGGTTACAAGGGTTCGTTCTTCACCGGTGTATTAGCAACGACAGTGGCTACACCTTGCACTGCACCCTTCATGGGCCCTGCACTTGGTTTCGCACTCACCCAGTCTTGGGGAGTTGCCATGTTGGTATTCGTAGCCTTGGGCCTAGGGATGGCGTCACCGATTCTTGTGCTCTCCTACATGCCGGCTCTTACCAAGTACATGCCTAAACCAGGTGCGTGGATGGTAACATTCAAGCAGCTCATGGCATTCCCTCTGTATGCAGCAGCCCTGTTCTTCCTCTGGGTATTGGGTACGCAAGTAGGGGTCATGGGTATGTCGATGGTGCTTGGCGTGTGTATCTTGCTCGCCTTCGCAGCCTGGATGTACCAACGCCGTTTTACCATGGGGCCGATACTGCGCACAGTTAATTATGCTGTAGGCGCCATGGCGCTAGTCGCTGCGGTTTACCTGATGCAGACGCCTTTCTTGCAGACGTCCTCATCGGTACAAACAGCGAGCGTCGATGCGGATGGCAACTCTACACAGAACTACGAAGTTTTTAGCACGGCTCGACTAAATGAAATACAGGCCGAAGGTCGTCCTGTGTTCATTAACATGACCGCCGCATGGTGCATTACTTGTCTCGCCAACGAGCAGACTACCCTTAGCACCGAACGTGTCACACAAGCACTATTAGACAATGACATAACCTACATGAAAGGCGATTGGACGAATGAAGATCCGGAGATCACTGCGATTCTTGATCATTTTAACCGTCCTTCAGTGCCACTGTATGTCCTCTATCCAGGCGACAGCAGCAAGGAGCCGATTATCCTTCCGCAGATTCTTACACCGGGATTAGTCGTTGATGCCTTCACCAGCATCTAGCTAGCTTATTTAATTGCTGCGCTTCAAAAAGGCCGCATTGCTCACTTGAATCTATTTCAAGTTGAGTGATAGCGGCCTTTAAATGTGGTCCTTTATTCTATCTAGTGGGAAAATATTCAGTGAAGATCAATGTATATCAGGTCGATGCCTTTGCTAATAAGCCCTTCGAAGGCAATCCGGCGGCAATTTGCCCGCTACAGGAATGGCTGCCCGAGAAGACTATGCAGGCGTTGGCTGCCGAGAACAATTTGTCCGARACGGCATTCTTCGTAGCCSAGGGCGAYGGTTTCGCACTGCGTTGGTTTACGCCGGCAACCGAAGTGGATCTCTGCGGCCACGCGACACTTGCCGCGGCCTATGTCTTGTTCGAGGAATTAGATTATCAAGGAGAAGAGATACGGTTTAGCACGAAGTCTGGCCCGCTGAGTGTAATGCGCGATGGCGATTCATTTAGAATGGATTTTCCTGCGCAGCCACCACTTCCTTTTGAGTTGCCGATACAGTTGGTGGAGGCGTTTGCTGCCACTCCCGAAGACTGTTTAAAATTTGCCGACATCGTTGCTGTTTTCTCCTCGGAAGAATTGGTGCGAACCGTCGACCCTGACATGTTGCTGCTGGAACAGCTGGATTGCCGAGGAATCATTATCACCGCCGAGTCTACAGAGTATGATTTTATCGCGAGGTGGTTCGGTCCCAGAACCGGGATAAATGAAGACCCTGTTACAGGCTCGGCGTTTACTCAGCTTGTACCTTACTGGGCGAGTCGCCTTGGAAGGACTAAATTGCTAGCGAAGCAAGTTTCAAAGCGTGGCGGTGAGGTAGCTTGCGAGTTAGTAGGAGACCGTGTATTGATCTCAGGTAAGGCAGTTTTGTTTATGCGCGGCGTTATCGAAATAGAACTTTAATTTGTTAGGACAACCCTGCCGTGCTAGATAGGTCGTGCTAGATAGGCCTCTCTAGATAGAGAGGTAGTATTCGATCTTCAGTTTGTTAATTTCGATTACATCGTGATTGTTTAGTTTGACCGCGCGCGAGCCTACAGTCTCACCATTGATCATCAATAGACTGCTCTCGTTTTCCGCATCTAGGCTAACGATGAAGTGGCCATCTGGTCGCTTATTGATCTGAACTATTTCCGCACCAGACTTCCCGAGTTTTACCGAAGATTTTCGCAGCGCTAATTCCTTGCCAGCACCCTTGCCGTTTAGAATTTGTAGCTTCGCACCATTTAGATTCGCCGCTATGCTGCCTGGCATATCGATCGGCGTATTCAAGTCAGGGGCGGGAGAGATATTCATCCTTGGTTGGCGCCTGATAAGGACCGTCTTGTCGTCATCGCTGGCCGAGTTGGACTCATTTAGGTAGCGTAGTTCGTGCTTGCCAATTACGATCACATCGCCATTCTTAAGTGGGTGCTTCGTGATCGGTCGTCCATTTACATAAGTGCCATTGGTACTGTTCAGGTCTTCTAAAAACGAATCGTCAAAAATCGTGAGAAGCTTGGCGTGGTGGCCACTGACGGCAAGGTTGTCAATGCGAATATCATTACCATCCTTGCGGCCAATAGTCATAACCTCTTTATCGAGAACGAAATCGCCCAATCGATTCGAGTTAAAACTGAATTCTAATTTGCCTGGCATGATGATTACCGTCCTCTTGTATTTATGCGTTCATTCTCCTGCTATGTCTGCATGAGAATGACAGAGATATTGTCTTTGCCACCGTTCTGATTTGCTAGCGCGATCAGTTTCTTGGCGGCCATTTCTAGATCGGTACAATTCTCATCGATGATTTCTGCTATCTGCCAATCAGAAACCATGTCGGTCAAACCATCGGAACAAAGCAACAATAGATCGTAGGGCAGCAGCGTTACTTCGGCGGTATCTACATCTACGTCTGAGCGTGTGCCCATAGCTCTGGTGACCACGTGCCCGACGCTTGCTCCGCGCGCTTCTCTCTCAGTGTAGAAGCCACGATCGATCAGGTCCTGAACTAAGCTGTGATCCTTGGTTAGGCGTTTCACAGTTCGACTGCGATAGAGATAGAGCCGGGAGTCACCTACGTGGCCTACATAGAGTTGTGAGCCTATGATCACAGTGGCAACTATCGTTGTGCCCATGCCCTTGTAAGCTTCTTCTGCTTCCTGGGCACGGAATATCTCTGTATTGCTTGAGGAAATTGTATTGGAGACAAATTCCAATAACTGAGAACCAGTTATCGATACAGAAGTTTTCTGCAAAACGAGTTCTTGCAGTTTTTCTAGCACGAATTTGACGGTCATATGGGCCGCGACCTCTCCGGCCTTATGTCCGCCCATACCATCGGCGAGAACCGCTATGCCAAGTTCTTGGTCGAAGCCGATATGATCCTGGTTATATTCACGCCGTATTCCCGTGTCTGTATATCCAGCAATTCTGATTTGTGTCTGTGTCTGGCACATCAATTTGTCCTGAGTCCTGCAATCTGATTAACCAGCTTACTGTACACTTCTGTCAGGCTCTGGTTGATTTTTTCCTGCCCATCAAAAAAAGTGAGATATTGTACAAAAATCAGCAGCAACAGTCCGAATAAAAACCCCATTCGGGCGGTTATCGGTGATTTTTTTTGCTTCTCAGAGGCTGCAATTGCCACATTTTGCTTGTCAGTTGCACGATCTATCCTGGTGCGGTTCCTTCGCTTGCGCGCAGGTCCTTCGTTCGTGAAGGTTTTGTGATGCTTGTTCTGGCTGTGCTGCCTGAATAACTCGACAGCCCTCTGTAAGCTGTCTCTTTCTCGGTTCTCCGGAATGGTCGATATCATGTTCGCGATGAGCTGCTGGATATCGCCCGGTAGCTTGGCAAAGGATTTTCTCACGATAAAACTAGTGTCCCCACTTCTGCTCGGTAGTGAGCCGGTGAAAAGCTGGTAGAGGACTACGCCGGTCGCATAGATATCTGATGCTTTGCTGCGGGGCTCGTCTTCGAGGCAATAGAGTTGTGAATCTTCCACTGAAGTCAGATCGTCCTCTGTAGAAAAGTCGGTGAGCTTAACTTGGCCGTCGGTGGTGAATAGGATGTTGGTAGGGCGGAGATGGCCGTGCACGATTCGATTATTGTGAGCAAAGATCATCGCCTGGCAAATTTGCGAAGCGATCTTTAGAATTTCCTGCCAGTTTAGCTGGAATGCCAGTTTGTCATTCAGCGTGCCGCCGCTAATGTATTCTTGTACAAGAATGAAGTGCCTGTCGTTGCGTGAGGTACCGTGGGTCTTCACAATATTCTCATGTTCTAACGATGCAAGTAGGTTGCTTGCCTCAAAGCCTGCGCTCGAACTTACCTTCTTCTTGATAATGAGCAGGTTGTTTCGATCCTTTTGTTGGTAGAGATAAACTGAGCCCAATTTGTCTTCGCGTAGGATATCTAACAATAGGAATTTGGATTTAATCTTAGTGATTCCCTGCTCGGCTCGCAGGCGCTGCCCTTCGTTTAGGTGGGAACCTTGTGAAATAGCTAACAGATCGTTCTTTAGCTGTTCGGCAGACGGCGGTCGCAGCTCAGGGTCCTGATTCAGGCAGCCTAGAATCAGCTTGTTCAATTCTGGTTCAATTTCAGCGTTCAGGCGAAACGGCTCAGGAAAGACGCCAGTTGGAATTTTTCCAGTGAACAGCTCATACATGACCACGCCCACTGAATACAGATCGCTCCTCTGGGTGACGTTCTCAGACGACTCACGTTGCTCCGGCGACATGTAGTTATAGGTTCCCATCACGGAGCCAGATGTGGTCTGGTTTGTTAGCCCATGTTTTTCTTCGTAGAACTGAGCGATACCGAAGTCTAGAATTTTCACATTGCCGCTATCAGTGATCAGAATGTTTTCCGGCTTGATGTCGCGATGGATTACATTGTTCTGATGCGCATAGGAGAGTGCTTTAAGAATTTGGATTATGATGTCGATCTTGTTGGTATGAGAGATTTCATTGATCTTAGCGGCAGTGCCCAGTTCTAGGCCCTCCACGTATTCCATCACGAAATAGGGCATCTCCTCCAAGGTAATTCCGCGGTCTATCACATGAATTATATTCGGGTGATTCAATCTGGCAATAATATAGGATTCGCGGTCGAAGCGGTGTCTCACTTCTTTATCGCGGCTCAGGTCGTTTATTAACAGCTTGATCGCTACCGGCCGCTGTAGGGAGTCCTGGATACCCCTATAGACATATGCCATGCCGCCTTCGCCGATTTTCAGTAGCTTTGAATATCCATCTAATTGCATTAAATTTTCTGCTTTTCCTAGCTGCGCGCGCTGTATTGATGTGAGATCTCTAGCCTAATGAGGGTGGGCTCTTTAAAATGTGATATTCTTCGCAAAATCACGGTGTTAGGGCGCCAGTCTGAGACCGCGAGCAAGGAATCTAGAGAGATGAAAACACCAAGCTTTGCTATTGCTACTTTTGCCGTCGTTCTGGTCCTATATCTGCTGATTGTCGGCGAGGCATTGCTACTTCCGCTCGTTATAGCCATCGCCCTCTGGTATTTGATCAATACACTCGCGGCGACATTCGCAAAAATTCAAATTGGCGAGTTTAGGTTTCCGGGCATCGTATGTCGGCTGGCCTCCATTTTCACATTCGTCTTGCTGATCTGGGGTCTGATAAACTTCTTGGGTGCGCGTGCGGATGATGTGATGCAGGTCATTCCTATTTATCAGGAAAACCTCACGCAGCGATTCCAGAATCTTCCCCTCGTTGTTGTGTCTGCTTTTCAAGATCAATCGATCACGGATTGGATAGACTTGCCCGCTTACGCGACATCAGTAGCTTCATCTTTCGCCGGCATCTTGGCGAGTGGTGGTTTGATCATGATCTATGTTCTATTTCTGTTCCTAGAGCAGGGTAATTTCGATCATAAGATTGCGGCGCTGTTTAGTAGCTCGGGATCAGAGCAAGATGTGCGCAAAATTATCGGCAGGGTTCGTAACGACATTCAGAAGTACATCAGCATAAAGATGTTCACCAGTTCGGCGACGGGCCTGCTTAGTTATATTTTTCTGCGCATTGTTGATGTAGATTTCGCCGGGGTCTGGGGCTTGCTCATCTTCCTATTAAATTTTATCCCGACTGTGGGCTCTATTATCGCCACTATCTTTCCCGCGATGATCGCGCTGGCGCAATCTGATGGCTACACCCTGTTCATTCTGGTTTTGGCAGGAATCGGTGTTCTGCAGATCTGTATCGGTAATATTCTTGAGCCGCGGCTAATGGGGAATTCGTTTAATCTCAGCCCGATTGTTATCCTGCTTAATCTGGGATTGTGGCAGTATATTTGGGGTGTTCCCGGTATGTTTCTCTGCGTTCCTTTCCTGATTATCCTAACGATTATTCTTAGTCATTTTCCAAGAACTCGGCCAATCGCGATTATTCTTTCCAGTGATGGCAGGTTGCGGGTTCCTGAAGATGCTGTGTTTGAACAATTCAATGTGGGTGCTGGCAGCGCCAGTCTATTGCCTCCAGCTCAGGGTGATGACAAAGACTGAGTTCTAGTTCTGATTCAAGTGTCCGCTGCCGCGAGAAAGCCCTGCAATATCCACGTATTACGCGCTATAATCCTCTGCTTTTTTTCTATTAGCCGCCTTTGGCAGGTTTGTTTCGAAAGCTGGGTATTAGCGAATAGATTTAGCTACTAAATTTAACTACTAGAATTAACTATGAGATTCTTTGATGACTAGCGCTGAGATTAGACAGAAGTTTTTGGACTTTTTTGCCAGCAGGGGACACCAAATCGTTCCTAGCAGCTCGCTTGTGCCCGGCAATGATCCAACGCTGCTGTTTACCAATGCAGGGATGGTGCAATTTAAGGACGCTTTCCTTGGCGATGAGCAGCGCGACTACAATCGTGCGACCAGTTCTCAGCGTTGTGTCCGTGCCGGTGGCAAGCATAATGACTTAGAGAACGTTGGCTATACAGCCAGGCATCACACATTTTTCGAGATGTTGGGCAATTTTTCCTTTGGCGACTACTTCAAACGAGAGGCCATTCAATATGCTTGGGAATTCCTTACAGTTGAATTGGGGCTGCCCGCAGAGAAACTTTGGGTTACCGTATTTGAGGACGATGCCGAGGCAGAAGCAATCTGGTTAGAGGAAATGAAAGTCGACCCGAGTCGATTTTCCCGTCTAGGTGAGAAAGACAATTTTTGGGCCATGGGAGACACCGGACCCTGCGGTCCCTGTTCGGAAATATTCTACGACCACGGCGATGATGTGCCAGGTGGCCCACCAGGCAGCCCCGATGAAGATGGAGACCGCTATATAGAGTTATGGAATCTCGTGTTCATGCAGTACGAGAAAAAGGCGGATGGCTCCATGATACAGCTGCCCAAGCCTTCAGTTGATACAGGAGCGGGTCTTGAGCGTATAGCTGCTGTTATGCAGAATGTGCACAGCAATTATGAGATCGACCTGTTTCAGGATTTGCTAAAAGCGATCTCTGTAATCACATCCGTTAGTGACCTCAATAATAATTCTCTGAAAGTTATAGCAGACCACATACGGTCCTGCTCATTCCTAATTGTGGATGGCGTGTTTCCTTCAAATGAAGGAAGAGGTTATGTTCTGCGTCGAATCATTCGGCGTGCAGTTCGACACGGCTACCAGCTCGGCGTGAAAGATGTCTTCTTCTATAAGATCGTTGCCGCTCTGGTTGAAGTGATGGGAGCAGCGTATCCAGAGCTGGCGCAGAAACAACAAATTGTTGAGAAAGCACTAAAAGAAGAGGAAGAACAATTCGCTCGCACGCTAGAAAATGGCATGTCCATACTAGAAAAAGCGATTGCGGACTTGGAGGGAAATACTATTCCCGGCGAGACGGTCTTTCGGCTTTACGATACTTACGGCTTTCCGGTTGACCTTACAGCGGATGTCGCACGAGAACACGGTCTATCACTCGACATGGATGGCTTCGATGCGGCCATGACAGTACAGAAGAATCAAGCGCGTGCGGCCAGTAATTTTGGCTCGGTAGCGAAGCTTGAAATTGCCAATGGCGAGGCTACTGATTTCATTGGTTATGATAGCTTGCAGGGCACATCTAATTTGTTAGCCATTTTCGCCGATTCGATCGAGGTAGAGAGCGCGAGTGAAGGTGAAGAGGTGTTATTACTTCTCGAACGCACTCCCTTCTACGCAGAGTCGGGCGGTCAGGTTGGGGACACAGGATTGCTTACTGGTGAAAATGCCTCGTTCGAAGTTTTGGATACGCGGAAGCAGGGAGATGCCTTCGTGCATAGAGGTATCCTGCGAAGTGGCGCACTGCGTGTGGGCGAACAGCTTTCGGCGGCAGTAGCTGCGCAGGCGCGTGCTGCAATTACTCTAAACCACAGTGCTACACATTTAATGAACGCAGCGCTAAGAAGCGTACTTGGCGATCATGTTTTGCAGAAGGGCTCACTCGTCGACGCCGATAGGCTGCGTTTCGATTTCTCACATACCGCGCCGGTGTCGAATGAAGAGCTGAGAAATATCGAGAATCTAGTAAACGAAGAGATAGCGAAAAACTCATCCGTGGGTACAGAAGTTTTGCCTATAGAACAGGCGATCGATAAGGGCGCGGTGGCACTATTTGGCGAGAAGTACGGAGATGAGGTGCGTGTCGTTACCATGGGCGGTGACTATTCAGTTGAATTTTGTGGCGGCACACATGTGCAGCGTACCGGTGACATTGCTGTGTTCAAGATTGTCTCTGAGTCAGGCATCTCCTCCGGAGTGCGTCGCATCGAGGCGGTCACCGGCAAGGGCGCATTAGCGCTCATCGAGAAAAAAGAACAGACGCTGAGTAAAATTTGTGAAATTGTAAAGTCAAATGCCGATGACGTGCTTGATAAAGTTCAACAGCTTGCGAACAATGCGAAAGCCTTGGAGAAGCAACTTGAACAATTGAAGTCGAAAATGGCGTCGAGTGCGGGTAGTGACCTTGCTTCTCAGGCTGAGGAGATCGCTGGCGTTAAGGTGCTGATCGCTGTAGTTGAGGGTTTCAACCCGAAGGCATTGCGTGACACAGCGGATCAGTTGAAGAACAAGCTAGGAAGCGCTGTTGTGGTCTTGATGACTGGCGCAGAAGGCAAGGTGAGCATTGTTGCTGGCGTTAGTAAAGATCTGGTAGGCAAAGTAAAGGCTGGTGACTTAGCGAACATGGTTGCCGTTCAAGTTGGCGGTAAGGGCGGAGGTCGTCCCGATATGGCTATGGCAGGGGGTAGTGATATCTCGGCACTGCCAGCGGCGGCGGCAAGTATTAAGCCGTGGTTAGAAGAAAGATTGTAGGCCTGCACACTGGGCATTTAAGAAAACAGTAAAGGAATTGGAATAAATTAGTTATGGCGTTGATTGTTCAAAAATTTGGCGGAACCTCTGTTGGCACTGTTGAGCGGATTGAAGCGGTGGCAGATAAGATCGTTGGCTTTCGCGAACGTGGCGACGATATCGTGGTTGTTTTGTCTGCAATGAGTGGAGAAACTAACCGTTTAACAGCGCTGGCGAACGAGATCATGGACTATCCGACTCCGCGCGAGATGGATGTTCTCCTGTCTACCGGCGAACAGGTCACTATCGCCTTGCTGAGCATGGCGTTGGAAAAACGCGGCTTTGGCGCGCGTTCTTTTACTGGCGCTCAAGTGAAAATTTTAACCTGCAATACACATATGAAAGCGAGGATTCGTGAGATTGACGGCACGCGTATTCATGCGCAGTTGGAACAGGGGAATGTTGTTGTGGTCGCGGGCTTTCAGGGCACGGATGAGCACGGCAATATTACTACACTCGGTCGAGGCGGCTCAGACACTACTGCGGTAGCCTTGGCTGCGGCATTGGAAGCAGACGAGTGCCAGATATATACTGATGTAAAGGGCGTGTACACGACCGATCCGAGAGTTGTGGAAGATGCTAGGCTGCTTAGCAGCATTACTTTCGAAGAGATGCTGGAACTTGCAAGCTTAGGTGCAAAGGTTTTGCAGATTCGCGCCGTTGAATTTGCCGGAAAATACAAGGTGCCGCTACGGGTGCTATCTAGTTTTGAAGAGGGTCCAGGTACCCTGATTAGTTTAGAGGGAGACGAAAAAATGGAAGACCCAACTATTGCTGGAATCGCTTTCGAGCGAGATGAGGCGAAGCTCACCATTGCTGGAGTTCCCGATGTGCCGGGTGTGGCCTATAAAGTAATTGGCCCAGTCAGTGCTGCAGGCATTGAAGTCGATGTAATCGTGCAGAATGTGGCAGCAGATGGATCGAACGATATTACTTTTACCGTTAAGCGCAGCGAATGTGATAGGGCCAAGAAGATTCTCGACGATTTGAAGGCCTCGTTGAAGGCGCGCGAAGTGCTTGTGGATCGAAAGGTCGGCAAGGTGTCTGTGGTTGGTGTGGGCATGCGCTCGCACGCAGGTATAGCCAGTAAAGCATTTAAAGCTTTGGCAGACGAGAGCATCAATATTCAGATCATAACTACCTCAGAGATAAAAATTTCTGTGGTGATTGAGGAGAAATACCTCGAATTGGCCGTCCGCGCCCTGCACAGTGCTTTCGAGCTAGGCGATCCCGATTACAACAAGGAAGGCGATGCCTAGTATCGCCGATTTGTTCCCGAACAAATCCTGCTTAATGGCTTGGCATGTTGCTGATTAAGGCAGATACTAGTAGATAGTCACGCCTTGTCCCATTAAATTCAAGGGGTTAACGGCACAGGCTTGGTGCGTCTGTAGTTAAATAAGACAGTTAAATAAGACAGTTAAATAAGACAGTCACACAAGATGGATATAAAAGAGACCTCGATCAAAGCCAAGTGAAATAAACCGCGATATTCTAATGGGATGCGCGGTTAGGTCTCTGTAATGACGCAGTAGCAAATACCCAAAGCACAAAGGAATGAGTTAAAGGAGGATTGCAATGTTAATACTGACCCGTCGAATCGGCGAAACATTGATGATCGGAGACGAAGTAACGGTGACCGTCTTGGGAGTAAAGGGAAATCAGGTAAGGATTGGAGTGAATGCTCCAAAAGAAGTGTCGGTGCACCGCGAAGAAATCTATCAGCGGATTCAAAAGGAGAAGGAAGGGGGTGTTGCGGCTGATGTCGGAGCTACCGAGGGTGATGGGGAATAGGCGGTTTGGTTCCTTGGGCCTAAATAGAGGATTTTGTGAAACCAGCGWTTGCTGGTTTTTTTTGGTTTGGGWATTGGGTRRGGATGGAGYCTTAGGCGAAAAGCAAAGAATTTAGCCGGAATTGGTGCGTTCAGCYTAGCCGAAAAAYAGSTGRTGCTKGTAAARGCSTGAGCRCTTAGAAARTRCGAGYTMGAGAATAYAATRKCWATATARAAATGYCYAAAYGGAGTWNTTTCTCRATTTAGTAGTTAAYTTGSSMGCATGAAAGGAGGCCTCCATCACACTCRGARCCTTCTTACRCCATATMGGTATTATTAGTAGCYGTAGTARCTGAGTTRCCTTAGAATGCGTTYKCKGYATATCGTTCTAAAATYYNTTAATGCTGTAAATAAYCAGAGAATKTAATGAGTAACAAAGCTCGGCTGTTATCGCTCGAACCTCGTGTATTACTGGATGCTGCCGGAATAATAAGTGGTGTAGACGCCTACGTAGACAGCACTGAAACAGCTGCAGAATTTGAGAAAAGCCAGCAATCCTTCCGCGATAGAGCTGTTATAGAGGATGTAGTTGCCCCAGCATCTGGAGGGAAGCACAATTCCCTTGAAAACACAGAGGGGCTCGCAGACGTCTGGCAGCTATCTCAGTCTGCACAGTCTGCCCTGACCAATATAGACGATCATGCATTGATCGTTGTTGATACCTCCATAGAAAACTATCAATCGCTACTCGTCAGCATCGATCCGAATGCTGAGGTCCTCTATTTAGACCCTGCTAAAGATGGACTGTTGCAGCTTGCCGAATACGCTCGCAGTCGCAGCGACATCAGTGCTATCCATATATTGTCACACGGCGGCGAAGGCAGCTTGAATCTTGGCTCTGCGACCATTGATAGTAAATCACTCGGGAACTATCAGAGTGAATTATTGCAGATTGGCCAAGCGCTTACTGCTGAAGGCGATATTCTCCTGTACGGCTGTAATGTGGGTGAAGACATATCTGGAGTTGATTTCGTTTCCCGCTTGGCGGGTTACACAGGTGCTGATGTGGCGGCATCTACAGATTTGACAGGCAGTAGCGCTCTTGGTGGCGATTGGGACCTTGAATATCACAGCGGTGACATTCAGGCTCAATCATTGGCGCTGGAAACTTTTGATGGCACGCTGGGTTTTGGCACGACTGATCACAATGGTGATTCTACTGCCGATCCCATTCGGATGATTACCTGGAATGTTATTGGCCTCGATTCCAATAGGCCGGAAACATCCGGCCCTAACACTTTTATGGTGGGCTTCAGGGTCAGCGCCGACGCAGGCGGCCTGAGCGGCTATACAGCAAAGATTGTGGAAGATAATGGCGTAGATGTGTTCGGCACCGGATTCCTGATCGGAGATAGTAGTATTTCAGCAGATCTCGATGACGGTGTGGATAATATTACGTTCACCGGCAGGGGTACAGCGATCGGCAACTTGTACACAGGTATTGAAATCGACCCCAGCGGTTTTCAGGATTTCTATTTCAATGCTGAGGTGCTTCGCTCATCCAGTTCCTTCGACCAGATACAACCATTTCACTTTGAGTTCTTTAAAGACACCAACGGGGACGGGGTTTGGGATCTTGGAGAAGCTGGTTTAAAACTGGATAAATTTTCTTGGTTACCTGATGCAGCTGCGGCAAATACGCCCTTGTATCTGTATGTAGAGAAGTTGGTTTCGCAAGCTAGAAATGAAGTAGAAACTCAGACTACAGGCGATAACACTGATGCAGCTGTACGGATTGCCGGTGTCTATGACGAAGCCAGCAACAGCTACGCCAGCACTCCAGTGACGATCTTTGTTGGGCAAACCCTGAACATTCGAGTGGAGGGAGCAACGGCAACCCAGGGCTTTCCACAGTTAACGCT
>JAESUT010000067.1 GCA_016762995.1 Gammaproteobacteria bacterium | reverse complement strand
GCTACTGATACCAGCGATGCAATCATTGCCTTGGACATCGACACGGGAGTTGAGAAATGGATGTTTCAAGGCATGGTGCACGATGTGTGGAACGCAGCCTGCGGTCGAGTACAGGGTCCAAATTGCCCCAATCAGGCACCGAGCACGCTGGCAGACAAAGACTTCGGCGGCTCTGCAGTCTTAGTTGAGCGAGAGGGGGGTGACATTTTGTTAGCAGGACAGAAATCAGGCGATCTGTGGGCGCTTAACCCGGACACAGGTGCCCTACTTTGGAATCAGCGTATTGGAAGCGGCAGTACTCTAGGAGGAAACCATTGGGGAATCGCTACCGATGGTGAGCGCGTCTTCCATCCGATCAACGACCCTGGCGCAGCGAGAGGCACCTATGTACCACAGCCAGGCATGTACAGTTTTTTCGTAGGCACGGGCGAACCGAGTTGGAACTTCAGAGTAGAGGCAGATTGCGCGAATCGTTCCGAGCGTCTGCGCAATTGTGATTCCCGAATGGGTTTATCGGCGACTCCCCTACTAATTGATGGAGCGCTAGTCAGCGCAGGAGTGGATGGCCGACTCTATATCTTCGACAAAGAAAGCGGAGATATCCTTTTCCAGTACGACACTGTGAAGGAATACGCAACGGTGAATGGTGTGCGAGGCTTTGGCGGCGCTATAGACAGCCATTCAATTGCAGCTGGAGGTGGAATGCTTTTTATTGGGTCGGGGTATGGCCGTATGGGTGGAACGGCAGGCAATGTATTGCTCGCATTTTCGCCAAAAACAGCTGATCCGACAGAAGAGGTTTCGCTTGGAAACCCGCGTTAACAAGAGTAGCTTTTAGCGACTTACTATAACGAATAAGAATGAGGAGGCACGATGAAGTACAGCTTAGCATCTGTTCTGGCATTCACCGCCGCCAGTGCGCTGTTGGCATCGACACTGCTTGCGCAGGAGTCAGAATTTCCACGCACTGAATTTGGCCATCCCGACTTACAGGGCACCTATACCTTTCGCACACTCACTCCTCTCAATCGTCCGACTGAGCTCGCCGATAAAGCGACACTGACCGTGGAAGAGGCGCAGGAATGGGCTGCCTTCGAGAATCGGCGTCAGAACCGCGATCTCATCATCGACTCGGTAGGCGGGGCAGGTTATCCACCGGGCGTCATCTCCTATAATGAATTTTGGTATGAACGCGGTGTCGAGACGATTGCCGACCGCCGCACCTCGCTCATCTACGACCCGCCTAACGGCCGTCTTCCACAGCTGAATGCAGCAGGCCAGGTCAGGCGCGCGATGGTCGCTGAAAATAGGCGATTGAGTCTCGGGCCAGAGGCGCGCACCCTCGCAGATCGTTGCCTGATGAGCAATGGAGCTGGGCCGCCGATGGTGCCGGGAGCTTACAACAACAATATGCAATTGGTGCAGACCGAAGATCACATCGTGATCCTTAATGAGATGATTCACCGCGCACGCATTATTCGCTTGGACAGCGAGCATCACACGCGGCAGATTAAATGGGATGGGGATTCAGTTGCTCATTGGGAAGGTGAGACCCTCGTAGTCCATACGCAGGATTTCTATTATTACCAGACTGCCCGAGGTGCATCTTCAAGCATGCGCGTGACGGAGCGGTTTACACGTGTCGATGAAAATACGCTCGATTATGACTTTACCGTCGAAGACCCCCAGACATGGGATGTGTCTTGGTCAGCTAAAGTGCCAATGCGTAGAACCGACATGCCGATTTATGAGTATGCCTGCCATGAGGGAAATCATGGGCTTGCGGGAATACTTGCAGGGTGGCGCCGCTATGAAGCGGAGGGTATGAATGGCGATGGGACGCCACGAGACTCCGATTCTCCCTCCGAATAAACTCCCTATACGAAAGGGTCAGCTAAGCGCTGAGCCTTTCGTAGCGCCCTTTGCGGCAATCTAATTTCCCCTTCTGCCAAAATGTGAGTGATTTGCAACATTTTGTGCTTTTTCTGAATTTTATTGAATTTCTTCGGCGTTATTTGTCATGATAGGCGCCAGAATAACAAGTGACCACATAGTTCATCAGAGAGGCTCTACCACCATGTATAAACTGAACCGGCTAGCCGTATTGGGGCTAGCATTCTTTGCATCTAGTTCCGCGTTTTCTCAACAGGGTAATGCCCGCGGGCCTATTGGCGAGAGTCCCTACAACGTCGTTTCTCTCTGGGCCGATCCCTTTGCTGAAGCGGGTTATGCCTTTGGCGGCAATTCGGGTGTCTTGGCCGAATCCGCGGACCGTATCATCATCGCCCAACGTGGCGAAACGGTTCTTCCTTATCCGCTACCCGATGATTTTCTGGGGTTTGCGGGTCATGTAGGCCTTAATGTATTAAGAGACACGGAGCGCCGCACTTGGAATAACTGTCTATTTATAGTCAATGCAGACGGCGAACCTGTGGAGGTGTGGGATCATTTGGACTATCTGTGCGAAGGCTCGGCAGGCCCTGGTCCTCACCGAATCCGCATCAATCCCTACGATCCTGAAAAACGCATTTGGTTGGTGAATGAGACATTTCATCAAATTTACGTGATTGCGAACGATGGCAGCGAAGTACTTGCGACCTACGGCGAGAAAAACGTTCCCGGAACCGACGGCACTCATTTTGGTCGGCCACAGGATGTCGCGTTTATGGAAGATGGTCGTATCCTCATCGCAGACGGGCTAGACAATAATCGCATCATGATCATGGATAGTGATATGAACTATCTTGGCGAATTCGGTAGCGAAGGAAAAGGACCAGGTCAGACCACGACAATCCACTCGGTTGCAGTTGGACCTGAAGGACGTGTATTTGTTCTCGATCGCATTGGAAATCGGGTCAATCTCTGGCAAGCGACGGACGATCCAGTCGAATTTGAATTCATAAGATCGATTGGCCAGCTTACGTTACCCTTGGACATCATCGTCAATGAAGATGATTTTTGGATCACAGATTTAGGTCCATTGCGCTTTGTAAATTTTGATTTCGATGGCAACTTAAAATACACCTGGCTAGTACCACGGGAATTGCCGGATGGTTATATCGAAGTGCATTCTTTCAGTGTAGACCCTGATGGCAATTTATACGGTGGCGACAACCAATACGGCCGTACTCAGAAATTCGTGCCAAAGCCTGGCGCTGACCCAGAATTGCTAATTAGCCCTGCTTGGAGTGCTAGATAGTCTTTCAAAATCAGACCAACAAAAAGCCGACCAAGATTTCTTGGTCGGCTTTTTGTTGGTCTTTTTCTAGAGTTCGATACACTTCTACCGACTCATGACACTAAAGTCTGCTAGTTATTCTCGATCTCTAGCGGAGCATAGTAACTACCACCCGCACTTTCTACCTGCTCGCGTCTAGCTCGCCATTCAGGGCCAGCGTTACCGCCTTCCTCATACTCCAGATCCTGTCTGAGATAGTTCCAGCTCGTTGGATCAAGTTCCTGTGCCATGGTCCAGTACTGTTCTGCCTTCTCGTCGTTGTCACGAGTAAAGTAATACCCGCCTAGACGAAAAGCAGGTTGTGCACGTTCGGCATCAGCTGTGCGTTGGATGATGCTCTCACGTACTTTTTTTCGATCCCAAACGTATTCGCTGTCGGCTCCCTTCGCTACCCAGTCACGCACGATGGGTACGTAGTCATTGGTGCCCCACGCGCCATCAAAATGCTCCTTCGCATAGGTGCCTTCGTTGATGCGCATTATCGATCCTTCCTCATCGATCCAAACACCGGAGGGGACATTGACCAGATTGTAGAGCGAACTGATTTGATGATTTACATCGATGATCGCCGTGTAGGTGACCTTGGCATCATCAAAGTAGGAGCCAGCAGCTTCTTCACCGCCAGTGTCTTGCGCGACAGAGATGATTTCGAAATTATCGGACTTGAGTTCTTCGTAAATGGACTGCCACACGGGCACGTCAAATCTACATCCTCACCACGAGGCCCAAGTAAGCAATAGTACCTTTTTACCTCTAAAATCTGAGAGTCTAACTAGCTCGCCATCGCGACCCATCAATTCGAAATCGGGCGCTTTGCCACCGCGCAGAAAAGACTGACGCGTTACAGGCATAGTGCCAAAACTCCAGATGCCGTCATTGTAATCCGTGACGTAGGCTTGCTGTAGTTTGTCCGCCAGTTCGGTGACATTGAACCATCCCTGACCGCCACGAGTAATAAACATGTCACTGTCTCTATCTTGCAGAACCGGGATGCACAATTCGTCCAGGCAAGCCCCTTCAGGCTTCAGCACGAAATCGTTTACTCGGGTCAGGTCTTCGGGCTTAACCCAAAGATCGGTAGCGTCTGGCAGCGTTTGCTCCAGCTCTACCACCCGCTCGTTGTAGAGCACAGTAGCACTCTGGGCGTTGAGTACGCCGCTTATAAGCATGGCGGCTGCGACACCGACTATGCTTCTTAGATTCTTCATGGTGTTCTCCTTAATCAGAGCGGAATTCGCCTCTGAACGACTGAGTTGGCCGCCAAAGTGTCGGCAGCGCGCTCAATATAGCAGTTGGCTTTGGCTGAGGGTATTGTAATCTATGGCGAACAGGAGAATTAGGTGATTGAATAGTCGGGAGATTCAGGCACTATTTACGGGATCCTCGATCGTAAGGTAGTCGCGGTGCTGGTTGCTCTGCTCCAAATCGATGCGCTTGACAGACTCGCCTAACAAGGAAAAATTGATGAAAAAACAAATGAAGCCAATCGTAGTTGCCAGCTTCGCACTTGCTCTACTAGTGAACTCCCCAGGGACGGTGTCTCAGGAAACGGAGATGCGCTTGAACAAAGCGATAGCCTTGTTGGAGAATGATGAGCCGGCGTTCGGCCTCTTGTCATTCGACTATTCACTCAACAATGCTCGGTCTCTTTCCAGATCAGGCTTGGATTTTATCATCATCGATATGGAGCACGCCCCTTTCGATGTTGAGAGGATTCGAGAGTTTTTGCTTGGTATGACCGATAAGCGCGCAATCCTTGAGAAGGGCAGCTTGCAGCCGAATGTAGTGCCATTTGTGCGCATCCCGGCAAGCGGTGGCGAGGATGTACTGTCACAGGTGAAGCAGGCACTAGACGTGGGAGCGTTCGGCATAATGTTCCCCTCTGTAAACAATGCGGACCAGGCCGAGATGGCGATTCGGGCGAGCAGGTATCCACAGCTCAATGGCGCGGACGACTATGAGCCTAGAGGGTTACGTGGACGCAACCCATCGAACGCAGTCTGGTATTGGGGAATACGAGACTACACGGCAAAGGCAGATCTGTGGCCCTTAGATCCGAGTGGTGAGTTGCTTGCAATCATTCAAATCGAAACGCCCGAGGGAGTTGCAAACATCGAGGAGATTATTTCCGTACCGGGCACCGGCGTCATCTTTATTGGACCATCTGATTTAAGCGCTGCGATGGGCTATGCCAATTCAGCGGCACCAGAAGTCGAAGCCGCTATTCAGACCGTGCTTAGCAGCTGTCTGGCTCACGATGTCCCCTGTGCTATTACCACAAACTCGCGCACCGTAGAGACGCGACTAGCGCAAGGTTTTCGATTTGTTACTGTCGGGCTAGATGGAGGGCTATCGACCGGCACCCAAGATGCTCTCAACCGTGGCCGCAATGCGAGTGGTCGTTAGTGTCTCGCATTAGTTCCTTGGCAGTTACATTGGCGTAAGCTCGACGCAACACGCAACAAGGGCTAGAAATTCTTATCGGAGCGTGTGTATTGCGCCGCCGGCACTTTCAGCGTCAGCCTGATCGTGGGTTACGAGAATAGTGGGTAAGCCAGAGGCGCGCAATTTATCGAAAACTAGAGTCCTGATTTCTTCGCGTAGCTGAGTATCCAGTTTGGAAAAAGGCTCGTCCAGAAGAACTGCGTTAGGAGCAGAGAGTAATAATCGCAGCAATGCGACACGTGATGCCTGTCCACCAGAGAGAGTACCTGGGTCTCGATCATCGAACCCGGCGAGTCCTATATCATCGAGCCCTTCGCTGATTGCATGGCTCTTTTGCTGCGCATTTCTGGGCATGGCAAAGCGTAAATTTCCGGCGACTGAAAGGTGAGGAAATAGCAGAGGGTCCTGAAATAATAGGCCTACTCGGCGGCGTTCAGCAGCTAGTGAACAAATGTTCTCGCCATTGACTAGAACTGAACCGCTGGATTTAAACACGGGCGCTAAGAATCCTGCTATATAGGCAAGTAACGATGACTTGCCTGAACCCGATGGACCCATGACGGTGAGAATTTCTCCTGGACCTACACGGCAATTAACCTCAAGTAACTGTTTTCCTCCTAGCGAAATACGGACATTATTTAGTTCAAGAATAGAATTACTCATTGTGTCTCGATCATCCCGCTGCGGTTTCGCCAAATAAATTTTGGAATAAAAAGAGCCATCATAAAGCCTAATATGGGTAATGAAAGTTGTACTAACGCCCAAACTGAAATTAAATTTCTATTCGCGCCGGACGTCAAAGCAACTGCTTCAGAGGTAATAGTTGTAATTCGCCCCGCTCCTAGCAATTGAGTAGGTAAAAATAGACTTATGCTAATTGCCATGCCGATTGCTACAGCGGTTAGACACGGTGCGAGCAATAAAGGAATGCGGATTCGCCAGAATGATTTTAACTGGCTCGCACCTAGCGTGGAGGCCACTTGTGTCCAGCGTGGGTCCAGTTGGCGATATGCCTCAGAGAGCGACAAGAAGACATAAGGTAGTACAAACAAGAGGTGGCCGAATATCACTAGGCTTAGGTTCGCTTGCCACCCCGCAAACTCGGTCGCCACGATGATGCCAAACAGAAAGACGAGCTGCGGAATGAGTAAGGGCAGATATAGCAACCACGAAGGGGCAGATCTAGCCTTGCTAGACTGCCGCTCAGATTCGAGTATTGCCACTACTATTATCAATGCAAGCAGTGTGGAGCTAACACTGATTAGCACGGTGTTAAACAGTGGTGTCGATAGATCTGAAAGGCTGTTTGCCCAGTGTTGAATCGTCCAGGAAGAAGGCAGGGTAGAGGGATAGCGCCAGGGGCCAGCAAAAGCATTGCTTACTAGGGCAAGCAGGCTTCCTGTAATTACCATTAGTACTATAGGCATAGCACTTCGTCCTATCGCAAACGCCAGCCTCTCTCCTGTGTGACGGTTTCCTGTTGCCAACCAGAATCGCCAAAGCAGTCCGAAAAGTTTCTCCAGCGCAAGCCAGATTACTACCGCTAGCAGGCTTGTTCCTAATTGTAATAGAGATCCGGCGGCGGCTAGAAAGCGAAGGTTAAGATCAGGATCATTGAACCACGACAAAACCCTAACACTTAATGTAGGTGGAAGCGTTGGTCCGAGAATTAGCGCCACATCGACCGTGGCAGACGCGAATACTATGACCGCAATTACTGGCAGGCGAACCAATGGATACAGGCTGGGCGCAATTACCTTGAGCCAGGCTATCGTGGGCCGGTAACCCAGAGTGCGGGCAACTTCGATACGATGCCTAGGCTGGAGTTGGGGTAAAGCAGCTAAGGACATTAGCAGAAGAAATGGCACTTCTTTGACAATAAGCCCGAACAATAGAGAGAGCCCCCATGTGTCATTTACAATAAGTAGGTCCGGCGGCCGGTCCCAGCCGGTCAATTCTGGAGATATAATTCGGCTCAATAATCCTGAGGGTGCAATTAAGAAGGCGAGCCCGAATGCTGCAGCAGCATGTGGAAATGAGAGCAAGGGAGAAACGAGACGGCGAATCCAGAGATCCAATCTGCTTCCCGTTGCACTAGCGAGATAGAGGAAAACTAGTGCCAGGGAAACTAGCGGTGTTAAGACCCCGGAGATTAGGCTTATCAATACACTTCGAGTTAGCCCCGGCACCTCTACAAGGTCGCGCCATGCGTCTAGGGAGAATTCCGTACTTCCCAAGGGCGGGAAATAGCCAAAGGCTGGCAGGCTCGCAATGAACGTGCCCAGCAGGATCGGTGCTGCTAGCAGGTAGATGAGGCTATGGCTTGCCCAGCGTAGCATCGGTTATCTGGCGCTGTAGCGCTGGACCCATGCGCGCTCAAGGGCGGGTGTCCAAGAGGGGTGGGGTTCCTGCAGCTTACGGCTTAGCTCTTCTGGGGTGGCTGCTGCTAATTCAGATCTCTCTACATCAAATTGCCAGCGGGTATCCGCGTCTAAATCTTCGATAGAAATTACCGTTGTGCTTCCCATATGGTCCGGATCGCTAGCTCTAGCTTGTGCTTCGATGGATAGAAGAAAATTAGCTGTGATCATTGCCGCCGCTTTGTGCTGCGCGTTATAGGGAATCGCGAGGAAACTGACATTGCCAATGGTGCCGCCTTGCAGCACGTAGGTTCGTACGCTCTCTGGCAGTTCGCCGGTGCGAACCGAGAGCAAGGCTTCATTTGGATTGAATGCTAGCGCCAGAGAAATGTCGCCGTCACCCATGAGCCGTCTTAATTCAGCAGCAGAGCTGGGGAAGTATCTGCCCGCTCGCAGTAGAGTGGGATGAAGCGCGTTGAGGTAGTCCCACAATGAAGCGGTGACCCGCTGGAATTCATTATCCGTGACTGGGGCAAACAGTGCTGGGTCTTTGTTGGAGAGTTCGAGAACTGCCTGCTTGAGGAAGGTACTTCCCAGAAATGCCGGTGGGCGCGGATAGGTGAATTCCCCAGGATTAGACGTAGACCAATCCAATATCGCCGCTATAGTCTGGGGAGGTTCTGCTAGCCACTGGCTGTCGTGATAGAAAACGAGTTGTGCTCGGGTCCATGGCGACTCTAGGCCATCAGTGGGAACGGTAAAGTCTTCGCGCATTTCGGGGAATCGATTTGCATTCACTAAACTGAAGTTGGGCTGCTCTTCCGCCCAAGGCCCGAACAGCAATTTGTTCTCCTTCAGTGCTGCAAAATTCTCTCCGTTGATCCATAACAGATCGATGCTTCCATTCGTATCGTTGCCAGCCTGTCGTTCAGCAACTATCTTAGAGACGGCTTCGCCAATGTCAGCGACTTTCACATGTTGAAGATTGATACCAAAGCGTTGATTTAGCGTCTCGCCAACCCAGCTAAGGTAACTATTTATTCTCGGCTCGCCGCCCCAGGCATTGAAGTAAACAGTTTCCCCGCGCGCTTGCTGCTCCAGTGCCGGCCAATCGGTAATATCAATAGCTTGTGCCATTGTTAGTGAAGAGTGAGGCAATAGAACGAATAGAAGAAATATTCGAGCCAGAGTAGATTGCGGTCTCAGTTGCGCCATTGATATCTCAAGATAGCTAATGTCGAAATTGATTTATCCATTGGTAGCCAATACTCCCATGCGTTGAGCACGACGATCGCGCCGCTTCTCATCGAGAACTGCGCCCAACACCTCAACATGAAATTTATCGCAACCGATACAGAGGTTGCTGTAGCTCTCTCCATTAGGCGTTTTGGTTGACGATTCGGCGATGAATTTTTGTTCATCCCAGCCATGGGTTAAGCCCATGCGTTCGGGCTTCCCAGCATTGATAGCCTCTATAGCCGGGTTGCCGGCTAAGTCGTCGAGAATCCCGACAAGAGGCTCTTCGGTAAGATTGCCTAGCGGGTTAGCGGTCTTTATGCAGCAGGGGTAAACATCACCAGTAGGGTCGATCGAAACTTCTGAGCCTGCGTAGCCATGCTGTAGGAAGTTGAGCCCGCCGGACCAGGCGTTGCAGAAATTGTCTTCGATCGTTGCCTTAGAAAGCCCATTCTCCCAGGCTCGACCGCGAGGCCAAAGCTTGCCGATCCAGGAATCTTCGCTCGCACCAAACATGCTGAAGATCGGACCCTTCTCTAATGCACGCTCGTCTCTTTCCCCATCGGCGTGTTTGATGCCCGCATCTTCCAGCATGGCCTTAATTTTTTCCGCGAGGGCATCTTTCTTGTCGCCTTCCATCCCCACATGAAAATCATCCATGCCGGATACAGAGATAGACCAGACATTGCGGCTCAATAACTCATCAATAATTTTTGGCGTCAACAAGTCACCTGTGGTCTGCACCACCACTTTTATTCCGCCATTGTCGCGGTATTTTTCTTGTAACGCTTCTAGCACCGGGTAGAGGATTCGTTCACGAACGGGTTCGTCAATACGTCACCACCGGACAAGATTATTTTCCCCGTCTTCTCGATATAGGCGTCAGGATCTGAAGAGTTGCTGTTAGCCTCAAGAAAGGTCATGCGTTCAGGGAGGTTGGCGATAATCTGCGGAAAATTCGTCTCTGCCTCAGCGACTACAGCTTCGAGTTCGTCCCTGATGTACGGTCGAAAGCGAGATTCATAGCAATGCTTGCAGCGCCGATGACAATGCCAGCAGAGCACGTAGTAAATGGATTCCATCTATTTCCCTTATCCCCGATTATTTCTCACTACACTAGTAGATAGTCAATTGCTCGAATAAGACCAGCGTGCGGTGTAATACTTTCAGTAGAATTTGTAAGAGGCTCACCCTAGCTGCAAAGACACAAGGGAATGAACCTAAAGGTCAAGATTCTAATTGTCTATGCTTAGTTCAGCTTGCGCCAGCCCAGCGTAGAGATCGTTCTGCCTGAGTCGTTCTCAATCGACAGTTTTAGCAGGTCATCGCTGAACTCAAAATGACGGACAGTGTCGCTGCCTACCGATTTAGGCACCATGGGCGAGCCTTCGATATGGTGAGTCACGAGACTATTCTCTGGATCGAATGACGCCTTGCCCCAATAGGCGAAGCCGCCGGTTATTCGCTCATCCGAATCTTGATTTCTCTCGGGTAGATCGCGAGGCATGCCTAGGACTGACATATTGCCGAGTGCATCGTAGCTCAGCCGGCCCACATAGTTCATGTCTATTGGGTCGCCTTGTTCTGGAAACTGAAAGTAGCTAACTAATTCGAAATCCCCTTGAAACTTCTGTTCTATTTCTTGCAATGTATCTGCCGCCTGAGATTGTGTTGGTAACATTATGAGCAAGGCTATAGAGGTGAAAAATTTAAACATCGTTACAACTCCTGACTGAGTGACTCGGCTAAAGTAATTTTTTCAAATCGGGTTTGGTTACTTTCCCCATCGCGTTTCTAGGCAGGGCATCGATTATCTGTATGGCTTTTGGGATCTTGTAGGAAGACATCTTGCCATCACACCAAGCTTTTAGGTCAGCGTATTCCATTGATGCACCGCTCTTGAGGCCTATAAAGGCCATAACTGATTCGCCCCAGGTTTCGTCTTCAACGCCGATAACAGCGCATTCGGCTATGTCATCATGCGTGAGTAAGGTGCCCTCAATCTCCAGCGCCGACAACTTGTAGCCGCCGGACTTGATGATATCGATGGAAGAGCGACCCATGATGCGGTAGTAACCATCGTCGAGAACCGCGATGTCGCCGGTACAGAACCAGCCATCGTGAAAACTTTCCTTCGTGGCTTTTTCATTCGCCCAATATTCGAGGAAGACGTTGTCGCCCTTGATGCGAATCTCTCCTGGTGTATTTTCCTCAAGGACAGGATTATTGTCTTCATCGAAGAGCTGTGTCTCTACACCCGGTAGCGGCTGACCAACATGTCCAGCCCGGCGCTCACCGTCGTAAGGGTTAGAAAGCCCCATGCCGATCTCTGTCATGCCATAGCGCTCTAACAAGATCTGGCCGGTGAGTTCTTTCCATTGATTAAATAGCTTCACCGGACACGCGGCGGAGCCAGATATGTTCAGACGCATTGGCCTGAAACCATCGCAGATCTTCTTTACTTCGCTTTCATCGATAGTATCGAAATACTGAATGAGTTTCACGTAGATGGTAGGTACTGCCATGAAGACGTTGTAAGTGCCGGCAACGATTTCCGCTGTAATCTTTGGGATATCGAACTTGGCAAACAGATGCACCGTCGCGCCAGCCCATAGGCCGCAGCTCAGAATATTGATAATGCCGTGTATATGATGCACGGGTAGAAATAGCGGAATGGAATCTTGATCAGTCCAGCTCCAGGCTTCGATCAGCGTAGTTATTTGCGCGGAAATTGTCGTGTGCGTGCTTACTACGCCCTTGGGTTTGTTTGTCGTACCACTTGTAAACAACATCATCGCCCGACGCTCGGGGAGGATCTCGGGTAATTGTCCAATCTCCTGCGCGCTTACATCGGCAACCGAAAGCAGTTCGATATTTAATTTTGCGCAGAGATCCGTAAGAGACTCTTGGTATTTACCGTTCGCGATCATGCGCGTGACACTGGCGCAGCTCAAGCAGTGCTCCAATTCGGTGACGGCAGATGCGACATTTAATGGAATAGCTATTCCTCCAGCTCTCCAAATTCCGTGTAGGGTTGTTACGTAGTCGACGCTGGCAGGGATAAAGAAAGCAATGCGCTCCTCATTCAGATCATCAATGCCATTTAAGAGTCCGGTTGCGAACTGGTCTATGCGTTGATTCACATCCGCATAGCTATAGGCATTATCTCCCTCGGTTAGGGCTATCTTATTGTTGGATTTATTTAAATGTGGAAAAATTAGTTCTGACATTCGCGTACTGTTCCTTTAAGTCCTTGTTTCTTGGCAGCCGTGACCGGCGCAGAGATTGCATTGCTTGAAGTTAAAATCTATAAAATTGCATTGACGATCATAAACAAGATCGATGGCCCTAACAGACATCCTACGCCGGTATAGAACGTCGCAGTCATCGCGCCGTACGGTACAAGCTTGGGGTCGGTAGCGGCAAGCCCTGCGGCCACTCCTGAGGTAGTGCCCATGAGTCCGCCGAATACCATAGCAGATTGTGGATTATTCAAGCCAATTGTCTTGGCAACCAGCGGCGTACCGATCATTACTAGGATGGATTTGATGAGTCCAGCGGCGACGCTCAGTGCGATTATATCTGAATCGGCGCCCAAGGCTGAGCCAGTGACAGGGCCGACAATATAAGTTACCGCGCCGGCTCCGATGGTGGTGACCGCAACAGGGTCAGTGTAACCATAGAGAACCGCGACGGCGGCACCGACAACAAATGAAACGACGACGCCGGCGAAGATCGAAACAACCCCGGCCAGTCCGGCCTTTTTCAATTCACTGAGTTTGACGCCGAAGGCGGTAGCGACGATCGCAAAGTCGCGCATCATGCCGCCACCCATTAAGCCGATGCCGCCTAGCAAGGTGAGATCGGCAACGCCGGTACTGCCGCCTGTTGCCTTGCCACCAAAATAGGCAGCCAATAAACCAAGCGCAATAGCGATGGCCGAACCATGGATTCGACCCTTGGTTAATTTGTCCGCGAGGAAATAGGATATCCAAATAGTTAAACCCACAACGGCGAAGGCGACTACGAGTGAGTTACGAACAAAGACGGTTTCTAAGATTTCCATTATTGGTTCTCCTCGCTAGGTGTCTCGGAGTTGCCAATCTTAGCGATGAGAGGCACCAGTGCAAAGCTGACGACTACCGCGGCGACCCCAGCCACAACGGCCAGCATGCCGCCCTCGAACGCTGCCACAACATTCTGCCTGGCCGCCATGGCGACGACTATCGGGATATACATGGCGGACCAAAATTGGATGCCAGTGCCTGATGCCCCATCAACCAGCGCCTTAAACCGGTCAGAATTGCTGGCGAGCACCAGAAACAACATGGCTATGCCCACGCCACCCACGTTGGCCTCAACGCCAAGGGCCACTCCCAGCACCTCGCCAAGGAGCATTCCTAGAATCAAACAGGCGGAAAGTAGAGCTACACCGTAGACAATCATTTTTTATCCTTATTCTTCGACCATGTCGCGGGAAGCGCGTCACATGGGCTAGATGATATGACGCAGCTGCTTTTTGTGCAATTTGCGTGATCTGACTGCAATTGAGGTCGGTTTGACCCAAAATCAGCCCTATTTGAGGGCATCTTAATTGACAGACGCAGGGGGTTTATAGCTTAATTGTCCTCCGGTTTGTGAGCGACAATCAGGCGTCGCTTTGCCGTTGTAACAGTAAAGAATTCAGTTATTTGTCGCTTAAAAAAGGTTATTCAAATGAGTAAAATTTCAAAGTCATTGTTTGTGTTGCTTGGTCTGGGTCTATTTTCATCGGCTACGACCGCGCAGGACGTGACCTCTGACATTCTGGAGAATGCCCAGGACTATTCTGACCGCTGGGTTACCTATGGCAAAAATTACGGTGCATGGCGCTATATGCCGGATACGCAGATTAACCGTGAGTCAGTGGCTAATCTTCGTCCTGTTTGGATCAAGCAGAATGGTGTGACAGGGGGAGCCTATGAGGTTACCGCCCTAGTGAACGATGGCCGCATGTACCTAACTACGGCGAATAGCCATCTGCTCGTAGTTGATCCTCTAACGGGTGATGAGCTGTGGCGTTACGACCATGACTTCGAAAACGTAGACCTCTGCTGTGGACCTCACAATCGAGGTGTAGGGCTGTACGAAGACAAGGTGTTCTATGGAACACTCGATGCACACCTGCTGGCCTTCGATGCCGAGACAGGGATTCAATTGTGGGATGCCGAAGTAGGTGATCACCGTGAGTCATTTTCGGTTACCGGTGCGCCACTAGTCGTTAAAGACATGGTCTTGATCGGCGTAGGCGGCGGCGAATACGGTATTCGCGGCTATATTGATGCCTATGACGTAAATACCGGCGAGCGTCGCTGGCGCTTCTATACTACGCCGGCTGAGGGTGAGCCTGGCAACGAAACTTGGCTGGGCGATTCTTGGAAGACAGGTGGCGCCCCTACTTGGGTGACAGGCACCTATGATCCTGAGACCGACATGGTGTTCTGGGGCACAGGTAATCCTTGGCCAGATATCAACAATGCGGTGCGCGCTGGTGACAACCTGTATTCCAACTCCGTAGTTGCGCTGGATGCCGATAGCGGTGATCTGCGCTGGTATTTCCAAACCTCACCCAGAGACGAATTCGATCACGACTCCACCTCGGAGCCAATGATCATCGAAGAGATGTTCGAAGGTGAAATGCGCAAGATGATTGTGCAGGTATCTCGTAACGGACACGTCTATGCGCTCGATCGCATGAACGGCGACTTCCTCTACGCCGGCGAGTACACGAGAGTGAATTGGGCGGAAAGAGACGAACGCGGCAAGCCCGTGTTGAAGGAATCAATGTATGAGCCTGCAGACACCATGGTCTTCCCAGGCCTCTACGGCGGCAAGAATTGGCCTCCAGCCTCCTACAGCCCAGACACGCATATGCTCTATATCCCAACCACTGAGTGGGGTACTCGCTACATTCGCCGTGAAGGAGAGGCGCGTGCGGGGACTATGGATCTTGGTGGCATACCCCAGTTTGACACCACCGGCACAGGTTGGGTTGTAGCCTTCGATATGCTCAGTGGTGAAATCGCCTGGCAGAAAGAGATGCCAGGTAACTTCAACTGGGCAGGCACGCTGTCAACGGGCGGAGGATTGGTTTTCTCTGGTGCACCAGACGGACACATCTACGCTATGAATGATGAAACTGGCGAAGTGCTTTGGAAATTCCAGACAGGCAGTGGCATCTATGCGCCGCCTACGAGTTTTACCATCGATGGTAAGCAATACATCGGCGTAGCCTCGGGCACGCGAAACCCGGTAACGCGTGCAGGCGTTGCTACTGGCATCGCAACGGGCAACTACATTTTGTTTAGTCTGTAAGCGAAGACGAAACGAAAACTTAGCAACTTGACTAATCCGATAGGCGAAAACTTGAAATCATCTTTTACATTGTTACTTACTCGTTCCCTCAAGAACACGATGGCTGTCTTTCTTTTTGGCGGTCTATCAGCTACGTCGCTGGCCGGTGTTGGTGAGGGACAGGAGCTTTACAATGCTTACTGTCAGATCTGCCATGGTGCTCTTGGCGAAGGCCAAACCATGGGCAAGCCATTGACCGATGCTCCGGCTAATCGACTGCTTGATCAGGAACTCATCGACGTCATTACTGATGGCCGTGCGGGTACTGGCATGGTTGCTTGGGAAGGGTCACTAAGCGAAGTCGAGATCTTCGACATCGCTAGCTACATTCGTAATCTGCAAGGGAAGCCTGCTCTGGTTTTAGGTGGCGATGATTCGGGACCGAGTGATGATCCAAACGTTATTGCTGGCGAGATGCTATTCAATGGCTTGGCTGATTGTATCAGTTGTCACTCTTATAATGAGAAAGGTGGCAGTGTAGGACCCTCACTAGAGGGTGTTGGTAGCCGACTGGATGACGGTGCGATTATGCAGGCGTTGATGAGCCCATCGGCGTCTATCGTAGATGGTTATGGAGTGAAAGAAGTAGAGCAGCAAGACGGCACTCTAGTTCGCGGCCGCTATCGAAATGATTCAGAGCTAGCCGTGCAAATACAGAGTGAAGATGGGCAGCGTTGGGTAACTTATTTTAAGGAGAGGGTCGCTGCGGTTAGAGATTTAGATGAGTCTCTTATGCCGGATACTTTTTCGAACCTTGGTGCGAACGAGCAACAACAACTGCTAGCCTTCTTGAAGTCGCTATAAAGTTCAAAATCTAAGGTGTGTCACCTGCTCTGAGAATGCTATTCGCTAGGTTGTAAATTTTAAAAACAAATCGTAGCAGTCTGTGAATCACGGACTAGTAATTGCTTAAGTACCGGGACGGTCAGTTGATCCGCCCCGTTTATTTTTTCGTAAACAGAAGGGAAATATTATGGAATTTAACGCAGCCGAGCTCACCGCAATGGCGATCCCCTATGGCATAAAGCTTGTCTCTGCCATTGTTACACTCGTCGTTGGACTGATGATCGCCAACATGCTTGTCTCGCTCACGAAGAAAATAATGACTAAGAGCAAAGTCGACCCCTCACTTATTAGCTTCTTAGGAAGCATGGTCGGCATGGTATTAAAGGTGCTGGTTTATATCACAGCCCTTAGTGTGCTCGGCGTAGAGATGACTTCCTTTGTTGCAATTCTCGGCGCCGCAGGTTTGGCAGTTGGTCTCGCTCTATCGGGTACTCTGCAGAACTTCGCGGGTGGTGTGATGATCCTGCTCTTCAAACCCTATAAGATTGGCGACTTTATTGAAGCGCAGGGCTATACGGGTTCTGTAAAGGAGATTCAGATATTCATTACAGTTCTAACGACGTCAGATAACAAGACAATACTGATTCCAAACGGGCCACTTGCGACAAGCTCGATAATCAACTATTCCACGCAGCCGACACGTCGCGTAGATTGGGAATTCGGAATTGCCTACGGCGACGATGTTGATAAAGCCTATGAAGTCCTGAACAAATTGATCGCAGCGGATGAGCGCATCCTGAAAGATCCCGAGCACTCCATGGCATTAAAGAGCCTTGGTGATAGCGCAGTAATTATTGTGGTTAAGGCCTGGGTTAAGGCTCCCGACTATTGGGGCGTGCTCTACAAGATGAACGAAGAAGTCTACAAGACGTTTGGCGATGCAGGGCTATCGTTCCCATTCCCGCAAATGGATGTGCACTTAAGCAAAGAGTCTTGAGAGAAGGGGGTAGACTCTAGAACAGGAAGAAGAGAATTCCTGAGAATAGGGAAATGCCGAAGCTCAGAGTAATGCCGAAGCTCAGAGTAATGCCGTAAAGAACAGTGGTCGTTATATATTTCAGCAGGGTTATGCCATAGCCCTGCTGGAAATAATATTTTAGGCTTAGGAAGAGATAGACCCACATCCAAATAAATATGGCAGCTCCCAAAAAGCCGAAAAGAGAATTTATAATCGGCATCTGACTTGCTTCCACCATGTCGGTAAGACTGGTAACAAATATCACAAATAGGATGAACGCAAGATTGTGCAATGTCAGCACAAGATGCTCTACATAGTAGTGTCCTGTTCGAACATAAATTAGCTTTTGAATGAGAGCCAATAGAGGGATCATCAACAATATAAACAGTGTGATGTATTCCAGATAACCCCGCGCAAACTCGCTTGGGTTTGCCAGCACTGTATTCAGATTTGTTTCGGCCTGTGTGCGCATCACTCTGCGTAAGTTTGAGTTAGTCTGCTCGCCAAGAAAGGGCAGGTTAATTCGATCGACAACGGCTAGGAGTTCCTCCAAGCCGTCGCCTTCCTCGCCATTTGCATTTAAGTCGCTCTCACTGATGACACTAACTTCGGTATTCGTTCCCGCAGTGATGCCTTCTGCGCCCTTCTCACCGTTTGTATTGAGAGCCTCCTCAAGAGATTGGATCGAGGTGTAAAAACTGACCAGCAGAAAGAACGAGACACTTATTACTAAGAACAGGCGTAGTGGCGGGGTATATCGAGTCTGCCTACCGCTAAAATATTCTCGACTCAGATAGCCTGGCTTGGTCATCAGGTAGAAAAGGGTTTTAACGGCGCGACCATCTAACTCAAATAATGATTGAACTGCCTCCCTGCTGAGTTTGAAGAATGGGCGTCGCAGATCCTTCGCTTCCTGGCCGCAATTCTCGCAGTAGTTCCCACTGAGGGCTGTGCCGCAATTGAGGCAGGGCTTGGAGGCTTCGTTAAGTATCGGAGGGTTGGCCATAGCCCAATACTATGCCTTATACAGTTAAAGGCAAAATAGTGTTAAAGGCGGGATTTTTCTATCGGCAGGGCCAAGTACGTATTTTTACCTAGCATCTCGAGAGTAGTAGGGCTGGCAGTTCGTTGTAAGGGGATTCATTTTCTGAAGAATTCCTAATATAGTAAAGTATATGCTTTATTATATATTGAAATTAGAGCTAACTAGAAAAGAGGGGGCACTAGTCGAAGAGGCAGTCTGGATTCAGGCCCCGGCGTCTGGCAGAGTCCCGCAGGGCATTTGCGGGGGACATGAGGCGTCGTAGCTCCGCCATTCGCGACGAAGGCGATGGGTGGGTCGACAATAACTCGGGTGGTCTAGGGCCGCCATCAGCGCTCATATTTACCCAAAGGTTGATGCTCTCCTCGGGATTAAACCCTGCCTCAGCCATGAGAAATACGCCGATGGTGTCTGCCTCGCTTTCCTGAGTTCTGTTGAACGGGAGGAAGATGCCATAGCGCGAGCCCAGGTCGAGAATTTGCAGTGTGGTATCCGATGCACCAAAGATCTGGGCCGCTGCAACGCCTACATTGCGTAATGCCGATTGACTGGCGCGCTCATTGCTGTGGTTGGCCAATACGTGTCCGACTTCATGCGCCATCACAGCCGCTAATTGATGTTGATTGACCGCTACTGAGAACAGGCCATTATAAACACCGATCTTGCCGCCAGGCAGGGCGAAGGCATTAGCTTGTTCATTGTCGAATACTGTGACTTCCCAGTCGAACCTGGATTGGTCTTCGCTATCCAGTGCGGCTACAACGTAGTTAGCTACGCATTGTACGTACTGAAGTTCTCTCGGGTTTGTAGTTGCGGGTATCTCTGCCTGCATTTCGCGGTAACTGCGAATGCCTTGCTCAGCCATGTCGGCATCAGAGTAGAGTACGACTTGCCGTCTATCTAAAGGAGAACTTGTACAAGCTGTGAGTGACAAAAGGAGTGTAACGACTGCGCTAAATTTTCTCATGACTAGTAAATAACTCTCATCTGTAGGCACGCGGACAGTAAGACCAAAAGGGATGCGGGGCCAGTAGTTTCGATGAGAAGTATAGCGCAGACAAAGACCGATCTAACTAAAAATTACATTCCTGCGCTTCGAGTTGAACACGAATCTCATTGCCCTGTTCGTCCACGATTCGCTCGAAGCAATTGCCTTCAAGGTCACGTAAGAGCCGACGTCCACTCGCAATGGGAGCGGCAGTGCTTCGAGTCCGCGTTTGGTCCACATAAATTATTTCGCGGGTACGAGTAGTTGGTGCATTTCTATACACAACCGTCTCCACGTTTCTGGAGGAATATCTCGGAGCACTAAACAGGGAGCCTAAGACTAGCCCGCCCAGAAAACTACCTGAATCATAGCCCCTATGCCGCGAATAATAATTCCCGTAGGAGAAGTTAAAACCGCTGCTATAACGTCTATTGGTGTTTCTATAGTGTCGATCATGCTGGCCGTAATGATACGAATTCGCACGCCTATGGCTACGGGCGTTGTTTCGGTATCTGCTGCCGTAGTTGTGCTGACCGTAACTATGGTCGTTGTAGCCGCGTCGATCTCTGCGACTATCTGCTGATGCAACTTGGCTGACTACCAAGGCACCAATAATTGAAAGGCTTAACAATACTCTCTTCAGGATCATAACTTTCACCTACTCAATAAAATGAATAACGGACGAGCACAATAAATAATCGTCTATGTTGAGAATACTCCTAGAGAATGAATACAAGCTGAACGCCTAAAGCGAGGAGAACCTACAGCGAAGGAAGGGAGAGCTTGTCGATGATGGTGTCGTGCAAGGCTTTGGTCGCGGGGCCGGAAGCTTGATGATTGGACAGCATTAAGTGCATTTGAATAATTCGATCCATGCTCGAATCGACAGGTATTCTCCGAAGGGTTCCTTGTGCTAGTTCATCCATAATCCATTCTTGGGGGATAAATGCAAAGACAAGGCCGGAGCGAAGCAGCTTAATGCTGGTGGAAAAATGACTTACCGTCCAGCGCTGTTCTGCCTGCAGCCATCCCGCGTCTTGTTCTCTATGCGTGCCTGTATCTCTTAGCACTACTTGTCGCATGTTCCGCAGCTCTACCTCGGAAACGCTTTCCCTATTTTTAATAAGAGGATGGTTTGCTGCGGCGACGGGTACCATCTTTACTTGCAGTAGTGGTACGCCCCGAAAACCAGGAGGGATGTGGGAGCCGAGTACAAGGTCTGCAGTTTTCTCGATGAGCGCTTCGGTGGTCCCGGAAAGACTCGTCTCTAGAACGCGAATTCGCGTGTGCGGAAACTCCTGTGAGAATTCTTCGAACGCGCAGACTAGCGATCCAACCTCCATCAACACATCTACAGCGATGGTGACTTCAGACTCGAAGCCGAGGGCGAGTGAGCTAGCAACGGCTTCTGCCTGACTAGCTTGATTCAGCAGTTGCTCTGCATGGCGATAGAGAATCCGGCCCGCATCAGTTATTACTGCCTTACGCCCTTCTAGAATCAAGACAGGTTGCGGTAGTTGTTCATTGAGTCGAGCAATGGCATAGCTGATAGACGACTGACTTTTGTTGAGCGCTTCAGCCGCCATGGCATAGGAGCCACTGTCGATTACGGTTTTAAACGCTAGCCATTGTTCGAGAGAGACGCGTGGGTTCTTCATATATCTAGTAATTCGATGTTTTAGGCGCATTAATAGCGTCAATAGATCAAATAATATGCCCTATCATGTGCTCAATCAAGGAATTAACCAATACGGCACTGGAGAACGATTATGAAAAACGTACTACGAATTACAGCAAGCATACTGGGCGAGGGCAGCGTGAGTTCCCAGTTGATGGACGAACTGGTAACTAAGCTAGGTGCGGAAGAGGAGCTTAAAGTGACAGAGCGAAACTTCATGAATCAAGCGATTCCACATCTAGATGGACCCTGGTTAACAGCGCTATCAACGGCTGAGGCAGACCGTAGTGACGAGCAGCAAGCCAAAGTCGCTTTCTCAGACCAACTTGTAGCTGAGCTTCAAGGAGCAGATACCGTAGTGATTAGTCTGCCTATGTACAACTTTTCCCTTCCTTCTATGTTGAAGGCTTGGGTGGATCATATAGCTAGGGCGGGAGTCACATTTAAGTACACCGAGAGCGGCTCCGTCGGTTTATTAAAGGGCAAAAAGGTGTATCTCGTTGCAGCGATGGGTGGAATACATGAGACCAGTGCAACGGATTTTCTTCGTCCCTATATGAAACACATCATGGCGTTTATTGGGCTAAACGATGTGCAATTCATCACCGCTGACGGCCTCAACGTGAGTCAACAGCGAAGAGAGCAAGGCTTGGCTAGCGCAAGAAGTGAAATAGCGGATATTGTCAGCAATTTTTCGAAGGAGGTAGCGGCATGAACGAACACGGAAAATATCGCGAACTAGAAGAAGTACTGGTCGCGCAGGCAACCAGCGATGGTGATGGTGTGCAGTTGAAGAGAGTTTTCGGCGGGACCGATCTCGCACGATTCGATCCCTTTCTTATGCTGGATGAATTTGGTTCGGATAAGGCTAAAGATTACATTGGCGGCTTTCCGTCGCATCCGCATCGAGGTTTTGAAACTGTTACTTACATGTTGGATGGACAGATGGAGCATCGTGACCATATGGGCAATGTTGGCATACTCGGCCCCGGTGATGTGCAGTGGATGAAGGCAGGCTCTGGTGTTATTCATTCAGAAATGCCGAAGCAGAAAGAGGGGAAGATGCATGGTTTTCAGCTGTGGGTAAACTTGCCTGCCGCCGAAAAGATGGGGCCAGCCACCTACAATGGTATCGAGGCAAATACAATTCCCAGCTATCAGCTAGATGGCGTCGCCATTAAATCGATAGCAGGTGAGCTGAAGGTTAACGGCACACAGGTATCGGGAGCAGTGACTGGGCTAAGTACCGATCCAGGCTATTTGGATATGAGCTTTAGTAGTGATCAGCAGCTTGCAGTCGATGTGCCCGATGGCCACACAGCCTTGGTGTATGTATACACAGGCTCTGCGGTTATTGGCGATAGTGACTACCAACTAACCGAGGGTAGAATCGCGAGATTATCGAGAGAGGGTCGACTACACCTCAGCGCTAGCCGTGACACTAAGCTGCTCTTACTTACCGGGAAGCCAATTGGTGAGCCAATTGCACACCGTGGACCTTTTGTAATGAATACAATGGAGGAGATTCATCAGGCGATACGCGACTACAATGAAGGAACGTTGGTATAGCGAGGCTCATTGATTGAGCTAGTAAACAGGACGCTGCGCCGGTGCGCAGCGTCTTTCTCTTTCTTCACTTCTTCCTTCATCTCTCCCAGGGTCTCAATTCAGGCTATTGATACTGAACGGGGTGGGTAGTAATCATGATTCGGCTTTCCATGTAGGTAATAGTTTCGCCGTCGATACTGCGAAACCAATGTGGCGTGCCGGGCTGCAGTACCAATACATCCCCGGCGGTAACCTGCCGGGCAAGACCGCCGATTATGCCGTGCTGTGTGCGCACGATGTTGGGATTGCTTGATTCCGCCAAAGGCAGCACAAGTTTTCCACCTGTCACGAACGTTCCGCTTCCTTCCAATATGCGATAGATCTCCATGCTCCATGGATGAATGATCGCATACTGTTCTACCGCGCTACTGCGGCGACGAACCGATACGCCGGGAGAGATTGTTACTGACCAGCCGCCAGCAGAGGCAGATGATGCGGCAGCGTTATCCAATTCGGCTTCGATTTCTGCGCCGGCTTTGAATATCGCCGGTGGAGCGCCGGAGTCTTGGGCTAGGCTGGTGAAGCAGAGTCCGGAGAAAATACATGCGATAAGTAGTAGGCGTTTCATGGTGAGCTCCCTTGTTAGTTTTTTAAGTGAAGTCATTACGCCGCCTTTATAGCACAGCCTTGTGGCAACCCGGAATTTGGCTGTTGAGTTAACGCGAATTAATCTAGAGGGCGGAAAACCTTCGAGATAGGAGCCGCGAAGAGCCTGCTATTGAAGATTTGTTATTGAGCGCCGCAGAGTGTAGCGCTACCGCGCCGCTGGTTTCTTGAGGATAATAAAGGGAGTCTGCTTCTTTCGATTCCACTCAAGATCCACTGCAAAGCCCGCGTCGCTCAGATAGCGATTCAAAGTTTCGCGCTTAAGCACATTTACATAGGGAACCTTGCGGAATAGTTTGCCAATGATCAGCAAGACTCTCCAGTGTGAAAATGAATCGCCTAAACAAACTGTGGAAGTTACAAACACACCGCCGGGTTTCAGTAGCCGGTATGCAATTTTGATGGCTTGCTCTGGGTCTTCCAGTAAGTGCAGGATGTTGTGAGCCATGACAACGTTGAAAGAAGCGTCCGTCGCTTCAAAGTCTTCTAATGTTGAGCGCTGGAATTCTATATTAGTGATATTTTCTGCAAGAGCCTTGTTCTTGGCTATCTCGATCATGTTCGATGAAATATCGGTTGCTACAATCCTCTGCACGAAGGGAGCATGATGTATGGCGGTTGTGCCCGTGCCGCAGCCGAACTCAAATACCAGTGATTCTTTATCGAAATACTTTTGTGTAGTCCTCAATTTCTCATTGTAGGCTTCTTCGTTTCCTACAGACGATTTCGAATAACTCTCCGCTCTCGCATCCCAAAAATCTACAGCGTCAACCATGGTGCTCTCCAATCCAATCAATCTAGAATATCGTGATGTAATTTCACATTACAAGAGTTAGGACGACCCAATAGCAATTTTTTACAGAGAACTAATAAAGTTCATTTGACCTATTCAATTTGATACTTTGCTGGGCGCAAGCTATGCAGTGACAGCAATGACTTCATAGTGGATATTCTGCACAGTATTAGCTGGTTCGCGAAATACATTGCCTTTCTAGTCTAATACTATAGCTTAGAGCACTGCTCGTTTTGTCATTTATCTTAGATAGCTGACTTAGCGCTAATCTAAAGGCAGCCGAATGACAAAACTTCGCTTATCCTACCAGACCGTCGAGTTTGGAAAGATCGATATTCATCTGTGTACTTTGCGCAATCGGCAGGAGTTTTATGACCCAGACGGTGTCGCCGAGAATCTTGGCATATCCTCCGCTCAGTGGCCAATTTTTGGTGTTGTGTGGCCATCAAGTATGGTGCTTGCTCACACTATCAACGACTACAACACGGGCTCGAAACGAATTCTGGAAATTGGTTGTGGTATGGCGCTAAGCAGCCTGCTCCTAAATAAACAGCATGCGAATATCACCGCAACTGACTACCACCCAGAGGTTGGAGTTTTCCTTGCTAGGAATACCCTGCTCAATAACGATCGGCCTATCGCCTATGAGCGGGTAGACTGGACTGACACAGAGGATAACCTTGGCCGTTTTGACCTAATAATAGGCAGCGATTTGTTGTACGAAGAGCAACATATTGAACTGCTTGCTAACTTTATTGAAGGTCATTCGAACAAAAGCTGTGAAGTGATTCTTGTCGATCCAGCTCGGGGTAGGAAGAATAAACTAAGCGCCAAAATGATCGAGTTTGGATACAGCTCTTGCCAGAAAAAGCCGATCCATACAGATTATCTAGACAATGAATTCAAGGGCGATATTCTACTATTTTCGCGTTGAGTGATAGCTGCTTGAAGTCGAAATTAGAACCGCCAGTAAGCCATTCCGTTCGTAGAAATTTCCAGGCTAGAGCTTGCTCCAAATTCCAGTGTTACCTCCTCAGTGTTTTCACGGTTTAGCTGCAGTTTAACCGCGGTGATTTTACTTATCGAATTTGTTCGTGGCAAAATTTTAAGTTCGAAATTGTTGCCAGTTAAAATGGACTCGTTAGAAGTCGCAGTAGGTGTGAACCCTAGGGACTCAAAGATTCGGCCAAGCGCCCTTCGTTCTACAGGTGATGCGGCTATTGTTATGCCAACGACATTGCCAAAAATCCGGTCACTCTGGGAGACCCCCTCGATGGCTGCATACCGTGTTAGCACTTCCTTTCGGCTGACGCCACGCGATTGCGGTTCAATATCTGGGTAGTATTGCGCTAGGTATTGAGGGTGGTATTCCATGATGCCAAAACCCAGTTGGCTAGCCATGGGGTATTCAAAATTCCCCGCGGTAACAAACCACGGTATCTGCTCTCCCTCGAATTCTCGAGTTACAGGCTTCGAGCTTATGTAGAGATGCGGCAGGTTATTCTCCTTCACTCTTTCTAGATCTTCCTCATCGTCTCCGCTCAGGAAAATCCCACTTTGCCAGGTGCCTAAGCTTTTTGTGATGATCTCAAAGTATGTATTCTCTCCGTATACGTAGAAGCCAGAGTATTCTGTATCGTTTCTTATTGTGGTTCGGCTCTGCGTAATGGCAAAGGTGTTTTTTAGGAATGCATTATCTTGAATATCTTGGTAGGTGGTTTCGTCCACGACCACAAAAAAGTGGTTGAGGGATAGCAGAGGGTCGTTAGCCTTTACTTGAGCAGAAGCCGCTGTAATGAGTCCGAACCAAATAATTAGTATTTGTGTAGTTAGATTCAATGAAATTTACTCTACCTATGTGTATTCAGAAAATTTTTATCAACTGTTCTATGTCGGCGAAGGGTTCTCTGACAATGCAGCGGTCAGTCTAAA
>JAESUT010000012.1 GCA_016762995.1 Gammaproteobacteria bacterium | reverse complement strand
CGATGGACATCGTCATTACGCCGCAAGCCCGTGCCAATATTACGAAGCGCGGGTGTCCATGCTGCGACAACTCACCGGTAGGCTGGGATCAGGCCGATCCCTTATGCCTGGAGTAGGTGGTAGGGCGTCTGTAGGGTAGTCAATCTCGGTGTGGCGGTACTCAGCCAGTAGGGCGGTCCGTGGAGAAAGGTTTAAATAGAATGCGGCACCCGATTTTTCGATTTCTCGGCTTCGGAAAACAGTCACGTTAAGGTTGTTGGTGTATTCCCTGTCGATATTGCCAAGACTGAATACTAGCCTGCCCAGCGAATCCTTATTGCCGAACTGATAGCTGGCATCCCAGCTTGATTCATCATACTGGTCTGCAGTAGCCAGCTTGTTGCCGGGACCCTCACTGAAACCAACACCTCTGGGCTCATGGGTAGCAAATTCACTGATGCTCAGGTCAATAATGTTTTGGCTGTTCAACTCGAGATGAGCGCCTGCCCCAATACGCCAGTCGCTGTAGTCATCATCGCTAGAATCTATGTAGCTACCTTCGAAGGCTTCCAAGTCTAAGGTGAAGAGATTAACACCACTTTCCAGAACGGCTTGTAGCTTTGGTGCAACCACGGTGATTATCGAATCTACTTCGTCGGTGGAAGCGCGAAAAATATTGTCGTCCTGCGATGCATCGAGTTTTAGTGTCGGAATTAAATCAATAGCACCCATTTTAAATTTGGCGGGCTCAATGGCTAGAGCGGCTGAGCCACAGCTTAGTGTGACGCCTAGTAATATCGCCTGATAAAGAGGCTTTCTGCGAGCGTTCATTTATGTAACTCCCTGTATTTTAAGGATTTATATTTTATTTCTTTTGAGGCGCTATTTTCTGCTTGTGCTTTTTTCTTAAATTAGTCGGCTCTTAGTGAAGCTTTGTCTAAGTTCCTTTGTTCAATTTATACCCTAAGTGTTGTGTATTACCATTTTTAGCCACAACTACTGTGGTGGGCATGCTACACAATTTAACGCATTATGTCAGCAGAGCACGCAATACTAACAGTGTAAGCCAATGTTTTCTAAACATTTGCTCAAAATTGACCGCATAACGCCAGAAATAAAACGAAGTTAATCTGACACGGCAGCTCAGGGCTTCTTTATAGGCCCTTTAGCCTTAGCCAGCCGACTCATATTTGAAGAAGAGGTTTAGTTATTGCCGTACTGGCAATGTAGATTTTGTGGGCGTCCTCTTTTCTTTTTAAGGGAGGGCTATCGTCCATTCGACAGAGGGAATCGTGAGTTCGAGCCGGTTAATATCGTGATTGAAAGCGGTGCAAATGATAGAAAATATTTTGTTATTGTCAGCTGCTGTCAACGATGGCTTAATTCGAAATTGCGTATTATCACCCACGCTACCTACCACCTCGAGCAACGCCAGCGGGTCATCGAAACCGCATTGAATTTCTAAATTCCCGGCTTCGAACACTGTGAGTCCCAGTAGCAGCAAGCGATGGGCTTCATCAACCAAGGCGTCATCGTAGACGAATTCTCTTGGATAAGGGGCAATGCCTGCGCGTAATTCAAAATTGCTGCCTTCAAAGGTGGGTCGTATATAAAGGCGGTCTTCAGCTGTTAGGACTGCAAAGTCGATGGGTCCGTCTAGTGGAATAGCGGCTTGCAGCTCAATGGTATAAAAACGGTTTGTGTTCTGCGCTGTATTGCTATCCGACTCTGCAGAGTCGGTTGAATAGATGGCGATGTTTCCATCGATAACTAAGGTGTCTAGACAGCTCTCAGGGATCTCTGCGAATGCTTGAGTGGGGTCAACCAAACGTAATGCGTCACCTACCAACTGTAGATTCAATGCGAATGCAGGCGCGAAGCCGGGGATAGCCATGCCAGTTCCATCTTTCAGAACAGCGCAAGGAATACGTAGTGTGTTTGCTGCAATATCGAAAGTTGTTCGGGCTAAGCCGTCCCAGATATCGGATTGGGCGAAGGCGGAGGGGGCCGAAACCATCATTAAAAGAGCGGCGAATAATCCTGTAGTTCTATGCATAGTTCACTTCTTCTGGTGCGGACAAGTTAGCCCCTTAATCTGTCAGAATTTGCTCATGAATTCTACTAAAATGTACAAGCGCTGCCGATTTTCACTCGCGACAATTCAATATTCCGTCCGGCCCTAATGCCGATCCAATTTCAGTCATCGAGATGCCGAGGTTTGTTTCGCAAAGCGCTTCTTTTTGTACGCCCATACAATCGTTCCAAGAACTGCGTGTACCACAGTAGCGTCAATTGATATGTAGAGGAATGTTGGGGGAAACCAACTTATAGCAGTATCGTATACGAAGCCCCAGTTTGTCCCGGATGAGTCTCGGAAGATCCCGCCAGGGTTTTCAATCCACTCCCAAACAGTGATGATTAACGTGGTTAGGCTGGCTGCAATAAATCCTGTAGCCAAGCCTAAAAACCAGTACTTCTTAAACGACAACCATTTCTTCATTTTACTTTAATTGCTTCGGTCTTCGAGCTTATACGTATAACGCGGGAATTAGTGGCGCATCGCCTTAGCCGAAGCGTCTAAGTGGCAAAGCCACGACTTGATTTTTTTGTTATGTTTTCGGGTCAGTGATGTCATTTTTAAAGCCTTTGACCACGATGTAAAGTAAGGGGCCGATTGACGCAAAAATTGCTGTTAGTACAAAGTAGGGTAATACTGAAATTGCCCCTTTGCCAGAAGATTTGTTATCAAAGTACATCCATACGCAAGCTAAGCTACAAAATATGTACAGATCAATAACTACCTGAGCTGTGTCAATGCTGCTCAGTAGTCTTACGCCAAATGCCAGCAATGATTCTTGAGAGATAAGCATGGCATAGATAGTAAACCCGGAAAACGCCAAAAGTATTATCGACGGTATTACAACTTTTTTCATTTCTACCTGCTTTGTGAGTAAATATCACGTCTTTAACAAAGAGTGCATGTGGCGCACCCCCTTGATTGGTTATGTGCCCCGATTAAAACTATGGGCATGGAGATCAAGCTTTGTTTGATTCCTTAGTAATTGAAAGCTTAGTATTGTTCATATTTCTTGCAACAAAATTAATCTCATTTTTGAAGAAGCAGGAAAACAATGCCCCCCTATGGTCATCCGTTTTCGAGGGGGTCACTATGGGTCTGGTTAATCTGGATGAACATAAAAATTCTGATACAAAAATTGATAGAAAAGCAAAAAGAGACGGCAAGGAAGAGCTGCCAAATAACTTCATTGATCCTGAATCCATGCCCGCCCCGAAAAAGGACTGACGCATAACATCTGCATAGGGGGTTAGGGTGTTCCTCTTTTTCTGCTTTCGGCCAATAGCGGGCATCCATTACATCGTATATTTACCCCGGCCTTGTTTGTAAAGAGTTCTTACCTATCATTTAGTCAACTTTTTTAGCTTTTTCTCATTGCGCTTCTCTTTCAATGTTTTTTCGGGTTTCTTTTTAACTGCTTTTTTTGAATCTTTGCCCTTGGACATAAATTTCTCCATTAACTTTGTTGATAAGGTTGTCTGCTACTGACAAGTTAGCTGCTAATTTGTCAGAATTTGGTCATGAATTCTACAAAAATGTACAAGCGTCATCGTTTCCCTCCTGAATCCATTCACGACACATCACAGTATGCGAACAATCGATGTGAGCTTTCACACGAGCCTGCGCGAGTGAGCGAGGTATGCACAAGTTTAAATCCATGCATCAAGCGCAACGATTATTGAATGCACGCGCAGAATTTTACAATCCATTCAACTTGGGCCCCATCTGCTTTACAGTTAGTAGCCTAATTTTTTATAGTTACGACTCTTCTTCCATAGAGACTAGTCCCCCCAGCTTCGTCTATTAACTGAATTTCTAGTAGGTGCTTTCCATTAGCTAATTTTGTTGTGTCCAGCTCATAGTTGAAGCCTAAGTTTGGGGAATTAGGGTCAGTTTTTACATTCATGGCTTCAGCCACATCGATTCGAGTGATGCCATAGTTAACTTCGGCGATAAGATTTCCATCTATAAGCAAAGAAATTGAGTCTATTCCAATATCTTCCTTATAAGCCCACCCCTCCATGTGAAAGGTTCCGCTGATTTCTGCTCCTTCTACGGGAGGATCTATCCAGGCTCGAGTTGGATAAGGGCAGGGTTGGGCTCTATACTCATTCGCACTATCGAAATCTAATATTTCACCTGCTCTATAGAAGCTGAATTTCTTCTCGCCATTGAATAACGATAGTCCTTCTAAGGAATCCAAAGTAGTGACATGGCGGCACATTTCGTCTATCACCGCCTCCTTCTCTAATACGTTAAGAGTGCTGTCTTCAGTAATGAAGAGTACAGACCTACCGGGGAAGTTGTTAATAGCCTGCCTCCCCATTCCCCATAATCGAATTTGAGAAATACGGCCATCGCGGAATGCTTTGTCTTCATCCAATGTAAGAGTTTCGTGGCTTAAGCCTGCAAATTCCACCTGAGCCGCTGTGTAATAATTATCCGTGATGATAACGGGCTGATCGCTGGAGAATTCGTTATTCAATAGCCCGGCAGTATGATTAGAAAATTCCACCCACCCAGCCATTTTGTTTGAGAGGATTCCTGTTCCTAGAATGTTCTGAATAGGGAGTTGAAATGATTGAGAGCCAATGCCCAGTATCGCGACCATTGAGCCGATGAAGCCAAGGGTAGGGATTGAGACAATTGCGTTTATTGCGATTCGATGTCCCCATTTTTTCTTAACCAAGCTATAAATTTCTCTCAAAGCAGGCGGGGCGAACACTAAAAGTGGGAAGTAACCTGAGAGAGGCCAATGAAGTGTCGTACTGCTGGCATCAGTCCACGGAGCGAGAACTAAATAGACTGCAATATTGATTAAAGCAAAGCTGGCAATCAGTATTTCGTTTCGTTTTTCCCTTCTATCTCTCCCAAGTAACCGCCATAAGATATATGCAAATAGGATATATAAAGGTGGTGTAACTACGGCCGCTTGAATGAAAACGTGAAGCAAGCCAGAAGCTTTAAATTCCCAAGGATGTCGGTCGACGAAGTAAAAGCTAGCACTGGCAAGCTGGTTTTCAATGTTGAACCAAATGATAGGGATTAGGCCGATTGCGGCTATACCGATGGCAATCCAAAATTTGGGGTTCTGCCATTGATGGCGCTCGCCCTTAAAGTATATTAGGAACAATACGGCAGCGGCTGGATATAGGAAAAAGCGATAGTGCGTGCTTAAGCCCAAGGCAACAAATATCCCGGTCGCCAACCAATGTGCTAGCCGATCGGTGCGTAGTGAGCGTTCGAAAAAACCAATGGAGAGCAGGCCAAAAAAAACTAGAGGGACATCAGGAACGGCAAGTAAGCCTAGGAATCCTCCCATAGGAATGCACACCGTCAAAGCAGCTGACTCTATAGCTTGTTTTTTGTCGGTTATTGGTAGTGCGAGCCAGTAGACCAATAACGGGATGGAGCTCCCCATTACTAGAAAAGGAACTCGAACAGCCAGTGTGTTTCCTGCATCTAAAGCTGACCCTATACCAACTAACAGGGCTGTCATGAAAGGCAGGTCGCTGTATGCAATCGCTGGGCGCGTGGATTCCAGCCAGTAGAAAATTTCGTCGCTGTAAAGATCTAATCTGGCCGCCAAGAGCAGTTTGATTATTAATAATAGCCCGCCGCCCGCTGCCAGGTATTTCCAAGCGGCTATCTGAGGGAATTGCTTGTTCATGATTTTGAGTTCACTCAATCGAAAAGACCCTTCGCTCTAACTCAACTGGCCATAAAATGGCATCGGTCGTTCAGATATAGCGTAACAGTATTGACTATTTTTGCTTGGGTAGTTTATAGATTCCAGCAAGCACAGCTTGCTCGAGTATTCTTCCTGCATGTTCAGTGTCTGGGTAGTAAAGCTTCGTGGCATCACCATCCCCAAAACTCACAATTCCTTGAACTATTTTCTCTTTCTCGGAATTTAAATTGCCCATATAGAAGAAAGAAGAAGCGTAAAGCATCGAAAAAAGAGCAAGTACAATTTGATTGAAATACTTAATTGGGAAATAACGACTAAAACCAAGCTCGAAAAATGAAATAACAACCAAAGCATTCAGTAGTAGTGTGTATATCTGATAGCGTGATGCTATTAACTGGCTTATACCCGTGTCGCTTCTGAAAAGTGCGACTAGAACAAATGACGACAAAAGGAATAGGTAGCTATAGAACACAATCTTGTTCTGTTCGTAGTAACGGCACTTGATTAGGAGTAAGAAATACAAGTTGATGAAAAGGCCTCCTAGCAATGCTAAGGGGTGGAAATGTAAATATCCCGCTGAAGAAATTAGATAAGCTCGAATGATGTTGAGGGCAGCATCGAGTCCATCTGGTATCGCAGCAGATGGCAATGATTGATTCGAGAATTGCTCTTCAAAACCTAGAAAGAAGAAATAAAAGCTGATTAGGGTTGCGCAGACAAGTGTAAGGATTTGTAGCCCGCTCGGCCTCGAAGCGGCAGGGCTAACAACGGCCCAAACAAAAAGGATAGGTAGTAGTAACAGGCCACTGGAGCTGATATATGGTGCGGCTAGACCTAGGAATATGGCTCCAAACACCGCATATCGCCCCTGGTTGTTAAATAGCCAGAACACAGCAACAGCTACAAAAGTGATTGTGTAGTTTTGGACGGAAGCCGTGGCCCAAGCCACATTCGACCAATGGAAAAATGAGAATATACATAAACAAACTAGGCAGAGAACAAGTGCCCTTTGGGGAATGTTTTTAGTAGATTGGTAGAGTATCGCGACCACACCCAATAACGAGAGTGAGCCAAAGTAGGAGAGAAGTCTAAAATCCACATCTCCACTAACTACGCTGCTTAGCCTGGCGAGTAGGCGAGTTAAAATAATTCGATGGCTTACATGCATATCGAATAAGCCCGCACTCAAACTGGAATCTGAATTGATCAGATAGGCCAAGATGCTATCAAAATCGTCTTGTTGCGGTATGTTTACACTGAAAAACAGCACGGCTGCATAGAAAACTACAAGACTAACAACTGTTATCCGCTTCAATGCTGTTTCATTGATCATCTGAGCGTCCACTAAATAAGCCTAGAATGGCGGTCTTGTGACGCCATGTTACCGCAAAAAGATCAAATGAGCGCAAGTTGAGGGTTAGAAGAAGCGGGGTAGAGCACTCACAATTTAACAACTTAAGACAGGTGGTTTAGGTCAAACTTACCAGAGCTGCAGTGAGTGTCCGTTATTCACCCATTTTTAAACAACTTATTGGCTAACGTGTAATTTCACTAACACAATCCGCTGTTTTTGAACGATTAAGTTGTGAGTGTCCTCATCTACATCTGAGAGTTAACTTGTAAGTACAGGGATTGCAGTTGGAGTTGAAAAAAAGCAATAAAAATCATATGGTAATTGTACTAATTTAACTACAGACAGGGAGCTCTGATGCGCAGACGAGATTTCTTAACCAAGTTGCCCGGCCTTGTGACGATGCCATTAATGCTGCCGCAGGCGGCACAGGCTGCACAGGCGACACGCCTAAAGATCACTGATGTCCGTTTGATCAAGATCAAGCTGATCGAAGACAAGGGCATCCTTGCCCGACGCGTCGATACTCCCCGTGGAGGGCTACACGTTCAGATTGGCAATTTCACCGTGACTGAAGTGCACACGGATCAAGGCCTAGTGGGCATTGGCCCCGGGATCCCTCCAGAGAACATCGAGACTGTGAAGCAACTGCTTGTCGGCAAAGATCCTTTCGAGATCAATCAGCATGCTGCGGCGCTATACCGCCCGCACCGCAGATGGGGCGCTTCGGTAGAGATCGCGCTTTGGGATCTGCTAGGCAAAGCAACGGATTTACCGCTCTACAAGCTCTGGGGCGGTGGACGCGACCGAGTCCTGCCATACGCTGCCATGTGGGGCATCGGCACCGTGGAAGACCGGGTTGAAATCGCCATTGGACTTAAAGAGGACGGCTGGCGCGCCATCAAACTGCGTTCGGGGTTCAGGACGATGGAGGAGGATATCCGCGTCGTGGAGTTGGTTCGGGAAGCGGTGGGCGATGACTTCCACATTCTTTGCGATGGTAACAAGGCACCCGGCGACGCAGACGCCAATGGGGAGAATCCGGTGCTCTGGAACTTTAAGCGTGCCTACGACACGGCGATGGAGTACCAGCGGCTCAACGTATATTGGCTCGAGGAGCCACTGCCCCGCTACGACTACAAGCAGTTGGCGGAGCTCAACCGGCTCCTCGCTATGCCAATGGCCGGCGCCGAGTCAAACTGGGGCATCCATGAGTTCAGGTGGCTTCTTGAGCAGGGGTGTTTCGACGTCCTCATGCCGGAGATTGGCAATCTGGGGCCCCTAATGTCCCGCAATATCGGGACCCTCGCGGCGGCGTACAACGCACAAGTCTCGCCGCACTCGGCGCCGTTTGAGCGGCGATTAGTCAATATCTGCGGAATCCACCTTATCGCGTCCATGCCAAACGCCCCGATAACAGAGTTTATCCACGAACCGCCGCACGCGGATATCTTCGAGGGCTGGCAGGTCTTCGAGAACCCGCCAGTCCTGGAAGAGGACGGCCAGATTAAGGTGCCTCAGGGCCCGGGCCTCGGGGTTACGTTCAGGGCGGATCTGATCGAAAAGTTCTGATAAGTTAACCGCCAAGCTGTCAGTATTTGGCGTATGGGCCGCTCAAAAATCTACGAGTGTGCCTCACTTCCACTTGAAATAATTCAATATGCGGTGTGGTAAAGAAGAGTTTCTGAAGGGTGGAGCGGAGCACTCAGGACCAACGGACCTTTAAAACCAAAGGGGTCGGTGTAGTTTGATTACGTATGGATGCCATTGGATCAAAGTTCTCTGATCCCTTTGATTCGACTAGAGCTCGGTAGTCATCGACTGTATTAGGTCATTGAATCGTGAGCCGTAATGAGACTTGGTCACTTTCCAGTGCTCTAACAGGCCTGAATCATCACCGAGTAACTGATCAAAATAGGTGCGCTGCCCATTCCAAATTTCTTTATCTAGTGCATCACTGAGGTATTGGAAATGGACGAATTGCCACTGCCGGAGCACATTCGTATAGAAAACACCCAGCCTAAGCTGATCTGTAGGAGACATATTTTCACCCTCACGCCCCTTCACCAGTAGTTCTGCAAACTCTGGCTCTCCTGCGATCAACATTTCAATATCGGTAAAACTATTTTGAAAGTTACTTGCGACATCAAGTTGTGTTGCAAGCGTATTTTGTTGCAATTCGTATACGAGAAAAATGATCCCCGCCAAGACTCCAACATTTGCGCCGAGTGTTAGCCAGTGGTTAAGTTTATCGGTATTCATATCGTGTACTTTCTCTTTTTTGGCGGAGGTTTACGGTCCAAACCTAGCGCATCGAAGCACATAGCAAATGAAAATGGGCTCCTCCTACCTAGCAGCATCGCAATGTGCCAAAGTGAATCTGTTACCAAAACACTTACAATAAAGGGAGTTCATTATGGATATTACAACGGTGGGTATAGATTTGACTAAGAATTCTTTCAGTTTGGTGGCGTGATGCCAAGGTGGGTTTGGGAAATGACCAAATTGGAAAATAGTTAGCATTGACTAACGACTGCCCAATTTGGTGCTCAGATCTAGAAGCCAATTAACGGCTTCCTACACACAAAGTGTACGAACGCTTCCGGCCGCTGAGCATGTTTGTCAGAATTTCAACTACCCATCATTCCTTGAAATCGAGCCTATTCGGTCGCGTCACATAGCGTCTTGGGAAAAGGCAGTAGCAATGCCTAATCGAAGCCTTTCTCGGTTGGGGTGGGTAGCTTTTCAGAACCTTTTACAGCCCAAGGTTACGTTTTAAAACCTCTGCTGATGTAATAATTCGCGTAGTGCGATAAAGCTCAGGATGTTTTTCACTGTCCGTGTAACGCATAGGCTCGCCTGAAGTTGGACTAACAAACCAAGAGACTTCAGGGCGTGCCTCACCTAGCTGCTTTTTAAGCGCTTGTGGTGTAATACCTATCGCTTCAGCCGCCGCATTGAACGTACAACGTGTCTTCACTTCGTTTAGATAATCAACTACTGAGGTAATTTTCCCCTGCACTGTAAGATACTCCTTGTAAAATAAACGCCCTGGATAATAGGACTGATCTTGCGCCACTTTCGTGGTCATTTGATTAGATATACATTCTAACCTACGAGAGCTCTCGGCCAACAGTAGACTTTCAGAATATCAGGGGATACTGACAAGTTAAATCCCAATTTGTCAGAATTTGATCATAAATTCTACGAAAACTTACAAAAGGCACAGATTTTCACCTGAAATCATTCAATTTGCCGCCTGGTTCTACCATCGATTCAACCTCAGCCATCGCTATATCGAAGATTTGATGTCACAACGTGGCATTCAAATAAGCTACGAAGCTATTCGACTGTGGTGCAATAAGTTTGGGACAGAATACGCCCAACGATTAAGAAGAAAACACCAAGGATATGACGATACTTTCTTCATTGATGAAGTGTTTGTAAAGATTTAGGGGGAAACAGCATTTTGTCTCCTAATCTCCGGGACAGCACATCTAATAGAGTCTGAGATGGAGTTCAGTCGCTAATCGCGCGTGAAAGTGCTTTTGATTCGATAGAAATGTCCGTTCAACGGACAAAGTTGCTCGATTCTTTACTTTTCGTTTGTCGCAGGCGTAGTATAAACCACGAATTTCGTTATTTTATAAATTTGAGGGAATACAGCATGCTTCGTAATATTGTTGTACCGATTTTTGCAGTTACCTGTCTATCATCCACATTCGCAGACACGGAATTTCAAGGTAGTGTCCCGCTAGAGCTTGTTAAAGCCTTGTTGGGTAATACTTCTTTCGGTGAACCCACAATCTATTCTGATTTGAGCAGCGCTTTTCCCGAAATCGATGTCCCCAATGAGTTAGAAATAATGGGGAGTATCGAGCGTGGTTACGGAATAGCTGCGGTATACAGTACTACGCTTACAGACAGTCAAGCGCGGTCGGCTCTAAGCGAAGCATTTGTTCAGGCTGGGTATATGGAATTTGAATTGCCCGGAATGAACCGAGTACGAAGCGGCTTTGTAGCCTCAAACACGATTGCTCCTCAAGCATACAATCGCTTTTGTCATGACTCGCAAGGTTTTCTCTCGCATTCTTACACCGAAAAAGATCAGCGCAGCACCGTAACAATCGCAGCAAACCCAGCGAGTGACAATAGGAGTTGCGCGGATCAATTGGCGGAACAACTGCAAGCAATGGGCCGAATGGGTGGACGCCGAGGTGGCTTACAGCAATATCTACCAATAATGGAGCTGCCGGAAACGAAGCCGCGTCGGTATTCCCCATTCACTGGTATAGGTGGGTATTCCGGTTCTCGTAGTGGTATAGAGACCGGGGCAAGCCTAAGTATTGATTGGGAAATCGAGGAAGTATTCAATCATTTCTCTGATCAGATTAGCGATCAAGAGTGGGTTGTGGATTCTCAAAATATTGGTAGTTCTAGTGCGACGGGAAGCTGGACACATAGTCCAGAGCCAGGAACTGACCTGATTGGAACATTAACAGTACTGAATTTGGGAGAGGAATCATTTGAGCTGAAATTTCAACTGACCTCGCTAGGGGGTAACAACAATACTAGCTTCGGTGTATTTCGGGCTAATTAGCTATTCGAAATGTGGCGAAGAAAAAGAATCAAAGGGGGCAGAGAACTTTGATCGGGAAACACCGAAACACATTGTCCTTATTTTCGAAAAACGAGACCAGAAAGCTCAATAAATTTTCTATAGCCAAAGTAATTTGCTAATCAAAGTTCTCTGACCCCTTTGGTTCGGGAAAAGGCTGTGGCAATCTAGAGGAAGCTAAGCAGCGTATTTTGAGCGCGGGTACAGTTAACTTGTCAATACCTGTTAAACTAATGCTGTCCCCTTCTATTTACGATATACCTCCTCATTTCCCGGATATTGGTATGAACGATGAGATCAATTATAAGAACAACCCTCTGCATGGTCTTAGTTTAAAGAACCTGTTGATCGAAATAGTTGACCACTACGGCTTCGAAATTCTCTTTGCCTATATAAACATGAACTGCTTTAAGACCAATCCGAGTATTGCTTCCTGCTTGAAGTTTCTTAAAAAAACAAACTGGGCGTGTGAAAAAGTTGAAGCTTTCTATTTGTATGAATATAAAAATCTACCTAAAGCGTCTTCCGAGCAGTTTTTATTGCCTCCCAGAGATCGGGTTATTCCAGAGAATCAAGCACCGGCTGAGCCCAGTGAGCTGAGTTTGGACGATGCGGAGAGGCTGCGCGAAAAACGCGCAGAGAAAGCTGCAGCCTATGATCAAGGTGCTGGCCATCACCGCCCTAGCTCGGACAAGAGTTATGGCGCTCAACGAATTCAGCATCCTAGCCCTCGAGATAATAACCGTTCCAGAACGGGAGATCACGAATCGTTGGGCTCGCCAGCATCACCTGCTGAAGAGGATGTTGACCCCTGGGCGAACGCGAGAAACAAATTCAAGCACTAAGCCAAGCCTGCGCGAGGGTGCTAACAAGTTAACCCCCGATCTCTGCCGTCTGGCTATACCATCGACTTTCCCGGCTTCGCGCCTTGGGAACAGGTAATGGCGATATAGATGTGGGTTGACGAAAGTTTTGCCGATCTGAGTGGTTAACTTGTCAATATTTACAGCGGAGTRGGAAGAGAGATAATCAACAATGTGCAAGCAGCGTTTGTGCTTGCACATTGTCCGTGGTTTAAGGATTAACGGTTACGGGGAAGTAAACGTTGGACCAGCAACAAACGTTATCGAACTGGCTATCTGGTGCCTCGAAATTGTCCACTCTCAGGCGCATCAAGTATTCTCCAGGCTCCTGGAAAGTCACCTGAGTTGAAACCTCAGTCCATTCGTTCTTGTTTGGATCGCCAGCGTCTTCTGCTGCGCGCTCGCGCCCACTAATTTCCGCAGCTTCTATTTCCGGCTTGGCAGGCCCCTGATGCATGACCCAAAAGGTGCCTAGGGGTACATACAAGCGGTCATTGCCTGCATATAGATCCCGTACTCCTCGATCCTGCATAAGYGCCGAAAGAGTGACTGGCTGACCCACCGTGACAACCTGAGGCTCTGCGTGAATGCCCATTGGGTCAACAGACTCCGGTCCATCCATGCTGAATCGAATGGCAGGTTTTAGGGAGCCAGAGGCCATTTCAGCGGCACTCATCTCGTAGGCCGCCGACGTTGCACGGCCTGGTACAGACCAAGTCTTACCGTTCGAAGTCAGCGTCCAGACAACTTCAGTGCCCGCCATGTCCGCTGGCACGTTCACAGCAAAGGCGCCTCGTTCCTGAATGCCCACAAATCCGCGTCTGCTATATACGGGAAAGTGAGTGGGTTGGGCACCTTGAAATTCAGCGGGTTCTAACTTGTTGTTTGGCCCGAGTGGAACATCTAAGCCTGCCGTTCTGTTTAGGTTGCCGAAGCCAAAGATCATGGTTACTGATTTATCTTCGTTGAGAATCCAGCCATTAAACATGGGGGCCACTTCCTCGCCAGTCATCCCGCGCGTCGCTAGGGGATAGTCCCGCAGCGGTTGGGGCAGCTGAGCGTGAAGGGGGGCTGCAAGCAGCCCCATCAGAATTGGCAACAATAGTTTGGAGGTTTTAAACAAGCTCATCAATCCGATCCACCCGCGCCAGCAACGCTGCTGTTGTCTCGCTCTTTGCGTTCAGCAACAAGCTCTTCATAGTCTTCCTCATCGAGATGGGAAATAGCGATCCAGGCATGGCCCATCTCGTCGGTGGTGCGCTGACCTGCACCAACCCACTGATCGGGATCGGGATTCATGGGGTTGTTTGCAGTGTTGTCGTACCACCCGGTTAGGATAATCGTCGCGCCGGCAGGAATAAGTGGTTGGTAGCCTTCTGCATAGGTGTGGCTATGGTTCCAAGCAGATGTCCAATTGGAAGTCTGACTTATCACTTCCTTTCTTCCTGTTTCCGGGTAAAACACTTCCATCGACATTGCTACGCCCCTCAGATGCATGTGAGGCTGCCAGCTGTCGATGCGAACCGGATGGTCGAAAGACCTGAATCCCTGCGTCATAAGCTTGCCATTGGGAGGGATCATATAGTCGCCTCCTCCTCCACTCAGAAAATAGGCGCTCAAGTTTTGAGGGTAGCTCTCCTCTTCGACAAATTCGTCTTCTTCATCGTAGTACCAGATGCCTATTGTCACCTGATCATTAGGTACTGCGTTACCATCGGGGAAATAGTGAATCTCCCACTCAACCATTGAATTGGCCGGTATCCGTCGACATGCGCCTTCAGGTACTTTTTCTCCGAGTTTGCCGATCGCAAATTCAGACAGGCGGTCGCCATTGACCCACTCGTCGTTTTCATCCAGAACCTTGAAGTGCGAGTTGGCATGGTGGGTTGAGCCTATGGCCGCTGCGGAGGGGCGGGTCTCAACTGCTTTAATGCAACGGCTTTCGGTAATGCCGGAATCAACAACAGGCTTCCACCACAGATCCTGACCGTCAGCGGGAACATCCCAAGCTGTAGACTTAATGGTGTGATCGGGTTGTCCAAGCTCATCAGCCAGACGCCAGTCGCCCATATCGGGGTATTGTCTTGGTGGCGGCAAATCTTCCTGGTTGCCGAAGGGCGAGCCTGCGTTGACCCAGGCTACGACAGTGTCGATGTCCTCTTGCGACATGCGCCAGTCATTCTTGAGATGCTGTATGCCGATTTCCGTATCGTACTGATAGGGAGGCATTTCACGGGCCGCAACCCTAAGCTGAATGAGCGGTGCCCAAGGTCGTACCTCTTCATAACTGGTGAAGGACATAGGACCGATCTGCCCAGGTTGGTGGCATATCTGGCAATTCTCTTGAATTATCCGGGACACCTCCTTGGCATAGGTTGGGTGTGAAGCGGCTTCCTGAGCACTGCTTAGTGCTGGAAACAACGCCGAAACTAGAATTGCACTTAGGACTTTCTTATACGCCATTTTTCCAAATCCTCTTCTGGGCTATGGTGTTTTGAAACGCCGAACGTGGTGTCTCAAAAGGTACTCTAACAAGTATGAATTACAGCCGCTAATAATGCTCAATTGAGCCTCGATCTGCAAGTAAGTAAATGTTACGAATTGTCGATCTGATGTAATGTTCTAGCGGGTGATACTGATAAGTTAAATTCCCATCTGTGACACTTTGGTCATGAAATCTTCAAAAATGGCTAAGCGCTATAGGTTCCCACCTGAAATTATTTAATGCGCCGTTTGGCAACTTTGTGAAAAGTAGATATAGGGAGAAGAGGGTTTTCAGGTTTTTATGCTGGGGCCAACGGACTCCAAAAACTCATAGTCCGTCGCTCCTAATCATAACTCGATGAAAAATAAGGGAAAATCCTGGGCCCACAAGAGCTCGAACCCCGGACAAACGGATTGGAGGGCAGCTTTCTCGGCCGACCGAGGTAGGGGGGGGGTTAAACCCTGCAGAACTGAAATCCTGGGGGAGGGGGGTGGCCGCTTTCGGCTCGAAGCAGGCACTCCGAAAGTCCTAGCTCTAAACCCCCTCAATACCGGTTGAAGTGCTCACAGGTAGGCCTGTCAGGCCGTTAAGGCGAGGCAGACCGCCTAAGTAAACCACTGTATTTTTACTCTGACCCCATATATCCAGCTGTCGAGGTGCGACAGAAGGTCGCACTATGTGACGTAGCGCTATCAGATTGACTAAGATCAAGGATGGCGAGGTTGCATTTGCTACGCTCAAGCCTTGAATCTGGGTCGTTGTAGCTAGAGCGTCGAAGTCAAATGAACTCGGTATAATTAAGGAAAAATTAATGAATTTTATTAGACGCCTTGTTTTAATTCGCTCCCTCATCCGACCGTTAGTGTTAGGTGTGGCAGCTTTTTCCTTTATTGCTACTGCGATAGCCGCCGAATCCTCAATGCTGGCAAAAAAATATCCGCAGCTACAGCAATTGCTGCTCGCCCATGATGTTCTCCAAGCTAGGGTTTATGAGGAGATTGTTCTTACCAATGAAACGCCATTGGCTGCTATTGGGCAGCGGATGCTACTTGATAAGTTGGTTGAACTGGAAGAAGCGGCAATTTCCCACTACCATTCAGCCGGAAATCACCTGTCTCTTCTGGGACCACATCGCGTATTCGAGAGTCGAGTAACACCTGGGCTGCTTGGTGTAGTTTATGAAGAGCACGACGCGGATCAAGTTCGCCCACTGCTGGCTCAGATTGCCGATCTGCCTCCGGTCGCTCTGCAGACACTGCAACGAGGACGTGAGTTCGTAGAGGAGCTTATTGAGATTCATCTAAACCCCGCGGTTGAGGATAAAAGCGCGGCAGTAGCCCAGGCCGTACAGAGTTACCTTAGTGACGATGCGCATTCAGTTGCTTCCCGACCTAAGTCTGACACTTTGCTCTCCGATCACCCCTACGCCTATGCGTATCCGGTGGGCTTTCCGCAATTCGCCGGGCTGACTTGGGCATCGCAGTGGTTGAAAATCGGGCTGTTGGAGATTGTTATAACGGCCAATAGCGAAGAGCAATTGGAAGAAGATATCGAGCGATTGACTAAGTTATATAACGAAAAGCTTATCAGGCAGCACAGCGGTTTTGTCGCGCTGCCTAGTGATATTCCAACCAGTCCAGTGATAGCGCCCACGTTCTATGAGAAGTACCCAGATGCGGCGTATATTTTGGATAATCTAGAATCTCTCAAGGTGGTGATTGGCGATGTATTGGCTTATCCCCAAATCGAAGATCGGCCACAGAAAATTACAGAAGTCGTTGCCGCCTACACGAGCAAGGACACAAACATCTCCGATGATGATCTAAAATATCTTCTGTATGTGCTGCGCGGAGGCATCTATAACGCGGGTGGCCCAGCCCGTGGCGGACTCACTTGGTCCGACCGCAATTGGTCTCGGGAGCAGTCGGAGAATCCACATATCAGCATCAGCGGAGATGGACTATGAACAGTAAGCTACTTGGCTCGCTGAGGACTATTTTGTGTGGCTTAGCGATGGGGTTGGCCAGCACACTAGCCTATGCTGCGGCCGAGAGAGTGGGCGACTTTGCATTGTTAGATGAGCAAGGCGAGTTTCATCAACTTAGTCGCTACCAACAACTTGATGCCGTTGTACTTCTGGCCTATGACAATAGCTGCCCTTCTGCGCGGGAGGCGGCGGACATGCTTGCCGACATACAATCACAATATGGTGAGCGCGTGCAGTTTCTCGCGCTGGATATAAACGCGCAAGACCGCACCACCGAAAGCGCCTGGGGTTTGTCTTTTCCTGTCTTGGCCGATGAGCTAAAACTGGTGGCTGAAAACCTTCAGTTTAGTCAGTCGGGTGAGGTGTTGGTATTCAATCCGCAGCGGTTGTCACTGCACTATCGTGGAGGTGCGGGTCCAGCATTGCTAGAAAATATAGAGGCAATACTTGCCAGCACATCGACTGAGACCACTAACTTAGCGTTCGAAGGCTGCTCGATTAGTTATGAGAGCGACTCAAGCGCCGCGCCGGATTACTCGACCGAGATAGCACCTATCATCGTAGAGCATTGCGCTATTTGTCACCGTGAGGATGGTGCAGGTCCATTCCCATTCGATGGTTACTACTCCTTGGCCGGCTGGTCGCCCATGGTCAGGGAGGTGATTATGAATAAACGCATGCCGCCGATGCAGGTTGACCCAGCCTATGATGCTACTCCCAATGCGCATTTTCTCTCGGCCGAGAAGCGAAAAAAGCTCATGCATTGGATGCAAGCCGGTGTGCCTCGTGGAGACGGGGCAAGTGACCCTCTTTCAGAAATCCCTTTGGAAAAAACCTTTGAGTGGCAACTGGGAGAGCCCGACTTCACAATAGATACTCCCCAGAATGAGATACCTGCTGTTGGTATTCTGGATTACATGTACTTAGAACTAGAGTTACCCTTTAATGAAGACAAATGGGTTAGGGCGTTCCAGTTTGCACCAGGAGAAGAACGAGTCATTCACAATTTGTCGGCATTTGTAGTGGCGCCAGAAAGTGATTTCTGGGGCGAAGAACGACAGGCGCGAACATCCAAGAGGCGCTTCCTTGGCAGTTTTATTCCAGGCGAGAACCCGGCCACAGTATTCCCCGAGGACAGCGGCGTCCTGATTCCCGCCGGTCACAAGTTGGCTCTTCAATTTCATTACTACTCACACGGCCGGGTTCTCCGAGACTCCACCACCATCGGGCTTTATTTTCATGACACCGTGCCGTCGAAGGAAATAGTTACTCGGCCCGTTTCCGCCGAGTTCACCCTGTCTTCTAACGATCCAGATCAGACAGTTCTCGCGAGCTACAAATTCACAGAGAAGTCGACGCTGCTTGCCGTTAGGCCGCGCATGAATCAACGTGGCAAGGCCATGAAGTTTGATTTGATTTCGCCAAACGGTGACTCGCAGACCCTAGTCAGTGTTCCTGCCTACAATTATGGCTGGCAACCGCACTATTGGCTGGAAACGCCGCGCGCTCTTGAGCCGGGCTCGGTGGTGAATGTATCGGGAGTCTTCGATAATTCTCTATCTAATCCCTTTAACCCCAATTTTAGGGAAGAAGTTCAGTGGGGTTTCGATAGCAGCGAAGAAATGTTTACCGGTTATCTAACCTACATAGTTGATCGATAGGATAAAGGGGGCAGATTGAACCTCCCCCAGTTTAACGGATACTTTAAATCAGCGACAATGTCACCATGCCACTACAAGTAGAGTCTGAGGCGGCGTTCGTACACTTATTGTGTGTGAAGGATTAGATGCGTTCCGAAAAAGTGGGGGGATAGGCATCAGAATGTCCGTTTGAACGGATATTTCTTCTGCGCTGAAGTTATCTTTTACCTCGTCTTGAACCATAGTATGTATACCTATAGATTCTCGTATTCTCTAATTTAGTATATGTATATATTGACATTAATTTATATGATGTGTATATATATGTATACGTAAATTGAATAAATGTAAATTGGTAGGCATGCAATGAGTGTGGAAAAAATCGTTTTATCGCAATACCAAGACATCGTAGACCGTGCTGCAGAAAGCGTGAAGGGTTTGCGTGTGCCAAGTGAAGGCTGGATCAGAACTGTCCGAAAGTCGTTTGGTATGAGCGGAGCACAGCTCGCCCGGCGCAAGGGCGTGACGCGTGGCCTTATCTCAAACACTGAAAAGGCCGAGCTTGGTGGTGGAGTTACGATCAAGGCAATGGAGCAGATGGCAGAGGCACTTGGCTGCCGGTTTGTTTATGCCATAGTGCCAGAAAAATCTGTAAAGGATGTCGTTAGGCTTCGGGCGCATGAAAAGGCTAAAGCGGTGACTGACTATACGGATAAGCAGATGGCCCTTGAAGCGCAGAGCCTTGATAAAAAACAGAGGAACTTCGAGATAGAGCGGTTAACTGAGGAGTTTGTGCGAGATATGCCTTCTCATTTATGGGATGAATCATGATTGAGAACATGGAGTACAAGCAAGGGGAAACGCCACTCGACCCTGATGAAATGGAAGACCTTAAATACCCCCATGTTACAACACGCGGAGAGTTAAACCATTTAGAACAAGCCAACATTGAAATGGGTCTGCGTTGGCTTACTCGTCAGCGTAACCCTGAACTTTTAACCGATGTATTTGCGCGAAAGCTACACAAGCGCCTTTTTGGGGATGTTTGGCGTTGGGCCGGGTCGTATCGCCTCACTGAGAAAAATATTGGTGTCGACCCTCGGCAGATAACAGTGCAGCTCAGGGATATATTTGACGATGTTCAATACTGGATCGATCACGATACTTATGAGCCATTAGAAGCCGCAGCACGATTCCACCACAGGGTTGTAAAGGTTCACCCATTCCCAAATGGCAACGGGCGCTTTTCTCGTATTATCGCTGACGCATTGCTAGAGAAACTCTATGATCATGCGCGAATAGATTGGGGCGGTGGCTTTGCATTAACTGAAGAGAATGAGCGTCGACAAACTTACTTGCAAGCGTTGCGTGATGCTGACGGTGGTGATTACGATGGTTTATTTCGATTTGTCGGATACAGGTAATTCATATTGGTTAAAGTAAAGTCTGGATCAGCTAATTCCTGCTACAAAGTAATCTGATTGATTTGCGTCGGTGCTTCGTACACTTATTGTGTAGGAAGAACTGCAAAATAATGCCCCCAATTGTCGGTACTGACAAGTTAATCGCCATTCTGCGACAATTCAGCGCATGAACCAACCGAAAATGTACAAATGCCATCGACTCCCTCTCGAAATCATTCAATACGCAGTCTGGCTCTACCACTGATTCAACCTCAGTCATCGAGATATCGAAGACTTGATGGCTGAGCGTGGTATTGAGGTGAGCTACGAAGCTATTCGGCTGTGGTGCAATAATTTTGGGTCGAAATATACTCAAAGATTAAGAAGAAAACACTAGGGCTATGGCGATACTTTCTTCATTGATGAGGTGTTCGTTAAGATCCAGGGTAGGCAGCATTACCTATGGCGAGCAGTGGACTAGGATGGCGAAGTAGTTGATGTATATCTCCAGAAGAGGCGTGATGGAAAGGCGGCAAAACGCTTCTTTAAGCGGTTATTGCGCAAGCATCGAGGAGAGCCTAGGAAGATCGTCACGGACAAATTGCGCAGCTACAACGTGGCACATAGAGAGCTTATTCCAGAAGCGATTCACGACACAACGCAATACGCCAACAATCGAGCTGAGTTGTCACGCGAATCGACGAGAGTCAGGGAGCGGGGCAGGAGGAAGTTCAAGTCAGTGGAGCAAGCACAGCGCTTTTTGAGAGCCCATGCAGCTGTCTACAACTTATTCAATCTAGGTTGGCACTGAGTGTCAGCAGAAACCTATCGATATTTTCGGCTGCGTGCTTTTGCGTCTTGGCAAAACGCAGTGGGAATGTAGGAAGGCCAAATCGGAGTTTTTCTCGAATTGAGTGGTTAACTTGTCAATACCATCTAGCCCTATTCGGTAGCGTCAAATAGCGTCTTGGGTAAATGCAGTGGAGATATGGGACTGCCTAATCGGAATTTTTTATCGATTGGAGAGTTAACTTGTCGATACCCTCCAGCTTTCTTCAATGCTTATATTTGAAGCTGGCATCTAATGCCCCAATCCTGCAACCGGCACCTCTTTTACGTCGATCGTAAGTCCCTCAATATAGGCAAAGACACCACGCGTTTTAACGCTTCGAAATACAAAATTACTAGGCCCGTCTTCCGAGATTTCACCGCGAAATCGTATATCTGGGATTTTTAAAGGTCCACTACGCTGAGGGAAGATGATATAGCGCTTCTCATAAACACCGAAGCGTATTCCATTAATAAGTTCTTCGTACTGATTGGGTTGTTCAATTAACTGAATTACTGTATCGGGCATGTCCAATTCAGTAAACTGAGGATTCCTGATGCCGCTTATTGTGTAATAAAGTTTAAGCGATAATTGAAGTTCTTCTTGAACGAAAACTGATTCTTTATTGACTTCAATTTTCAGAAACAAGTCATCATTGTTTTGGTTTTGAGGCTGGCTGTTACCACTAGCGACTTCAATGCTTATTGATTCTGTCTGTTGATTGTTAATTAGTAGTGACGGTATTGTTAATGTGCCTGCCTCTAAGGGGGAAATTGTGACAATGTAGTCTGTCCAAGCCTCTACAACACCATTGACAGTACGGATTCCACTAGACGTCCGGGTGCCTAAAACTTCGAATTCTTCGGCTAGAGGTGTCAAGTCTAGCTGCATCGATTGACCTTGCTGATCTACCCTGATTGTTAAAGTTACCACTTCATCGCGGGCTACTTCAGTGCGGTCAACGCTTACCTCGACTGCTTGGGCATAACTACTATTAGCCTGTAGGCTGAAAAGGAGCAGTAATAGAAGTGCCAATCTGCTATTCGCATTAGCCATATCTGATCCCTCGTCACCGATCAGGCAAGTTCACGTGTCTTGATTGGATTTGCAAGTATCGCATTAATCTTCATTAATTCTTAATTCAGTACCTTCAGGGATGCTTCTAGTGCTTTCATATGGCCAATAGCTCATTCACGCTCAAGCTATCATATTCCACAAATTTTGTTACTTTCCCTCGGATTGCTAACGTTGATAATCGGTCTGCAAGCTCATTACCCTCAATGCCGATGTGAGCTGACACATGCGCTATATCGATTTGCGGGCCTATCATGTTGTGGAGATCAAACATCACCCGTATAAGCTCAGCATTCGCCAAAGGCTTACCCCTGCCATCCATTCGGCCTGTTCGCTTCCAGTTTGGTCCCCACTCCGTCATAGCTTTAATGGAATAGGTAGAGTCTGACAATATTTGCACTTTCTTCTTTTCTTTAATCTTCTCCGTGGCAATGAGCATAGCTTGGTGTAATGCATTTAGCTCAGCGGTATTATTAGTGCCTTGAGATGCGTGTAAACCATGGTACATCTTACTGAGTTTTCCTGATTCATAGACTGCAACACCAGAACCTGATTTCCCGGGGTTGGGGTCGCACCCCCCATCACAAAATATATGGATATCAAAGGCTGGATTTAAAAGATAAGAAGGTGATGGTTCTGGCGTATTTGATGCTTTGACCTTAGCTGTTACCGCTGAAGTTCTTCCTGCTTGTACAGGCTTTCCTTGATACGCGGCCTCAGCTTCCTGCCGAGTTGAGAAGCTTTTATGAGAAGCTCCAGAAAAGCCAGCCACTGATGCTTGTGTAGTAGGCCAGTCAGTGAAGATTCCTGTATTTCTACCACGCCACACTACGTAATATTTTTGCTTTGCCATTACTGTATTTCTTTAGCAACCGTGAATAAACAATAGATAATATTGTTAACTAGTTTACTCCCTATCGATGTTTCAGTCTGCGAACTTTTGCGTCTGGGGAAAGGCGGTTGCACTAAGGAAATGGGTTTACGGAGATTTTCATGGGTTTGGTAGTTAACTTGTCAGTATCGACATTTCTAATACAGATAATTTCTGGTTAAAGCTGCGCTTATTCTATGTTCTGAGAGAGTCAACGAGGAATGCGGTTGAATTTGTCAGTGAACTGTCACGCAAAACCACCGGTGCTCAAATAAATTGCTGGAGCCCAAAGTACCAATGCCAAAGCAAATGAGCAGGTAAAGATAAGAATAACGCTGCTACCRACAACGTGACTTACTAGTACTCTTGGTTGAAAWATATAGAGTCTGGTCAGCAATACGATTGTAGCTGCTACACTTTGGGTGAACTCTGAAAACCTTCCAACGAGTGCTGTGAGCGCATTTCGTGATTGATAAATTAGGAATAGGACTAAGGCTTCAAGGCCCATAATGTCGGCCATTAGTACAAGTTCGAAAGCCACAGGCACAATATAAGGGGCTATGATGAGAAGGGCAGCTATTATTCCTAGCTTAATTACTACTGACCTATTGATTTTCAATCAATTCTCCAGCGCGCATGTAATATGTGCTTAACATTCTAGGCTATAGTCTGTTCCGCAGTCACTACAATTGGAACAATTAGCTTTGTTCATACACAATTTGTGTTCCAGCGCTTCCGATCGTTGGGTATTCAAACTTAGATTGTTATTTCTTCAATCCTTCAATCCTTCAATCCTTCAATCCTTCAATCAAGAAATCAGTCACATCAAGCATTCCCTGAAACCCACCGGCACCCTGTGGGGAGACTCCATACTTCCCAGCTACGAACATAGATGGAGTGGATTGTATTTGATACGCACGATTTTCCGCTTCAGCATAATCCAGTAATTCCATAGTGGTTTCGGAGTTGTAAGCCCTAAAAAATGCTGCAGCTGAGATGCCAATACCGGCGAAGTATTGTTGTAGTTCTTCTTCATTGGTTACGGCTGGATTGTCTTTTTCGAATTCGACATAGAATTCTTGATGGCTCTGATCCAATATCCCTAGAACTTGGGCTGTGAAATAGGCGCGAGCATGAAAGCGCATAACTGATGACCAGATCGCTGGCATTCGAGTTAAAATCACATCACCATCCAGTTCGCTTTCCCAGCTAGCTAAATACTCTTCAAATTCGGAACAAGGCCAGCATGGGTACCAGAAAAAAGCGACAACCTCTGTCGTGGTGCTGTCGGACATGTCTATTGGATTTGCCAATTCGATGAAGTGTTCTTCCGCAACATAACGTTGATTAGTGGCTATATCACCAGATAGCGCCGGTAGATCACTCGGCAACCGGGGTTCACCATTGCTCATGGCAATGTTTTCGGACTGATTTACCATGGATGAATCTATGTATAGAGCATCAGTTATTGTTATCGCTAAGGCAATTACAGAGCATGCTAGAACACCAGCTGTGATCCATTTCCAGTGTGCCCATCCCTGAGTAGAATTTTTAGCTTGGAGCTTATCCGGTATTTTTCCATAAATTTCACTGGGAGCAACTAGTGCAATTGCTGAAAGGCTCTTCTCAAACTTATCTGTACCTTCGGTGTTGTTATTGTCAAAGTGCTGGTTCATGGATATTCTCCTTGAGTTTTTGTAAGCCTCTGCGATACCAAGAAGCTACTGTATTGGGGTTGTTGGCAGTGATCTCGGCAATTTCATCAAAAGTAAGGTCTCCGAATAGCTTCATAATCAATACTTGTTGCTGATTGCTTTCTAGTTCTTCCAATTGTTTTAAAACTTGCTGTAGAAATACTTGCTGTTCCGCTGATTGGGATTGGGTATCTATGAAATTAGAATACTCAGAATCTGAAGAAAAGCGTTTAGATTGCTTTACTGTATGTAGTGCTTTGTTTCGTACTGTTCTGTAGACATAAGCCGACAAATTTTCAGGAGTCTGCTGTAATTCTGATATGGCAAGCATGGCATCAAGGACTGCATCCTCTGCTGCGGCTTGATTCCGAGTTATAGAAAGAGCTGCCACATAGAGTTGCTTCTGCTTAGTTTCGAAGAGCTGAATCAATTCGGAATGTAATGTTGTTGTAGGCACGTAGATTCCTCTTTGGGGTATAGAGTATCTAGCTGGGAGAATTTGTGCAGTTAATAGATAATAAATTGCTAACAGCAGTATTCACTATCGCAATGCGGAGGGCATGATGGATTCTTCCCGCACAATAAGTGTGTGTGCGAATAACTGCCCTAAAAAAGTGTGCAACCACCAAAGAGAAGTGTGTAAGCAGTGTGCAAGCAAAAAAAATGCGCTATCAGAACGATTAAATTCCGTAGTACATTGATTTAAATAGAGAAAATTCTGGGCCCGCAGGGGCTCGAACCCCGGACAAACGGATTTTGAGGCCGCTACTCTAACTACCTATTGACACCTAAAATATTTTCACGGGAATACTATGTCAGTGCAGCAGCATGGGGCTCTACATCCATGCGCTCATGGAAGATTCGAATGATGTCGATGGCAGCGGGTATGCACATGTACAGGATCAGGTGGTGCTGGTGTTTATATTGCCTGTAGCCCTCCCTGATATGGTCGATTTTCATACCGATCTTTGGGTTCTCAGCTATTGACTGGATAGTCGCTTCCATTCCCTTCAAATAATCATCGGCTTGCTGTTCGTTCCAAGTTTCAAAAGTGTAGAGCCAAATGTTAATTAGATCAGCTTCGGCAAGGGGGCGCTTTATGACCTTAAGCATTCAAGCCTTGTTTTGTTTTGGCTTTTTTGATGACGTCCTGAATGTTCAGTGGTGTAGCTTTGCCACTTTGCTCCCCAGCAATTAATGCTAAGCGCATAGCTTCAACTTTGGCCTGATAAAGTTCATCCTGTTGCATCTTAAGTCGCAAGGCCTCTCGGACTACTTCGCTGGCATTATTGTAGGTGCCGGTATCCAGTTGTTGCTTTATATAGTCTTCAAATGTTGAGCTTAGATTGACGTTCATAATAAGAACCTCCTGTCACCATGATGCACATGGTTGTCCAATTATGTCAATATTGGACAGGATTGTATGAGGTGCATAATAATACCTCTAATTAGGTGGCCAAATTAACTATGCCACTACACTCTCCGGTTAAATTTGAAGAAGACTATTTTTCCAGGCTAGAAAGTGTCTAGTAAGGCTGGGAAGTCCAATCTGTCCCCATTAATTTGAAGTGGGGTGGGGGG
>JAESUT010000066.1 GCA_016762995.1 Gammaproteobacteria bacterium | reverse complement strand
GCCGAAATTTTGACTCTGTGAATAGTAACTGTTGAACTGCCATCGAACTGTTTTCTTATCGAATTGCCCGTCTAATCGGCTTGCGTTTCTACTTCATCGATGGACTCACCGCGCAAGGCGTTAGCAATGTGCAGATCCATTCTCTTCGCCGCGAATTCGCTACTTACTTGATTCAACTCTTCAGTTGCTGCATGAATCTGCACGCTGCTTCCGCTAATCTTGATCGACTCGAGCTTATCGATTGACTCGGCAAGCGTACCCGCCTCGGCTTCCGATAATAGCTCTCCATCTACGCGCAGGGCATTGGCGATGGCATCGAGTAGTTGCGTCGCATCGAGCTGCGCCTCTTTAATGGATCGGGTTTTCATATCGGTTTGCGCATTGCTCTGCGAGTCCATCAACATGCCTTCAATAATACTGGACTCAAGACCATAGCTTGGCTTCACCTGAACCTCAGCCTTTTTCCCCGTGCTTAACTCTTCGGCAGAAACACTTAGCAATCCGTCTGCGTCAACTTGAAAAGTCACACGTATCTTAGCGGCACCCGCCACCATCGATGGAATTTCGCGCAGCTCAAACCTAGCAAGAGAGCGGCAATCGCTTACCAATTCTCGCTCACCCTGAACAACATGTAATGTCATTACAGTCTGCCCATCTTTGAATGTGGTGAATTCTTGCGCCTTGGCAACAGGAATAGTGGTATTGCGTGGAATTATTTTTTCAACAAGTTCACCCATGGTCTCGATGCCTAGCGAGAGCGGATTAACATCTAGCAACAGAAAGCTTTCGGCTGATTTATTGCCGATCAAGACATCGGCTTGAATACCAGCACCAATCGCAACAACTTTATCTGGATCGATATTGGTCAGTGGTGCCTTGCCATAGAAATCCGCCACAGCATCACGCACCAGCGGCATCCTCGTAGAGCCACCAACCATGACAATGTTGTCGATATCTGAAACAGCGAGATTTGCATCACGTAACACTCTACGGCAAGTAGTAATGGTTCTGCGAAGTAAGTCTGCCGTGAGCTCTTTAAGTGTGCTTTCTGTGAGTTCGATAGACCAAGCGTCATTGGAAATTGTCGCCGTCTTATGATCGCTAAGTTGATGCTTAGCTGCATTCGCAAGTTGCAACAATCGCGCCTGCGAAGGAATTTCTATGCCGTCTCCTTCACCCATCTGCAAGGCGATCCAATCGGCTATCACTCGGTCTATGTCATCGCCACCGAGACTGGTATCGCCGCCGGTTGCCAATACCTCGAAAACACCTCGCTTCATACTGAGCAAGGAGACATCGAATGTGCCGCCCCCCAAATCAAAAACTATAACGTTACCTTGATCGTCACTGTCCAAACCGTAGGCTACCGCCGCTGCTGTTGGCTCATTCAGCAGGCGCAGGACATTAAGCCCGGCTAGTTGCGCCGCATCCTTAGTCTGCTGCCGCTGCGCGTCATTGAAATACGCCGGCACAGTAATGACCGCGCCTTCTAGTGAACCCTTGAGGCTTGCCTCGGCTCGTGACACGAGCGCCCTCAAAATATCGGCCGAGACTTGGACCGCATCCTTGCTTCCTGCGGGCGTTAGGATTGCAGGAGCCCCATCATCTCGGGAATCATCAAATTCAAAGGGTAGATAAGCATGTTGCGACTTGAGTTCGAAGAGACTTTTCCCGAGCAAGCGTTTGGCAGATGCGATCGTGTTCAGGGGAGCATCGACGAGTAAAGCCTTAGCCTCAAAGCCAACTAAAGGCGGCTCATCTTTTTGATAATGCACCACAGAAGGAAGCAAGTGCTGGCCTGTGCTATCGGGCAGAGTTTCAACTGAAAGACCACAACTGGCGGACACTAGCGAATTAGTTGTTCCCAGATCAATTCCTACGGCAAGGCGATGCAGAGGCTTCGCCTGTTTTCCGCCTGGTTCTTGAATCTGGAGTAATGCCATTGTTCTATGCAGTCTCTGTAACTAGATGTAATTCGTAGCGCTCAATACAGCGCTTATCTGTATTCTAAATCAATAGCCTAGACGAAGCTCTTCGCCGGCATCAATTTCCTCTCGAAGCTTGTTGAGGAATTGCAGCTCATGGTAAACCCTCTTCGCATCATCGTATTCTCTTAGGTCAAAAGATTCCGCGAAGCTTTTTTCTTGAGCTTTCAGTTTTGCGGCGACCTCGGTACGCAGTACACCTAGATCGTCTAGAGCCGACTCATCCTTGGGAAGCTCATCGAGTTTCTCCCGCAACCGAATCTGCTCAAGAAGTAGATCCATACTTAGATCCTTCTGATCTACTTTTTTCACATCGACATCATGAAGCGCCAACAAATAGGCGGCACGTCGTAGAGGGGATTTCAGCGTCTCGTAAGCTTCGTTTAGATTACTGCTGAGCTGCAGGGCGCGAAGCTTCTCGGACTCTCCAGCGCTAGCAAAGCGATCGGGGTGCACTTCGCCCTGCTGCTTCCGATACTCGCTACTCAGCGCCTCCTGATCGATTTCACAGGACTGCGGTAGGTTAAACAGTTGAAAGTAATTACTTGTAAGTGACTGCACTATGGGTAGGCTACGCTTGCAGGGTTAGTTCAATTAGGGCTAGTTCAAGTAGAGTCGAGTTAGATGCTAAAGCTCTCGCCGCACCCACACTCGCCCTTCGCATTTGGATTCTTAAATTCAAACCCTTCATTCACACCCTGCTTCACGAAATCCATTTCAGTGCCATCGATATAGGCGAGACTCTTCGGATCTACAATGATCTTTACACCCTGCTCTTCGAATACTTGGTCTCCAACTTCAATCTTATCGACAAACTCGAGAACATAGGCCATGCCTGAGCACCCGGTTGTCTTGACCCCAACGCGGATTCCGATGCCGTGACCGCGGTCTGCGAGTTGATCAGCCACATGTTGCGCGGCTGTATTTGAAATTGAAATTGCCATGAGTTGTTGATTTCCCGTTAAGCTATTACGTTAACCCTTGCGCTTCTGTCTTACGTCTTCGATCGCTGCCTTAATTGCATCTTCGGCGAGCACAGAGCAGTGAATCTTCACTGGCGGCAGACCCAATTCTTCGGCAATATCAATATTCTTGATCAGTGTAGCCTCTTCCAAAGTGCGCCCCTTTACCCATTCGGTTAGCAATGAACTTGAGGCGATGGCTGAACCGCAGCCATACGTCTTAAACTTCGCGTCTTCGATGACTCCGTTCTCATCTACCTTGATTTGCAGACGCATCACGTCACCACACGCTGGCGCGCCCACCATGCCGGTACCAACATTTACATCGTCGTCATCCATCTTGCCAACATTGCGTGGGTTTTCGTAGTGATCTAACACCTTTTCTGAATACGCCATTCTTAATTCTCCTCGCTCGCTCGGTTTAGTGAGCTGCCCATTTAACTTGACTTAGGTCAACACCGTCGTTGTACATATCCCAGAGCGGTGATAATTCTCTCAACTTGCCGACAGCTTCACGTATCTTTTCTATCGAATAATCTATTTCTTCTTCTGTAGTGAAGCGACCGATAGAGATTCTAAGTGAACTGTGTGCCAACTCGTCATTTAGTCCAATGGCACGCAGTACATAGGACGGCTCAAGACTCGCCGAAGTGCAGGCCGAACCCGAAGAGACTGCCAGGTTTCGAAGCGCCATCATCAGCGACTCACCCTCGACGAAGTTGAAACTAATATTTAAGTTATGGGCAACGCGATTATCAATATCGCCGTTGACGAACACTTCTTCCRTGTCATCAAAGCCCTTTAATAGTCGAGTACGTAGGGCCAGTATGCGTGTATTTTCATCATGCATCTCTTCATTCGCGAGRCGGTAAGCCTCGCCCATTCCTACAATCTGGTGTGTAGCAAGTGTGCCGGAGCGCATGCCGCGCTCATGACCGCCGCCATGCATCTGCGGTTCGATACGAATACGCGGCTTACGACGAACATACAAAGCACCAATCCCTTTTGGRCCATAWACYTTGTGTGCCGTTAAAGACATYAGATCCACCTGCATCTCTTCCAAATCGATATCGACTTTGCCTGTGCTCTGCGCCGCATCAACATGAAAAATAACCTTGTTCTCACGAGTTATTTTGCCAATAGCCGCTATGTCATTGATTACCCCAATTTCATTATTCACATGCATTAGYGAAACAATAGTGGTRTCAGGGCGAATCGCGGCAGCGACTGCTTCGGGCGTAATTATTCCGGCTTCTGTAGGATCTAGATAAGTCACTTCGTAGCCTTCGCGCTCCAACTGACGGCAGCTGTCTAATACCGCCTTATGCTCGATCTTAGAGGTGATTATGTGCTTGCCCTTCTTTACGTAGAAATGAGCGGCACCCTTGATAGCTAGGTTGTCGGCCTCGGTTGCACCCGACGTCCACACAATCTCGCGAGGATCACAGTTGATCAAGTCAGCGACCTGGCGCCGGGCTGTTTCTACAGCTTCCTCCGCCTTCCAGCCAAACATATGTGACCGTGAGGCCGGATTGCCGAAATTTGCCTCCAGAGTTAGACACTCTGCCATTTTTGCTGCAACTCGCGGATCGACCGGGGAAGTTGCTGAATAATCTAGATAAATTGGAAATTGCATTGCTTTGCTCCACAGCTACTGCTTTATAAGCTTGAGGTCAAAACCTGACTGTCTTCGACGTTCTCGCTGACAATGAGGTGTTTTCGGTCCTGCTTATTCGAAATTCGTTTAACTTCATTCTTCGCCACTAAATCTGCAAGGCTGATGCCCTCCAGAAAGGCATGAATCTGTTCGCTGAGATCTTCCCACAGGTAGTGAGTTAGACAGGTCTCGCCGCCTTGGCAGTCGCCTGCTCCTTTGCACTTCGTCGAATCGATCGACTCGTTCACGGCATCCACGATTTCGGCAATGAAGATCGCCTCGGAACCACGCTGCAGCTCATAACCTCCGCCCGGGCCACGTACACTGCTCACCAATGAGCCACGGCGTAACTTAGCAAACAATTGCTCTAGATAAGACAGGGAAATTGCCTGCCGTTGAGATATATCAGCAAGACTCACCGGTCCCTGATTCTTATGCAGAGCCAAGTCCAGCATTGCCGTTACCGCGTACCTACCCTTTGTCGTTAAGCGCATGGGAGCCTTTTCAATGCCTAGTAAACACGGGTAATTATCAAATACCTAAGTAAATTAGTCAAGTATATGGAGAAGCGATTAATCCAGGGAAATACCCAGTGCTAGGCCCGCTCGTACGCTATTGTGGAAGGTGCCTTACCGAAATCGCTGCCCATTTGATGGCCAAAAGATTTCGCTAGCAGGGCAATAATGGCGAGATGATGAATGCTGTGGGTAATTAGCCCCATCAATTCTCTCTCTAAAGTGCTGGGAATTTTAACAGCAGGGCTTGAGGGCAGCACAGATTCCTTGACCGAGATAAGCTCATTGCACAATGACGAATCTTGTAGCTGCACTATTCTTCGAGCAACACTCGCCAATGCAAATGTAGCCGCCTCTATGTTTTGCTCGATCTGAGGGTCGCGTTTTCGCGCATCGTAGTCAATTGAAGCGTCTGCCAAGCCTGCAAAGAAACAATGGAATCTATCGAGGATATGCCGAACATGCGCACCAATTGAAGAATTTCCCATTGCGTCATCAGTGAAGTTATCTTGGGATACGATAGTTAATATTTGATCGCATTGCTCGATGCAGTTAATGCATCCGTCGATCAAAAGTGACTTAGAATGTTGATCTTCAAAGCCTGCGGTTCGCTGCTCTACTTCGGTGTACATCATGGGTTTGCTGTTACCACTTATTTGAGAAGCCGTAGATCCAAAAATTGGACCTATCAGATAGAATCGAATAGCTTCGTGAATGATACTGACTTACGCGAATCCTTTAATCACTACCCCTAAGACCATGTTGGGTGCTTTTTTATTGCATTACCCTGATCTCTTTATCGGTATTCCTATAGAATATCGCAACCTGCCCTGAATAGATTGGGCCGCCCCCCGAATGTATTGATAGAGATCAAAATAACCAACTATGAAAGCCGACTTACACTGCCATAGCCATTTCTCAGACGGCAAGCAATCACCCTCTTTTCTACTACAGCGCGCAACAGAAAATGGACTGACCCACCTTGCACTTACCGATCACGACTGTATCGATGGACTAGCATCACTGCAGCGTGAGGCCGAAGAGTTAACCATCATCAATGGAGTAGAACTCTCCTGCCTATGGAACACCATGGAAATTCACATCGTCGGGTTGTTCATTGACCCTACGAACAGCGGCATGGAAAAACTGTTAGCGTCGCAGCAGGCCCAGCGCAAAAATCGCGCGCAGGCCATCGACAAGAACTTACAGAAACTCGGCACACCTGGACTAATGTCATACCTGCAATCGCTGCCCTGCACCGCCTATACCCGCAGTCACATCGCCGATTTTCTTGTGCAAGAAAAAGTCTGCAAGAATAAACAGAAGGCTTTTAAGACACATCTCGGCAAACGCGGCAGAGTCTATGTCGCGGCAAGCTGCTGTAGCCTCAACGAGGGAATAACTGCGATTCTTAATGCCTCGGGCATAGCCGTAGTTGCACACCCCGGGCGCTACTCACTAAGCAAGACCAAGCTAGGCTTACTACTCGACGATTTCAAAGCCTGTGGTGGAGAAGCCATCGAGGGAAGCTATTCGAATATAGACCCAACTACGAAAGCCTATCTAAGCAAATTGGCTGAAGAAAAATCACTCTACTTGTCAGTAGGTTCTGACTTCCACGACGCCGCGGCCACTTGGACTGACATCGGAAAATTCCCGGCCCTTGACCAACAGGCAATAAAAAATGCCATCTGGTTACACCCCAAATGGCATTCTTAATTATCTTAGCTCTTGTGTGAGGATGAGCGACAGAAATTTACTCGCCTATTCACCTACTTACCAACTCACCTGGCCAAGTTTTGGCTTAAACTATTTTTGTCTTCGAGTTATCTTTGCCACCACATCACGAAAAACATCCATCAATGTTTCGTGCTTGTAGTCGGTAAATTCGCCAGCATCCATAAACACTCCGTGCTCCTCGCAGGCCTCATATTCTAAGTGCGTTTGCTTTGGGTCATTTAATTTAATCATTGTCTTGCCGCAACGGGGGCAATCAATATCGCGCACGGTATTGTAGGTCTTACCCACTTCTCGATCGCCACTGTCGGCAAAGTCCGCCATCCAGTCACCCTTTAGCTGTTCTGCTTCGCCGTTGTCGAACCACAGACCCTTACAGCTATTGCACTTATCTATTACTACTTGACCATGCAGCGTCTCAATTTTGAGCTCTTGCATCTCGGAATTGCATTTCGGACAGTCCATTTGGTTCTCCTCTGATACAGCTTCTTATTTTTGGGGTCACTCTTTTCGGGATCTGGCTTTCCAGGACCCGACTCGCCAAGTCATTTTAGTGCACAGCAAGCAACAGCTGTGTAGAGGCCCTATATTATAAGGAATTTTCAGCTCAGAGAAAGCCAAAATTCCCTTTTGCTGCGAATCGGTGCGGCATAACGATCATTAAGTCAGTGTTCACATTAGGGGCAGTACTATTTGAGAACTTTCGAAACAGTTCGCTTTGAAAGTACGACACATAAGAACCAAAATAGGAGATAAACCATGAGACATGCTCGAATTGCAGCCCTATTGTTATTACTGAGCTTTTCTCCTGCCATATTAGCCCGTGAAGGCTCCGCAAACGTCAGTAGTGCCTGCGCTACCCTTGAATTCATGGGCAAGATGCTCGCGCTGAACACCTTGCTACCTGCCGATTACGACGATGTCGGGGAGATGAACGTCATGACTGACGCTCTCGCCGAACTAAATCAGCTAGCCTGCCAGCCAGTAATCTTAACAGGCTACCGCCGTGGGAATAGCTACTATGAAAATGGCTCACTAATCTCCAATGATCTCTATCACCAAGCCTGGTATTTCCCGAATGGGCAGCTGTTTATGGCGGAGCCAGGCCTAGATACGACGATCTATTACCCAAATGGCCGGATCATGGCCTATCACTGGATGCATGGTGATCAAGTGATTTTCTGGCCAAATGGGAGTCTAGCGACAAATTACTTTCGTGCTTTCGATGAGACTTGGTACTACCCCGACGGGAATATCATTACCTATGCAGCCGGCTATGCGGGAGGGCGATGGTTCTATCCCTTTCAACGTCTAGACGGGGGTATTGGCCAAGAGGTTATATCCAGTAATTGGGGAGTTGAAGACGAAGACTTCACGTTCTTAAACTTCACGGCAAGTGGAAGCCTATTTACAGCACGGGAGCGAATTCGTCGTAAACTGATATTCAATGACATTGATCTATTGGATATTCCCGGCGTGCTCTTGCTAATTACGCGCCTGTATCAGGCGTCGGATTCAGCGAAGCAATTCGCTCCTGCGGATGTGAACATCACCGGCGCTCCGTTCTAGTCCCTGGATTTGATTCAGAGCTAAACTCTGAATCAAATCCAGGTGAAATCTGAGAGGCACAGATTAGTAGCTGTAATGATCCGATCGTTCTCGCAAAGTCGCCGCCGAAATATCATTTGCCTGACATTCCTGCAAATCGGCTTTGTTAAAGACATGAATCTTATCCCTGCGGCGCTGGTCTTCGCCCTGCTCGCCAAGCCCGGTAAGAATTATTGAGACGCGCTCATCTACAGGCAACTCGCGCAGTGTCGATCCGTAGTCACACATCGCCTGATAGAGCTTATCCTCAAACAGCACTACGTCTTGTTGCCACTGCGCCGAGTAGGCCTGTTCAGCTAACTCACTACGCAGCCGTAACTCTGTAGCCTTAGCAACAGCCTGCTCACGCAGCGGCTCTATCTGCGCCATAACTGCAGCAAGCTTGAGTCGTATCTCTTCCTCGATGTTCGAATCTGCTACTGCCTGAGTGGCCGATTCTCTGATCTGCGCTTCAAGCTCTCGCAAACCCTGCATCTTTTTTCCCATTTCTGCACGCAGGCCTTCTATGTCAGCACGCAATTCTTCATAGTCACTGTCATCGAGGGAGCCAAGTGAACGCAGAGACCGTGCTGACTCAGTGGCTTGTTGAATCGCATTGTTTACAGCAAGTGAGTAGTCGACATTCGCGACCCGCTCCATCATCTGAGCATAGAAACCTGCGGACTCTACAGACCGACTTTCCAATGCCATCACGGAAGACGTCTGTGCCGACAAAGCTTGAGCTTGAGATGAATTCCGAGGTTGAGATCGAGATTGCGCGATCGATTCGAATGGATTGCCACGCACCTGCAGTGTCTGCATGGCAGAATTCAAGGACGCGAGGTTCAATCTATTGCGACTATTCGCCAAAGGTGTTCGCACTTCTAGCACCACTCCCTGTCCAAGGAGGTAGGTACTCTTGATGCCACCAAGACTCAGACCGAACAGGCCCTTCGCCTCCTCGAAATCCAGGGCGTCTTCCAGTACACCCGAGAATATATCAATATTCCTTTGCAAGACCTCAAGCCGCAGGTCTTGCGCAGTCGCCGACGCCGCGCTAACTACCACAGCAGCTACAGCCAAGGTTTGAATTATAACTTTTCGCATAGCCCAGCCCTCTTATCGAACGTCGCTCTGGTAACCCACATAATTTACTAACTGCTGCAGAGATCGAATCGTCTCATAGTCACTGTCTACCAATTGTTCATAGCCCGCTCGCATATCTTGCAGATCCAAGAGTCGCTGCTGCTCGAAATAGGCGTACATCTGATCGAAACTATCTGCTGTCGATTGCTGGGCCTGCTCCATCACCGCCTGCAGCAGTTGCACACTATTACTATCCTGCCTGGTCTCTACTCTCGTTACGAGTTGCTGCATTTCAAAACGCTGCGCTTGCTCAAACTCGGCCAGTTGCACATTTAAATTAGCGTTTGGGACAGAAGATCCTGCGAAGGAAACAGAGAAACCAGAATCATTACTAACCACATGCACGTTAAATAGAAGTACACACAACATGACTAGCGATGCAGCCGTTGGCAACCACTGCCAACTCAACCAGAATCGCGACACGGGGCGATCGATACGGTGCTCCTGCCGGAATAACTCCCTACCGCGATCCCAATGCGGGACTCTTTGCTCCTGCCACTGCTGCAGATCCTGCTGGACCAGCAGAACTGACTCGAGTTCAGCATTACAGTGCGCGCAGTCAGTAAGATGCCTATCCAACTCGTTGCGAGCAACCGCCGACAAGTCTTCAGAAAAATATTCTTGCAGTAAATAGTCTGTCTTAGGACAGGACATTTTGTTCCTCCGATACTACTTTCAATTTCTTCAGCGCACTGTAGAAACGTGTTTTGACTGTGTTTTCCGAAATATCTTGAAGCCCTGCGATTTCATCAAAAGTTAAAGATTGAAAAATCTTAAGCTCCACAATCGACCGTTGATCCGAATTTAGCTCGTCTAACATTTTGAGAACGCGAACGTTTTGCTCGCTGTTGCCTAATCGGTTTTCTGGCTCTAAATTTGCCTTGCCAGGAAATTTTTCGAATTCATCTCCCTCATCTTCCTCAGAAAATTTTGGCGGCGAAGTCATCAGCCGTTTGCGACGATTCATGTCCACCGCCTTATTGTGTGCTATACGAAATATCCAACTACTAAACTTCGCATCGCCTCTGAAGCGGTGCAGATTCCTGTACACACCCAAAAAGACCTCCTGCATCAGGTCCATCGCGTCACTGGAATTTCCTGTTAGACGCAGCCCATGGTTGTAGATTTTCGACTCATAGCGTTTCACCAATTTTTCCCATGCATGGGCCGACCCTTTAAGAGCCGCCGCTATTAGCGCTTCGTCTTCACCTATCAGACTCATGGAATTCCCATTCTGTCGCTGCAGAGCAGCTTCTTGCATCGCTTCTTGCATTAAAAACAGGATACTGGTTTTAGAGAGTAAGTCGCAAGCTATGGGGGAATAGTTTGCATGGAGCAGGAATTACTTATCGGGATAGGCATTACTTATCGGGGTAGGTATTACTTATCAGGATAGGCATGAAGGGATTCGTCGACCAGAACACCCCACGTCTTGTTGAAGGGATGAACCTTGTTGGTGCGGCCGCTCGCGCTAGTCATAGGATAGCCCTTGGTTGCCCATTCAAACAATGAATGCTCTAGGTTAAGCACTTGAGTAAATCCACGTTTTTGAAGGTCGGCAGCTACAGAGGCCGACCGATAGCCCACCGAGCAATAGACGATTATTTCAGTGTCTTTGCTAAGCCCTCTATCGGCAATTACCTTGGATATAGCCTCAGCGCTTTCCAAATGAAGCGCATCGCCTAGATGGCTGACTCGAAACTCACCGTCCTCGCGCACATCGACAATAATGGGCAGCTGAGTGCCTGCTGCCTTATAGCGCGCTAATAGCACATCGGTAGAAACCGTCTGCACACCGGGAAACTCACGCTCTATTTTTGCATCCACCGACTCCCAGCTTACACCGAACAGACCGAAGAAGAACGAAGAGACTGAGGCTGCCGCAATAAGCTTAATCATGAACTAATTCCACGTAGGTTATGCTGTCATTTGTATTCGATGGTCTATAAGCGATTATGCCTACTAGGACCGGCAACAGAGGCAGTTTCATACAGCAACGCTAATGAGATTATTGCCACGCGCGAGAAGAGAAAAATTCAGGCAAGCAACTAACCCAGCCCAGCCTCTGACAGAGATACCCGCTTGTGAGCGAACTCGAAGAGGCCGTTAGGCGGCGATGCGCTGCTCGCTAAGCAGCTGACTAGCCGCGCCCATAAATGCGTTGAGTGAAGAAGCAATAATGTCTTTGCTTATCGCGACGCCGCTGTAGCGCTGGCCTTCGCATTTCAATTGAATGTAAGTCACCGCCTCGGCATCGGCACCTTGACCGAGTGCATGCTCACCGTATTCCATAATTTCAAAATCGATCTTGATAGCTTCTTTCAGACCGGTCACGAAGGCATTCAGTACGCCATCGCCCTCGCCGCTAATCGTGAGCTCCTTACCAAAATATTCGATCTTCGCATTGAACGTCTCGCGTCCTTCCGATTTTTCGATACTAAAGTCTTCAAGGCTAATTACCTTATCGCTATTCAAATAGTGTTGGTCGAACAGGTCCCAGATTTCATCTGGCTTTATCTCCTGCCCACTAACCTCAGTAACCTGCTGTACCACGCGACTGAACTCTATCTGCAACCAACGCGGCAGCTCGAATCCAAACTTATTAGCGAGCACGTAAGCGATGCCCCCCTTTCCAGACTGGCTGTTCACGCGAATAACATCTTGATAGGTTCGACCCAAGTCGCGCGGATCAATTGGCAGATAGGCAATTTCCCAAGTCTCGCCCTCCGTATAGATATCGAGGCATTTCTTAATCGCATCCTGGTGCGATCCTGAGAAGGCGGTAAACACTAAGTCACCGGAATATGGCTGGCGCGGATGTACATCGATCTGTGTGCACTCGCGTACAACTGAAACAATCTTGTCCATATCATGCAGGTCCAACCCCGGATCGACACCTTGGCCATATAGATTCATTGCCATTACGACGATGTCCATGTTGCCAGTGCGCTCGCCGTTTCCAAGCAGGGTTCCCTCTACTCTCTGTGCGCCACCCATAACAGCCAGCTCGGCAGAGGCGACAGCACAACCGCGATCATTGTGCGTGTGCAGACTAACGACAATGGCATCTCTGTTTTGAATGTTGCGGCAGAACCATTCGATCTGGTCCGCGTAGACGTTCGGTGTAGACACTTCAACCGTGGAAGGGAGGTTAAAGATGATTGGCCTCTCGACGGTGGGTTTCCACACGTTGGAGACGGCATCACAAACTTCAACGGCAAAGTCGATCTCGGTGCCAGTAAAGCTCTCGGGAGAATACTGGAAGGTCCATTCAGTTTCCGGAGCCAGCTCCGCGCAGCGCTTAACCTCCGTAGCGCCGGCTACGGCGATGTCTATGATACCTGCCTTGTCTGTTTTAAAGACTTTCTCTCGCTGCACTATAGAGGTGGAATTATAAACGTGCAGGATCGCTTTTTTTGCGCCCTTCAGAGATTCAAACGTTCGCTGAATTAACGCGGGCCGCGCCTGAGTAAGAACCTGAATCGTTACATCGTCAGGCACCTTTCCCTCTTCGATTAAGCCGCGAACAAAATTGAAGTCCGGCGCTGAGGCCGCCGGAAAGCCCACTTCGATCTCTTTGAATCCTACGGAGACTAAGAGTTCGAACATCTTCTTTTTTTGCTCGACTGACATCGGCTCGATCAACGCCTGATTTCCATCACGCAGATCAACGCTACACCACCTAGGCGCTTCGGTGATGACATGATTCGGCCAAGTTCTATCTTTAATATCGATAGTCTGGAAAGGCTGGTACTTCGTATGATCGAACACGGTTACTCCTCGCTTAATTTACATTAACTAACACCTGATTCGGCGTTTCTCATTCACTCAGCTCGCTTTGTCCTTTTGAGACTCTGAACCCCGGTGCTCAGCCTGTTTAACCAATCACCCGTTGTTTGAGGTTGCCTAGGATAGGGAAAGTACCGTGGTGTTTCTACCACTAAATTGCCTCAGATTTGTTAGTTTTTGATGTTTATCACTAATATTTAATGATATTTTGTTTATTAAAGCCAATATATAGAATAGTATCAATTTTCTTCACTCAAATTGAACAAGAAACGGTGCAATAACATGCAAATGGACAAGCTGGATAAGAGGATTTTGCAGGCGCTACAAAGCGATGGCGCAATCACCAACCTGGAACTCGCAGAGAAGATCGGGCTCTCTCCCTCACCTTGCGCCCGACGCGTAAAGCAACTGGAGGAGAGTGGGATTATCAAAGCGCAGGTCACCCTGCTCGACGCATCGAAATTGGAGCTTAAGCTCATCGCGCTTATTCAGATCAGCATGGATCGCCACACCCCCGACCGCTTCGAAATCTTCGAGGAAAAGGTGCGCACCTTCCCCGAAGTCACCGAGTGCCTATTGATCACCGGACAATCGGCAGATTATCAACTGAAGGTGGTGATACCCGACATGGAGTACTATCAAGAATTCTTACTCAATAAGATTACCAAGATAGAAGGTGTCACCGACGTGCACTCAAGTTTCATATTGAGAGAGGTGCTCAGCACCACCGAGCTTCCACTCAACCATATTACGAGCTAAGCGGTAGCTTGTTAAAACCTAATACCGCTCTCAAGAATGCACATTAAGGAGACATCCTCTTGCAAAAGCACATCGACTATTACCTCTCATTAATATCACCATGGTCCTATCTGGGACATGCGAAGCTCGTAAAGATGGCCGAGCAGCACGATGCCGCAATCAGCATCTGGCCAGTGGATTTCTCCGTCATCTTCTCCAGCACTGGCGGCCTACCGTTGCCAAAAAGGTCTGAGCAGCGAAAGGCCTATCGAATGCAGGAATTGCGCCGCTGGCGTGACCACACGAAAGTAGAGCTAAACCTGGAACCCAAGCACTTTCCCGTGAGTGATAAATTAGCCGCAACCATGGTCGTCAATCTTCGAAAGCAAGATGCATCGAAGGCAATTCGTCTCGCTGGCGCCTGCCTTGGAGCATGCTGGCTGGAGGAACGCGACATTAGCAATGCAGACACACTTCTGGCGATTGCCGCAGAAAATAATTTGGATGGCGACGCCCTGCTTGTTGATAGAGACGCAGTAACTGAAGAGATCGCAAAAGACAGCGCCAAGGCTGTAGAGTTAGGTGTATTTGGTGCGCCCAGTTATCGCTTCGGTGAGCAACTTTTTTGGGGACAGGACCGGTTAGAATTTCTGAAAAAAGAGCTAGAAAGAACGTCAGAAAAATAAATAAAAAATCAAATTCTAAAAAAAATGTTTAACCTTTTCCTTGTAAGAACGGCTCATTTTCAATGAGGATCCACAGCTTAGGGTTAGGTGAAATTCGCCATTGATATGAGATAAAACTTTCTCGACCCTGCGCAGNWTAACAATCGTCGATCTATGCACCCTCTGAAATATTGACGGGTCGAGCTTCAACTCTAATTCCTTCATTGTCGTGCGCATGATATGGGTCGTGCCCTGGACATGCACACACATGTAGTCGCCCGCGGCATCTATCCAGTCGATGTCCTTGATTGGCACGAAGGTTATAGAAGAGCCGTCCTTGATAGCCAGACGGTCGGCGTGTTCAGCCGACTGATCATCRGCCTCTAGCATTTCRCCTATAGCGGTTGGCGACTTACCGGTAAGGCTCACCAACAAATTCAAGAGTCGCTGTTTCTCGCTCGCCGTACCGACTTGAGATTTACGTTGCCACGCCTTCTCTACCGCCTCCACCAATCGCTCATTTTCAACTGGCTTTAAGAGGTAATCGATAGCGTGCATCTCGAARGCATCGACCGCAAACGAMTCRTAGGCRGTTACAAAGATRATCATCGGCAAGATATCRGACTGAATTTCTCSAATCATTTCGACCCCRGTCTTGCCSGGCATTTGAATGTCGAGAAACACCAAATCTGGCTCTAACTCGGCGATCGCCTTCAGTGCCTCGCTTGCATTCGCACAACACTTAACAATCTCGACATTGTCGAACTCGCTAAGGCGCATCTCCAAACCCTGCCTAGCTAGCTCTTCGTCATCGACGATAATTGCCTTCATTCTACTCAAATCATTGTCTGTCATAGGGAATCTCAACCGTTACAATTAGGCCGCCAGAATCGGCATTGCTGAATATCAATTTGTGCTTGCCGGAGTATATCTCTTGCAGGCGATTACGAATGTTACTAATTCCTACGCCTTGTGAAAATGCCGAGCCATCGCTTTCCCCATCGAGCTCCGGCAAGCCAGGCCCATCGTCTGCAACCTGCAACACCAGAGTGTTTTCTCTCACCTGCGCACTAATTCGAATCACTCCACCGGTTTCGGACTGCGAGATAGCATATTTGATGGAGTTCTCGATCAGCGGTTGCAGCAACATCGTAGGCACCATTGCAAGCTCCGCCTTCTTTTCAATATCTATATCAAGGCGCAGACGCTCGGCGAAGCGCACTTTCTCTATATCCAGATACAATTTAGATGTTTCTAGCTCATGCGCAAGACTTACCTTATCCAGCGGCGAGTGATCAAGGGAGTAACGCAGGAATTTGCTCAACTTAATTAGCATTTCGTTCGCCCGCTCATTTGCTGACGACAGCACTAGGGTAGAGATGGCATTAAGCGTATTGAAAAGAAAATGCGGGTTCAACTGATAGCGCAGCATCAGCAACTGCGCCTCATGCGCTAGAGATTCCGACCGCAGACTCTTCTCTTTCTCTGCCTGAAATAGCTGATAGTACTTGATGATGAAGTACAGCCCACTCCATAGAAGAATCAGCGGAAAAGAACTGCTAAACAAGTTATTGAATAGATCCTGGGCACTCGCATCCGAAAGACTGAGTACTTCGCCGAAGGGTATGAAAGATATGTAATTTCGAATCGGCTGCCAAAGCAGCGCGGCCCCAAATGAGCCAAACCAAGTTACCAAGAAACGCACGATGAACCCGCGCTCCCAAACTAGCTTGTATAAAGACCTGAGGACTGCCGTGAACACCATTGCTGTCACGGCACTAACACTCGATACAAGGGCTCGAGAGAAGATATATTCAGGCGGCACAAAGATGATGTCGCGCAGTACCAGCATCAACACCCAGGTAGACCAGCCTAGCAGCTGAAAAACCCAAAATTGCTTGCTGCGAATAAGGTCTAGAGTATTGCTGCTCATTACAGACACCCAAGATGGTGAGGAGTTCTAGCCTTACGATTAACAAAGGTGCGAAAACAACGCTCGCCCCGCCAGGGTTTACGCTGCTTTCGCCGTAGCAAGATACTTAACTTAAGGCAGCAAACTCGCTACGCCGTCGCGCTCTTCCTTTAGTTCTGCCTCTGATTTGTCCATCAGAGCCTGGCTCACGTCACTAATCTGAAGTCCCTGAACAATTTTGTAATTGCCTCCTTCACAGACTACCGGAAAGGAGTAGATGAGACCTTTTTCAACGCCGTAACTGCCGTCGCTGTGGATACCCATGCTAACAGTTTTGCCTGAGGTCCCGAGCGCCCAATCACGCATGTGCTCGATGGCGGCATTGGCGGCCGAGGCAGCACTAGATAGACCGCGCGCCTTAATGATGGCAGCGCCACGCTGCTGAACAGTCGGAATAAATTCCTCCAAGGTCCAGGCCTCATCGACAAGGTCTGTCGCCTTGCTGCCATCAACCGTTGCATGATTGATATCAGGATACTGAGTTGCCGAATGATTCCCCCAGATGATCATCCCGTCGACATCTGTATTGTGTTTTCCAGTCTTGTTGGCTAACTGCGCTATCGCACGGTTGTGATCCAGACGCATCATCGCGGTGAATTGGCCAGGCTGCAGATCAGGTGCATTGCGGTAAGCGATGAGTGCATTAGTGTTCGCTGGATTTCCCACAACCAATACTTTAACCGAAGCACTGGCGTTGTCATTGATGGCTTTTCCTTGGGCAGAAAAAATAGCGGCGTTAGCCTCCAAGAGATCCTTTCGCTCCATACCCGGACCGCGAGGTCGGGCACCAACGAGTACACAGTAGTCAGCGTCCTTGAAGGCAACATTTGGATCATCCGACTGAATAATTCCAGCAACCAATGGGAATGCACAGTCTTCTATCTCCATAACCGTGCCAGCTAACGCCTCTAAGGCAGGGGTAATTTCCAGCAGCTGCAAAATTACGGGCTGGTCCTTGCCTAACATTTCGCCTGCGGCAATTCGAAATAAAAGGGAATAACTGATCTGTCCTGCTGCTCCTGTTACAGCGACTCGCACGGGTGCTTTCATTTTTCGATTCAATCCTTCTAGTTAACGGGTGAGTTTTAATTACTATCGTCTAGTTACTAGATAGATAGTAACCAACAGTATTCGAATACAAACAAAGAATACAAACAACACAAATAAACAGCTGCTGCATTTCAAATTCTTAGGGCCGCGCAGTATAGCAGAATCCGCCTAAAAATGAGAGACAACTAGCCAGTGCATAGCGACGGCCTAAGTCGATTAATCCGCGTCTAGACGCGGCCAGCGGAATGGTAAATGAACATCGCATCTCCGTAGCTGTAAAAACGGTACTTCTGCTCCACCGCCTCGTTATAAGCGCCTAAGACCATGTCTTTTTCGGAAAATGCACTAACCAACATCAACAACGTGGATTCCGAGAGATGAAAATTCGTCACCATGGCATCCACTACCTGAAAGTCATAGCCCGGGTAGATGAAGATGTCAGTTTCCCCATGATACGGCGCCAAGCACGAATCTTTGGCAGCGCTCTCAAGACTACGCACGGTCGTGGTGCCAACGGCAACGACACGGCCTCCGCGCTCTTTGCAAGCCGCCACCTGTCGACAGACCTTCTCATCGACATCCACTAACTCTTTGTGCATTTTGTGCTCGAGCACATCATCGACTCGGACAGGCTGGAAGGTGCCTGCACCCACATGCAAGGTTAAATAGGCTGTATCCACACCTTTAGCGCGCAGTGCGGCAAATACATCCTCATCGAAATGCAGCCCCGCCGTGGGTGCGGCCACCGCGCCTGCCTTCTCGGCATAGATAGTTTGATAGCGCTCGGCATCTATCTCCTCGTCGCTGCGTTTTATATAGGGAGGCAGCGGCATATGCCCTTCACGAACAAGCAGTGCAGGAAGATCGACATCCGCGTCGAAATTCAACAGAAAGAACGCGTTCTCCCTGCCCTCAACAACTGCGCCTGGAATCGATCCTTTTTCAGCCTTGAATAGTAGCCGAGTGCCCGGCTTGGGTGATTTGCTGGCACGCAACTGCGCCATGGCCCTGTTGCCATCAAGCATGCGCTCGATAAGTATTTCTACTTTGCCGCCAGACTCCTTCTGTGCGAACAGGCGAGCAGGAATTACCCGAGTATTGTTAAAGACCAGCAAATCCTCAGGCTGGAGGAAGTCTAGCAGCTGCCCAAAGCGCCGGTGGAGGATTTTTCCTGTCGATGCATCTAGACACAACAGCCTGCTAGCGCTGCGCTTTTCGGCTGGATAATTGGCTATTAGCTCATCTGGGAGGTCGTATTTGAAATCACTGGTTTGCACGGGGATACTCACAACTTAAGGTAGGTTGTTCAGGTCAAACGTACCAGAGCGGCAGCGATCGCAGCCCTTATTTACCCATTTTGAAACAACTTATTAGCGAATGCGCAATCTTAACTCAATCGCCAGCTTTTGAACGACTAAGTTGTTAAGTTGTTAAGTTGTTAAGTTGTTAGTGTCCCTATCTACCCATCTATACTCTGCGCAATTATTTGATCACGAATATCCTCTGTTATTGCCCTTTTACGGCTTGGCTTTGTTACGCAAACGGGATCTCTTGGGCAATTTGAGCTTCGCGGGCAAATTATCGAGGCCTTCTCTTCTAAACCCTTGCTAATCCAAGCAATGCTTAAGATGTTGGCGACACTCGAAATCACCCGCGCCGCTCGCTGCGGCACTTTGGCGGAACCCCCGCCTAATTGGCAGGCCTGAAAAATTTCATCAATGACGTCATCTAACGATGAACCCTGCGCTTCGATTGCAGGTCCAATATCGATCCCTGCACAGACGACATGCCAATTTCCGGCAGCGTCTTTCGTGCGGATCGACTCACAACAATACAATCGGGCATCATCGCCGTTTTTCAATACTGATATTTGAGCAGCCGGTTTGGTGGTTTTTGAGTTCAACATATTGAACACAGACCAGTGTGTACAGGGATCATGCATATCGCGAAGATTGCCCCACGGTAGAGGGATTCCATTACCTCGATAAACAGCACGAAGTTTTCCCGGCGGGTAAGCATCAAAATAATGCCAATGTGGGTAGGGTGAAACGGCTGTCATTCTGCGCATTAGTACTGCCGCAGAAACCTCCAGCAACTTAGCGCTGTCCAATGAATACGCGTGCCTTCCTAAAAACTGCCTAGTTGGAATTTTGGGGCACAGCAACGCGCCAGCAAAGAAACTGCATTCGAAGTCTCTCCAGGCATGCAGTATGTCTTTAGAGTCGACCGTTTGTGTTTGATTGGACCATGACTTCGCATCAAAGGTATTGCCGCCTACTGCGGAGACACTACGCAGCCCATCCTGACCATGGAGAACACTATGGCCAATATGAGTGGCCAGATCGTACTTCAATCGAGAGGGGTGGCGCTTGAGGCGTTCATTGCAGTAAATCGTATTGGGTGAATCAAAAAAAGACCGAACCAAGGTCCTAAATCCGGTGTTATTAGGGTCGGTAATGATGTCAGGTGCTCGATCAAACCATTTGATTTTCAGCCCCAGCTTTTTACATAGACCAAACATATCCTCAACGGACAGAGGCATGGCTTTTTTGCCCACATCTTCCGCTGCTTTTTCCAGATCTGGAAATCGATTTTGGTGATGCTCTTGGTGCGCTCGAATCAGCAAGTGTCCGAATTGACGCCCAGTAATCCCCCCTTGAGATAACAGCTCCGGAATTGCGATCTGTAAATGATCCTTTGAGAAAAGAAACCCCGGCTCCAACGCTATACCAGCAATACCTCCCGCGGCCTTTTTAGGTGCAACCAAGGGTTGTTGCTCATTCGAGCCATCATAAAACCACTCAAGATTTTTTTGAAATATGCTAGCTATGACTTCGAGCATGTCCTCTGAAGGGATTCGCTTACCGTTCTCAATCATTGATAGGTACGAGACTGAGGGAGCTGCATCTGCATCTTTGTGAATACACCGAACCGAAAGATCATCCAGCGTTAAACCATTGTCTTTCCGGAGTTTTTTTATTTTCGCGCCTAGGAAGTGTGCCTTTCTGTAAAGAGTTCGGCTTGTGGAATTCATGGCATGCGATTTCCCAGAGAGCGATCAATGGGTAGAGAGTATCTTACTATTTGTGAAATTTACACTGTAAAATTTCTATTAATAAATTTCACAATATTTTAACTTACACTTCCTTCCATGGTTAGAACGAGCGCAAGCTCTAACCATACAAATCATTCACTCATTGCACAAATTAGCTCAACTTAAACTTCAGAAGGTAACCCATGAATAACTTAAGCCACGCGCAATTAACCGAATCGTTCAGCTTAGCTGACAGACTCAGCACTGACACCGAGAAGCTATTAGCTTTTTTAGACGCGCATTTTGCATTGAGTGAGGGATCTCACAGGAACGTCTCTCAGTACCGCGTTTACTTCGGCCGCTTGCTTGCTCATCTCAGCACGGGCCAGTGTGTGGGCTTAAAAAACCCTAGCGCGTTTTTAGACTACGGTGGCGACCGTGAATGTCCTTCTCTTATCTCTCTTAGTCATGAGCGAAAGCTTATAGAGCTGCATTTTTAGTGTGACTCTACGTTTGCATGATCAACATTAACTAACCATACAGCCCTGCCGCAATCCAGGCAGCGATAGGAATATCAATGACACTTTACACTGACGATATACAGAAAATAACCGACTTAAAATCAATTGCTGGCGCATCATGGAGATCTATTAATCCGGAACACGCCGCTAGAATGCGCACTCAGAATCAGTTCAAAACAGGACTCGATATCGCAAGGCATACAGCTGGGCTAATGCGAAAAGATATGGATGACTATGACAATGACTCTTCTAATTACACACAGTCATTGGGCTGCTGGCATGGTTTTATTGCGCAGCAAAAAATGCTTTCAATTAAAAAACATCATGGCACCACTGACAAACGCTACCTCTATCTTTCTGGCTGGATGATTGCCGCATTAAGATCTGAATTCGGCCCGCTGCCTGACCAATCCATGCATGAGAAAACATCCGTGCCTGACCTGATAGAAGAAATTTATACTTTCTTAAGACAGGCTGACGCTAGAGAGCTGCGCGATCTTTTCTCCAGCCTGGATGATGCAAAGGGGCGAGGTGATAGCGTGGCCACACAGCGCCTGCAAAACGAGATCGCCAATTACGAATCGTACATCGTGCCGATCATTGCAGACATCGATGCTGGGTTTGGCAACGAGGAAGCTACTTACCTCTTAGCGAAGCGAATGATTGAAGCTGGCGCCTGTGCTATTCAGTTGGAAAATCAAGTTTCTGATGCTAAACAGTGCGGTCACCAAGACGGAAAAGTAACCGTGCCTCATGAGGAGTTTTTAGCCAAAATCCGCGCTGTTCGCTATGCCTTTTTAGAGCTTGGCGTAGAAAATGGAATTATTGTAGCTCGCACAGATTCACTTGGTGCAGGCTTAACTCAAAAAATTGCCACTACCGAGCAGGCAGGTGACCTAGGTGATCAATACAATCAGTTTTTGGATCTCCAGCCACTGACCGATACGACTACCATGAAAAATGGTGATATTGCGGTAAAGGTAAACGATCAAATACAGTTGACCAATCGTCTTGCCAACGGGCTTTTCCGTTTTCGCGAAAACAGCGGTGAAGACAGGGTTGTTCTCGACTGTATTACATCACTTGAAAACGGTGCCGATTTGCTTTGGATTGAAACAGCCACGCCAGATATCAATGAAATTGCATCAATGGTTAATCGAATAAAAGAAGCGGTACCCAACGCCAAACTGGTCTATAACAATAGCCCGTCATTCAACTGGACCCTAAATTTTCGACAGCAGGTTTTTGACGCATGGCAATCTCAAGGAAAAGACCTCTCTCGCTATGACCGCGAGCAACTGATGAGTGTGATCTACGATGAAACAGAGTTGGCTTTAGATGCCGACCAAAGAATTCAGAACTTTCAGCGTGACGCGGCAAGAGAAGCAGGTGTATTCCATCACCTGATCACCCTTCCGACGTACCACACAGCCGCACTCAGTACCGATTCACTCGCTAAAGACTACTTTGGTGAAAAAGGTATGTTGGCCTATGTAAGCGGAGTTCAACGCATTGAGATTCGCGAGAAACTCGCCTGTGTGAAGCATCAAGCAATGGCCGGCTCAAATATCGGAGACGATCACAAGAGTTACTTCTCTGGTGATGCTGCATTAAAGGCTGGAGGTGGAGCCAACACAATGAATCAATTTAACTAGCTGCAGGGGACATATACGTCCCCTTCTACCCTCTATCTACAAAGTCGCGATACCACTATTTGGGCGGGAAGTAAATCACACAAATCCCGTGGGCAATGTAAATGTGCGCCTTAACTAGCTATTTTCCTCCATGCAGGCAGGTAGCGAGCAAGACGAAAAAGCCAAACGAAGAGCAATGTTCAGCAAATTTAGTTGGGGTTTCATTAAATCTTGGAATCCCGACAAATTCACAGAGCAATTGCAGGTTCAAGCGCAATTGGTATAATGCGCGGCTGGCTTGGCTAGAAGGCATTCTCAAGCGGAATTTGAGAGAAGGTGCCTTTAACATGCTATGCCAAGCAGTATTCGATTCATGCCAGTGTGGTGAAATTGGTAGACACGCCGGATTCAAAATCCGGTTCCTTCACGGGAGTGGCGGTTCAAGTCCGCCCACTGGTACCAATCGATTTGCTTCAAAATGGACTGTAGATGTGAAGTGCAGGCGCAGCTTGCCGATACAGTTCTGGAGCTAGAACGATATATATAGAGAAAGAGACAACGGAAAGGCCAAATTCGGCTCTGTCTAGAGAAGGGGAACACGATGAGTTTCGATGAAGAACACGATGAGACTGAGACTAAGACTGGAGATAAGAAGCCCAAGACTTTTTTTGGTCTGGAATTGGGTGACGGTGCGGTCTACGCGGTTGTTATCATTCTCACTCTGATTTTTATCCGTCAAGTTTCTGTAGTAGTCGCCGCGCTAAACTAGCGGCGACTTATCCTCGTTTCACAAGCCTCCTCCCCTTAATTTGTACGAATTCAATTAAGCCTATTTCCTCTTACTTTGCCTTCTACTTGTCCAGTAAATAGCTGGCATGGTAAATTACGCGCCTCTTTGAAGACGCCGCCGGTCATTTTCTGACTGTCGCCCTTAGTTTTCCCTGATAATTTCGAGCTTTGACTCACATATTTTTCGGCAAGGACAGAACATGACCGCATACAAGATCGCACTGTTAGATGGAGATGGAATCGGCCCGGAAATCACTGCCGAGGCAGTAAAGATTCTAAACCTAGTCGCTTCGCGCAATAACCTTGAACTAGACTTACAGCATGGTGCGTTTGGCGCCAATGCCTACTTCGACCATGGACATGCGTTTCCCGAAGCCACTAAGGCGCTATGCGATTCTGCAGATGCAATCTTAAAAGGGCCGATAGGGCTCAGCCACGAGGAATCGAAGAAAATTCCTGTGGACATGCAGCCTGAGCGTGGTGCATTGCTGCCTCTTAGGCGCCGCTACAACACCTTTGCTAATATTAGGCCGGTCTACCTTCCAAAGGACCTTGCGCACTTCTCTCCGCTCAAGCCAGAAATTATCGGCGACGGAATCGATTTCATCATCATTCGCGAACTTGTAGGCGGATTATATTTTGGCAAGAAAGAAACTGGCGTCAATGCGCAGGGGAAACGCTACGTCCATGAAATGCTTGAGTACGATGAAGACCAGATAGCTGATATCGCGAAGGTAGCTTTCGAAACATCGATGAAGCGTAAGAAGGTGCTTCACAACATCCATAAATCGAACGTCCTTAAATCCAGCGTTCTATGGAACGAAGTTCTCGAAGAAGTCGGCCAGGATTATCCAGAAGTAGAAGTGAAACATATTTTGGTAGACGCGGCGGCAACCTATCTCTGCCTAAATCCCGGTCAATTCGACGTAATGGTCATGGAGAACATGTTCGGCGACATATTGAGTGACCAAGCTGGTGGAATTCTTGGGTCGCTTGGCCTTATGCCCTCGGCATGTCTCGGACCTGACAAGGCCTACTACGAGCCCTCGCACGGGTCTGCACCCGATATTGCTGGCCAGAACATAGCCAACCCGTATTCCATGATCGGCTCTGTCGCCATGATGCTAGAAATGAGTTTTGGCCTGGAGGCCGAAGCGCGAAATGTCTGGCACGCAATGCAGAGTGTTTTCGCTCAGGGAAATTCTACTCCCGACCTTTCTAAGCCGGGAGAGGGTGTAAAGATGATAAGCACTCAGGCTTTCGGAGATTTAGTCGTTAGCGAGTTAGCCAAGACCCCAATTCCTGCCTAAGAAGCTAGGAACAGAGTTAGCTAGTGTTTTTCGGCCTGCATGCGCAAATTAATCATGCGCATTGCAGCCTTAACGCCCGCAAGAACCTGATTCGAGTCGACACCACGGGTCTTGAATTCCTGCTCCTGCCATTCCCAAGTAATGATACATTCCGTTAGTGCATCGATATTTCCACCACGGGGAATGTGCACCTCATAATCCAATAGTGCAGGCATCTCAAAGCCCCTCTCATTCAACAACTTTTCGATTGCATCGAAGAAGGCGGCGAAGCCACCGTTGCCAGAACCTGAGCCCTGCAACTCATTGCCTTCTAGCTCGACACGGATACTCGCGGTGCTCTCGACATTCAAGCCACTGCTTATGTAACAATTGAGAAGCATAATGTTGTGGAAATCACGGCTCTCCATGACATCGGCGATAATAAAAGGCAGGTCTTCGGAGGTAATGATGTGCTTTGAATCGCCCAGCTTAACGATCCTCTCAAGCACCTTCGCCTGATCATCTTTAGAGAGGCTTATGCCCAACTCGTCTAAATTGTTGATCAAAGAAGCCTTGCCGCTCATCTTACCTAGCGCATAGACGCGTTTTCGTGCAAAGCGCTCCGGACTGAGTTCGGTTACGTAAAGATTGCCTTTCAGGTCGCCGTCGGCGTGAATACCCGCTGTCTGAGTAAATACGTCAGCCCCTACTACAGGCGTGTTCGCGGCGATCCATTTGCCAGAGAAATTTTCGACCATACGGCTAAGTAAACCGATCCGGGTCTCATCTATGGATAACTCCATGCCCATCTTGTCTTTCAACACAACGGCCACTTCGGCAAGCGAAGCGTTTCCAGCGCGCTCGCCCAAGCAATTTATGGTGCAGTGAATGGTATTGATCCCCGCATCCACTGCGGCCAATACATTCGCGGTAGCTAGGCCGTAGTCGTTATGCGGATGAAAATCGAATTCCAATTCGGGAAAGCTCTCGATCATGTCTCGCAGGGAGGCGGTTACCTCGTCAGGCGACAGCACACCGAGGGTATCTGGCAGCAAATAGTGGCCTATCCCGCATTGCTTTGTGCCTTCTACTAGCCCCATCACATAGTCTTTGCTATTCGCATAGCCATTGGACCAGTCTTCCAAATACATATTGACGCGCAGGCCCTGACTTTTCGCATAACTAGCAGTTTTCTGAATATCCGCTACGTGCTCCTCAAGCGTCTTGCCTAATTGCTCGCGGCAGTGTTTCTCACTGCCCTTCGCGAGAAGGTTGATAACCTTTCCGCCAGCACTCGCAATCCAGTCCACGCTGCGCTTATGATCGACGAACCCCAACACCTCGACACGATCAAGCTTGCCAACCGAATCGGCCCACGCGGTAATCTGTGACACGGCAACCTTTTCACCCTCTGACACACACGCAGAAGCAACTTCAATGCGATCCACCTTCAGGGATTGCAGAAGTGCACGGGCAATGTTCACTTTCTCATTTACAGAAAAAGAAACACCCTGAGTTTGTTCGCCATCTCGCAGTGTTGTATCGAGCAAACTGATATGACGGGTATGCGTTTGGGCAGTCATGCTGGAGTCCTGATGAAAGTTAAACCTAGGCATCCAGAGATGCCTGACGTGTGGGCCATAGAGTCTGGCGGGGCTCGGATTCTAGCAAAATCTACAAGCAGAGATAAGCCGAAAAGTCATTAATTACGCCAGCTTGCGC
>JAESUT010000140.1 GCA_016762995.1 Gammaproteobacteria bacterium | reverse complement strand
CCTTGGCTGAGTGCAAGTTCCTTAGAGAGTTCTCTTAATTTAGGCTGATTAGATTTTTCATTTTTTCTTAAAACGCCTTAGCTAGATGCGCAGTTGACTAGAGAGTTCTCTTAATTCTGGCTGAGTCGAATTCTTCATCTCTAGCCAAAATGCCTTAGCTGAGTACAAGCTGAGGAGAGGGTTCTGACTAGAGGGTTCTTTCTTAATTCTAGCTGAGTCGAATTCTTCATCTCTTGCCAAAACGCCTTATCTAGATACAAGGTTCCCTAGAGAGTTCTTCTAATGTTTTATGAGCTAATGCAATCGATCCGCTGCGCCCTTCCAAGAACCTGCATCGTTTGCGGGTTGACGGCAGATGCAGACTACAGTATCTGCAATGACTGTGGGCGCGAACTACCAAAATTCGGCGATTGCTGCCGATGCTGTGGCATCGAACTAAACGGCGGACTGGCTAAGGAATCCTGCTGCGCTAGCTGCCAACTCTCTCCACCGAACTTCAATTCCTGCATCGCCGTATTTCCCTATGTTTCACCAATTGATAAATTGGTTGCCGATTTCAAGTTCTCAGCTCGCTTTGATGTTGGCTATTCCCTCTCGAGGGTCTTGGCGAGTGCATTTAATGCTCACTACACTGGGATGGCCAAGCCTGAACTGCTTCTACCCGTTCCTCTGTACAAGAGCCGGCTAGACTCGCGAGGATTTAACCAAGCGAGTGAGATATGTAATGTCCTCACCGAGTACTGCGGAGTCTCAACCTCCCACAGCGCACTCAGAAAAATTCGAAATACTGAGCCCCARACTTCTATGGCTTCGGCCGCTGCCAGAAAGGCAAACTTGCGCAGAGCATTTACGGTGAGCAAACGGGATCGCCTTTCAGGCGTGACACACATAGCACTAATCGATGATGTCGTGACGACCATGGCTACAACCCAGGCCATATCGAAAATGCTGCGAGAGCAGCAAGACTGCCGGATTGACGTRTGGTGTCTTGCAAGAACTAGAACTAGAACCCTCTAATCACGTTGTACTTAGCTAAGGCGTTTTRAGAAAAGATGAAAAGTCTAATCAGCCAGAATTAAGAGAACTCTCTAAGGAACTTGCACTCAGCTAAGGCATTTTGGCTAGAGATGAAAAATCTAATCAGCCAAAATTAAGAGAACTCTCTAGTCAACCTTGTACCTAGCTAAGGCGTTTTGAGAAAAAATGAAGAAGTCTAATCAGCCAGAATCAAGAAACAACTAACTAAAACCCAATACTGCGTTAAGAGAAAAAGCGGGAGGATGATTGTATCTAGAACTGATACTTAATGGAGCCATAAGCCACTCGTCCATTCTGATCCAGAATGCGCGTAGTAGAATTTAGAATCTGCGCAGTCTTCTCATCGAAAATATTGCGAATACCGAACGAAATTATTGCCCGGTCATGCAAACCGGTCTTCACGCTGTAGCCGTACTCAAGATCGAAGGTAGTGATGTTATCGACTAACTCGTTTATTTCTTCCATGTTCAATTCACTAATATCTTTAAATGAATCGAAGTAATTAGTAATAGCACTGGCCGTGTGATTCCCAAATTGCCAAGAGAGCATCAGACTACTCTGCAGTTCTGGACTAACAAGCCTTTCTTCCATTTCGGAAGCGGCGAAGCCTAGGAGCGCGCCATTGTTCTCGAATTCTTCAACATAGGTAGTCGTAGAGCGGAGAGTAAACTGACCAAAGCGATTCGTATCCCATACATAGGACGCGCCCAGATCAAAACCGTTTGATTCGACGTTGGACCCTAAAAGCGGATTGTCTATGTTGAATTCGGTAATTGTCGAGTCGTCAATATAGAGGTTCGATAAGCCTCCCTGCCAATTAGAATTAGTGCCGTTAGCCGGCGCCTCATCAATCTGCATGCTCCAAGCATCTGCACTAACACTCAAGCCCGCTATTGGCTCAACCTGCATACCCAGATTGAAACTCAAGGCATCGTCTACAACAGCGCCTTGGAAGTCTTTCTGCTCAACACTTCTGACGATACTCAACAGTGGCGCCTGCTCGTTCAGTATAGAACTGGGCGCTATGCGAAAAATGGCGCTGCTCGAGGAGTTGCTTACAGGCTCATTGATAAAGGAATAACCATCCTGAGCCATAGCGGACGAGCCAATAAAGGCTATTCCGAGTAGCAGTGATAATATCACCGGCGCATTCTGTGGATGGTTAATTTTCATTATCCTCAATCTTTTTCAATAATCTATACTTGTATGAAGCTCAAGTAACTTCGGAATTTTAGCACCATCAATGGGTTATGAGTATTGATTTATAGCCCAAGACTGCTGGTTATCGCCGGCGATATGAGCGCCTTGAAACGACGCATTCTTGAAGTTTTTATTTTATATCAGTGGGTTATGAACAACTAAGCTAGCAATTGCACATTCTCGATGCATGGTAGTGCAGCTAGAAGTTGGGCAATGCTTGCCGATTGCCCTGGAAAGACCATTCCTGGACAAATTTCCGCCAGCGGCATTAACACAAACCGCCTCTCAATAGCCCTGGGATGCGGCAATATCAAGTCCCTGCTTTCAAGCTCTTGATTTTCATAAGAAATAATGTCGAGATCTAGGGTGCGAGCTTGATTCTGCACGGTGCCACGTTGACGGCCAAAATCAGCCTCAATGCTCTGCAAAATAACCAACAGTTCGCGGGCAGAAGTCATCGAGGCTAAGCGCAGGACCATAACTGCATTGATGAAATCGCCGGTACCGGAGGGACAACCGATTGGCTCGCTGCGATACAAAGAGGAGGCTTGTGACTCAATGCTAATAAGTCGCAGGCTCTCCATCGCACCAAGCACAACTTCTCTCGGAGAACAATTCAAATAGGGCAGGTTCGAACCCAGGCTGACCGTTACCGTAACTGAATGACTATCGGTGATATTGCTCAGAGTACTCATGGACCGCCTCAACGAAATGGGAGACATGATCCGGATTTACCTCCGGAGTGATTCCATGACCTAGATTGAATACATGACCCTCGCCAGAACCAAAGCTCTTCAAAATGGTTGCCACTTCTTCGCGAATAACTTTGGGAGATGCATAAAGGATAGTGGGATCCATATTGCCCTGCAAGGCAACCCGGCCCCCAACTCTGGATCGCGCATCGCCAATTTCTGTTGTCCAGTCCAAGCCGATTGCATCACAGCCTGAATCAGCAATCGATTCAAGCCACTGCCCACCATTCTTTGTGAAAATGATAACGGGAACGCGCCTGCCCTCATTTTCTTTCTGCAGCTTGCTCACGATCTTCGTCATGTAGTTAAGGGAAAATTCTCGATAGGCGTTGCCGCTTAGAATTCCACCCCAAGTATCGAATATCTGCACGGCTTGCGCGCCCGCACGAATCTGCGCATTCAAGTAGTCAGTAACGGAGTCTGCCAATTTTTCTAACAACAGGTGCATGGCTTCAGGATTGTCATACATGAACTGTTTGGCGATGCGGAAGTCCTTACTGCTTCCTCCCTCAATCATATAAGTTGCAAGGGTCCAAGGGCTGCCAGAAAACCCGATCAGTGGCACCGCTCCATTCAATTCTTTGCGAATTACCGACACAGCATCTGTTACGTAGGACAGCTCGTCCGCAATATCGACTTCAGGCAGTTGCTCAACATCCGCCGCCGATCGAATCACTTTGCGGAACTTTGGCCCCTCACCTTCAGAAAAATACAAGCCTTGCCCAAGCGCATCGGGAATCGTAAGTATGTCTGAAAATAAGATGGCTGCATCGAAGGCGTAGCGTCTCAGTGGCTGCATGGTGACCTCACATGCTAACTCTGGCGTTTTACACACCGTCAGGAAATCGCCTGCCTGTTTGCGAGTAGCACGGTACTCCGGTAGGTAACGGCCTGCCTGTCGCATCATCCATACGGGGGTAACATCTACCGTTTCACCTAGTAGGGCTCTCAATAGTCGGTCATTCTTTAAAGTCACAGCGTACTCGCTTTCTCATAGAGGTAAGGACATCCGCGCTCCGAAGCCGAGTTGGAAACAGCATTGGATTGTTAGAGCCCGAAAAAGGAGACAATTTTACACGAGCCGCACTTATTCACAATCGAGACACTAAGCTAAACTGCCTCTCGAGCTAGCGCACAAGGAAAAAAAGGGGGGTGGTGTACTGGCTACTTTACCGATACGAGCTTAGAGCCTAATAGCTCTCGGATGTCAGTTTGAATTCCAACCATTGATCGAATCCATGGTTCATTGGAGCGCAGCTCAGCTGGGAGAGAGGCGATTGCACGAGTGGCCTTGTCCCTGTCATCAAAGGCCGCGAGCACAGCTACGAACCACGGCTTACCTCGGTAGCGTGTTTCGAAATAGCCGGCAGAATGATCACCACCCAATTGCGCGACAAATCCGTTGATATTCGCCTCCGAGTGAGAGGCTAAAAGCTGCACGGCATAATTCCCCGGAGAGGCCTGAAGCAACTGCTCCACAAATGGCGATGTGGCTCTCATTACCGCTGTTTCATTAACTACTGCCACCGCTGCTTCCTGAACTACAGCAACCTCAACAATCGAATCTAGCACCTCAGTAGAGGCCGCTAATTCAGGATCGTTGATCTCAACACTACTGTTCGCTGCAGCAACTGCTTCCACGGCTACGGTCTTTTCTTCTGTAGTTGCGGCTGCTGAAGTTGCGGCTGCTGATTCGTCTAAATCCACAGCTTCACCCGCCGCCAATTCCTCAGTCTCTGCAATAACCGCTGCATCAACAGTCATTTGCGTAGGCAGGGCAGCAGCCACCTCAGTTACCGACTCGACTTCGATAGCTTGCGTAATTCCTGGGATCACCGCGACAGAAATAGGTGTCGACTCACTCTCACTCGGACTTGTATCCCAAAAAAGCAGAGTACCTGTTAGTAACACAACCAATGTAGCGGCGACCGCCCAATATCTGGGTTGAATGCTGGCTATCCAAGTTTGTTCTAGAGCGCCTCTCACGTTCTCATTTCGATCAGAGCCCTCTAGGGCTTCAATTCCTTCGTACTCTCCAATTTGTTCGATTACATTGCCGCTAGTGACTGGCGCGACACCTAAAAATTCATCGGTTTCACTGGCAGACGCAGCTGCATTTAGGGCGTCCACTATCAATCTATTGATCGCGCCGGGCATGCCCTGCGATGAATTATGGATGGCACCAACGGTACCACCGTCTATTGGCAATTCTTTTGTGTATCTGGCTGTCGCTAACTTGAAGCGAATATATTCTTGAGTCTCTTCACTGGCAAAACCATCCAGCGGGAAAACCGCTAGGCGCTCCTGCGCCGCTTCCGTGAGCGTGCTCTGCAGTAGGCTATCCAGCTGGTTTTCACCAAACAACAATGCATGGATACTCGAATCGACACACATCTCTAACAGTTTCGTAAGCAACTGCAGCACTTCGGCACTGAGTTCATGCGCATCATCAATTATCAATATCAGCGAACGTGCTTCCAGATCGAGTTCCGCTGCGTAGCGGCAGATCTGTTCTATTGCCGCAGTAGTATCTGAGTTATCCGCGGGCGTGAATTCCAGAGCATCCTGTAATATCTCAAGAAATTGATTTTGATTCATGAACAAGGTGGCAGCTATCTTTACACACACGGCTTCGTCAGCAAATCGACCACAGAAATTTGTAGCGAGGGTAGTCTTGCCAGCACCCAAGGGCCCAGTAACGGCTATCATGGCGTTGCYATAGAGAGAAAATTCTACGATTTGATCAAGTAAATCTTGACGGTTACCACTGCAATAAAAATCGCGGCTCGTGGTGCTAGGYGCGAACGGGTCGAAATCAAGATTTAGCCACTGAGTATATGTATTCATAGTTATCTATGCCGCTTATCCGCTTACCTACAGAGATTATCGCCAGCGGTTAAAGTGCTCTCGAGTAACGATGGCTTGATATCTCCATCGACTACGCCTTYACCTATGGCTTTCAGCAATACAAACCTGATTTNGCCCGATTCCGCCTTTTTGTCTGACAACATTAAATCCAAATATTGCTCTACTGATATATCGGCAGGAGGAAGCACGGGCATACCATAAYTTATTTCTAAGACTGTACGAATCCGCTGCGCAACACGAAGGTCTATCCAACCCAGTTTGTGTGACAGATCCGCCGCCAWGACAATGCCCATCGCTACGGTCTCGCCATGCAGCCAATTGCCATAGCCACTAGCGGKTTCTATTGCATGACCAAAAGTGTGACCAAGATTAAGAAGCGCACGAACACCCGATTCTTTTTCGTCCATCGCCACAATTTCGGCCTTAATCTCGCAACAAGTTCTAATTGTCTGCGACAACAATGCCGAATCAGACTCGCCAATGCCGCGGCTGTTTGCCGCAAGCCAATCAAAAAACTCGGCGTCATAGACGAGCCCATATTTAAGCACCTCTGCGAGGCCCGCTTTAACTTCGCGCTGCGGCAGAGTGCTTAATACATCGATATCAGCCAGCACACATCGAGGCTGATAAAACGCGCCTATCATATTCTTACCCAGAGGATGGTTCACTCCGGTCTTCCCCCCTACTGACGAATCCACCTGTGCCAGCAATGTTGTAGGAATTTGAATGAAGTCAATTCCTCGCAGGTAGGTGGCAGCTGCAAACCCGGTGATGTCGCCCACAACGCCGCCGCCTAGTGCAACTAATAGGGTATTACGGTCGTATTTACCGGCAAGTAGTATGTTGTAAATATGGCTTATAGCATCGAGATCCTTATGTACCTCGCCGTCAGGAAGAACGATCTCCGCCACRTCTTGCTGCGCAAATAGCTGTCTCGCCTTTTYCATATAAAGAGGCGCAACCACRTCATTRCTGATGATAACTACYCTACCCTTTCCTAGGTACGGCGCTACAAGCTCTGCCTTGTTGAGTAAGCCCTGGCCAATGAAGATTGGATAGGATCTTTCACCCAGTTCAACGTCTACAGTAATCATTGTTCTCTATTCCAGATTTTAATTAACGGCTCTCTGCGGAAATTACTCTGCTTGCGAACCGCCCAACTCAGGYTTTAACCGCTTACARATTTCCTGACTAACCGTCTTCGGATTTSTTCGATAAGTATCCACAACCATGTCAGCAACTTCTTGATAAAGCGGCTCTCGGATTTCCATCAACTCGCGAATTTTCTGCTCRGGATTGGGCGTTTGCARMAGYGGTCTTGTTTTATCGCGRCTCGTCCTCTCGACCTGCTGACTTATAGGTGCGCGCAAATAGACTACGACACCTCTCGCCTTCAGCCATTCACGGTTCTCCGCCGAGATGACTGCACCGCCACCGGTCGCAAGCACAATATTCTTGTTCTGAGTAAGTAGTTCAATCATCCGCGTTTCACGAATTCGAAATCCACTCTCGCCTTCTACATCGAAAATCCAAGGTATATCGGCACCAGTAGATGCTTCTATTTCGCGGTCGGAGTCAAAAAAATCCAGGCCCAACGAATCGGCAAGTACGCGCCCGATAGTAGTCTTACCAACGCCCATCGGCCCAACAAGGAATACATTTCCAGAATAGCTCATACACTACACACTCAGACTACAGCTTGTTCGTTATTAGGTTAACTCGGTGGCACGGAAACTACCGAGACAGAATCGCCTATGCACGGTAAACGTCAAATGATTACGATTGGTCTAGGCAGGAATTGTACAGAGGGACCCGAACCCTAATTTCGCAGTCAAATTACCGAAGCAAGTTCGACTGCGAAAAGCACTCTTATCTAACGTTAATCTCAGTGATGATCTTCGGCGTGATAAAGATCAGCAACTCAGTCCGGCGACTCGCATGCGCGACACGCTTAAACATTCGACCAATATAGGGAAGGTCACCAAGTATAGGAGTCTTGGTTTCCGTCGTAGTCGATTCTTCTCGAAAAACGCCACCTAACACGATGGTCTCACCGTCGCTCACCAGCGCACTCGTAATAACTTGGTTGGTATTGATTGCTGGTATAGCACCAGAGCCCGCGGCCACAGAATCCTGCCGGATATCCAGCTCCATGTTAATACGGCCATCTGGCGTAATTTGCGGTGTTACAGTTAAAGACAGTACCGCTTCTTCAAATTCTGTAGTCGAACCACCTGCGGTTCCGCCCGCCTGCGATTGATAAGGTATTCTCACACCAGATTGAATTACCGCTTCTACCTTGTCCTGAGTAGTCACCTTCGGTCGGGCAATAACCTCGCCGTTACCACTGCTCTCAAGCGCCGACAACTCAAGCTCGATGAGAGCACTGTTACCGGTATAACCAATAGAAAACGAAGTTGCTTCCGAGGACGCTACACCCAAGTCTACGGCCAGAGCATCGGGAAAGGTCGTAAATATACCGGGAATAGGCACGCCTGCGATCGCTTGGTTGATGAGCGATTGAATCAGACTTGGGTCAGTACCGTCCTGCAACGCTTGTCCTAATGCAGTCTCTCCAGCGATTAACGCATTTTGCAGGGCAACTTCCTGCGCAACTCTGCCATTGCCTTGCTCTCCAACCGCCGCCCGTGAGCCACCGTATCGAAAATTGTCTCCGGTACCGGTCAAGCTGCCAGCACCGCCCCATCGGATACCAAGATCGCGACCGAAGCTTGTGGAAACGTTAACAATCCTTGCTTCGATCAACACCTGCCTAACAGGGACATCGAGCCGAGACATCATAGCGCGCACTTCTTCCAACTTTTCTTCGATGTCGCGCACTATGATCATGTTTGTGCGGGCATCAACTGTTGCCGTTCCTCTCGATGACAAAATACCCCCTGTAGGCGCGGCAACAAGGCCAGTCGCTCCGCCTGAAGCGGCAGCATCTGTTGAGCCGGAGTTTTCGCCAGTAAGCAATGCCATAATATCGGTTGCATCTGCGTAGTTGACTTGCATGAACTCGGTAAATAGCGGGGCCAATGCCTGCGCCTGTTGAACTGCCTCAAGCTCCAGCTGCTCCTGTGCGGCAATTTCGTTGGCAGGTGCCACATACAATACATTGCCTTCTAGTCGGCTACCGAGATTCTGAGTTCGCAGCACTAACTCTAGAGCCTGATCCCAGGGCACATTGTCTAGAACGATAGTGATATTGCCCGAGACAGCATCACCTGCAACGAGACTAAAATCATAGACATCTGCAAGTATTTGCAAAACTGATCGAATAGAAATGTCCTGAAAAGAAAGACTACTTATCTCGCCAGTGTAGGCCGATGTTGCGCCGCCGCTCGTGATATCTGTAATCGGCGGTCTTACACTTACCGTATATTGACTTCCGCTTTGGAAAGCAACGTACTCATAAGCGCCATCCACATCGATGACTATGGTTGCCCGATTTGCCTGACCTAACACATCTACCGTAGAGACTACGGTCGCAAAGTCACTTACATCGAGGCGCCTGTTTAAATCGTCAGGAACCGAGGTGTCGCTAAATTCCACATACACACGGGCTCCCACTTGTTCCACACTGCCGATAACTTGATCGCTGGAAAGATCGATGATGATCTGACCTTCTTCATCGTCGCCGCGCCTAAAGGAGACATCCGTAATTGCATTGTTTATGGTGCCGGCAATCCCTGCCGCGACACGCCCAGCCACAGTAACGCCACCTGCCTGCGCATCGTTACCCACTTGAATGGTTAATTGATTTCCAACTAATTGCGTTTCATAACTTACCAGCTGATCCAGATTCACAACTAGTCGCGTTCTGTTTCCATCGTCCAGCACCATAACGCTCTGAGCATTGTTTGAATCAATATTGAAACGCTGCTGCGACAAACCACTACTTACACCTAACAAATCTAGTGAAATACGCGCAGGATTGTCCAATACAAATCCAGATGGCTCGGGCGGTGCAGAATCAAACGTTAGCCGAATCTCGATGCTATCCCCTGGCAGGTTAGCAAAGCCAATGCTCTCTAACGTCACAGATTCCTGCGCCAGAGAAGCCGCCGACAGTATCACTGCCAACAAGCCAAGCACGCTACGTCTAAGCAAGCTAACCATGCCTATTCTTTTCATTCTGCCTTTAATAGTCTTAGGCAAATGATTTTTTAGTATTCCATTCTTGTTACACATACTAATAACCTCAGCTCACGAATCTACTGCAACGTGAGAGTTTGTGGTCTTTCTACCCAGCCACCGTTTCCACTGGGAACTATTTCAATCATATTCAGCTGCATGTCTGAAATTTCTTCAATACGGCCGTAGTTCCGCCCCATGTAATCGCCGACTCCAACCCGATGCACCTCACCAAATCCGTCTTCGATAAGCGCCTCAAAAATGCCAGCGGTACTAGTAATTCTGCCGACCATTGCTAGCTCACTAAGAGATTGGTTCTCCAAGAGTTCTGAAATGCGCTCAAAATCCGGCTCCACATCCTGACGCAGCACTACACCACTCTCATTGTCGATTATTACTGGAATATCGAATGGGCTTCGAGAAGATGCCGCTCCGTAAATGAACCCCTCGTAAGGTACGAATTCTGGCACGGGCTCAACAGGCGCACTTGGACGTGAGTTCACGTCGTTCACAAACGCTTCCAGATCTGTAAAATTATTAACGGGCGAACAAGCAGCGATTAATAAACTCGCGCATGCGCCGAAAATATTCCGAGACTGTCGGTCAAGCACACTCATCTATTGAACAACCTCATCAACATCTTTATAGCGATAGGTTCTGGCCACGATACTCATATCGAGAAACGAATCGGCACGCGCCGATATAGAAAAATCATGCAAAGTTACGATCCGGTCCAAGCTGGCAACACCACTCACGAAGGTACCGAAATCGTGAAAGTCGCCAACAACATTCAAGTTGATCGGTATTTCGATATAGAACTCTTGAATCTCTTCTGCCGGCAAATCCAACTTCGAGAATTCTAATCCACTACCCACACCGGTTTGCGTAACATCATCAACCAGCCCAGGAACCTCGGTAACCGAAGGCAGCTGACGAAGTAGCTCAGTAAACGACTCTTCCATCTGCACCGTCTGTGCCCGATACTCTTCGAGATTTGCGGCGAGAAATGCCTTCTGTTCAAATTCGATACGCAAATTTCCTTCTTCGCCGGCAACATCCTGAAGTTCTGCCTGAAGGTTTTGAATATGTAAGAAATAACCACCAGCCAAACACCCCATAATAATACTTAGAGTGATGATGACCTTTACTGGCGCAGGCCAGATACCAATCGTGTCGACGTCTTGAAGATCGTTCCAATCAAAGCTTCGTAAATCGTTTATTATATTCTTGATCAGCGACATCTGCTTTACACCTCTTCCTGTTGCGAAACTAACTGAAGAGAAAGACTGAGGGTAAAAGTGAACGCCTCGCTTAAAGACTCGTTGCTAGTATCCACCGCTGAAATATCATCTAGATCAGATTCTTGAAACCATTCGGAATCATCGAGCCTTCGCAATAGCTCCGTGATTTTCGCATACGACTCAGCAATGCCTTCAATCGAGATCGTATTATCAACTCGAACGAGGCTCTCGTAGTAAACGCCATCAGGCAGAGTATTAACTAGTTCATCAAAGATTCTGACAATAACTGGGCGCGTACCCTGCAGATTGGTAATCACATTCATGCGTGAACGAATATCTTCTTTCTGCTGCCGCAACTGATTGATTTCCGTTACTCGCCCATCGAGAACCACAATTTCCGCACGAAGGAAGTCATTGCGAGACATTTGTACATCGATCTCACCATTGAAATAGCGATCTACCAGAAACAGAACACCTGCGGAGATGATCACGACACCAACGAGAATGGTAAAGAATTCTCTCTTACGTTCTTCGCGTAACCGTTCGCGCCATGGCAGTAAGTTAATATGGGCCATTAGTATTCGCCTCCCATCGCCAACCCACAGGCAATCAAGAGCGAGGGGGCATCATTCTTCAACATCGTCTTGTTTATTTTCGAACCAATGACCAAATTCGCGAATGGATTCGCAACTTGCACCGGGGTAGATAGGCTTTCCTGCACGATGTCAGACAACCCTTCGATCGCAGCAACTCCGCCCGCCAACAAAACATAATCTACTTCATTGTAGTGACTGGATGAGAAAAAGAACTGCAACGTCTGACTGATTTGCTGCGTAACTGCTTCCTTGAAGGGAGCTAGAATCTCGAATTCATATTCTTCAGGTAAGCCGCCTCGCTTCATTGCACTTTCTGCTTCAGCCGCGCTTAACCCAAATCGCCGCTGCACCTCTTCTGACAATTGATTGCCACCAAACATCTGCTCTCTTGTATAAATGGTCTTGCCAGCGAGGATTACATTTAATGTGGTCATCATCGAACCGATGTCGATAATCGCAACGGTTTGCTCATCTTCAGAGCCGATTTGCTCTGCCAGCAGTGTATACGCCCGCTCTATCGCATAGGCTTCTATATCAACTACCTTTGCCGTGAGGCCACCAAGTTCCAGCGCAGTGACTCGCGCATCAACATTCTCTCGGCGGCAAGCCGCTAATAGGACTTCAACCATATCCGGGCTACGCTCGGATAATCCCTGGCGCTCGAAGTCGATAGAGACTTCATCGAGTGGATAGGGAATATACTGATCAGCTTCCACAACAATCTGATTCTCCATCTCCGTATCGGAAAGGGCGGCATTCATCTCTATGGTCTTTGTAATTACGGCAGAGCCGGCCACAGCTACCGCCGCGTCTTTAAGCGAGGGCTTCAAGATGCTAATGGCCTGGGCGATACAATCGCCTACGGCATCGATGTCACTGATATTTTTTTCAACAACAGAATTAGCCGGCAGAGGTCGGATAATATAATTTTCCACCTTGTAACTATTGCCACTTGAGCTTAGCTGCAAAATTTTGACCGCGGTCGTACTAATATCGACCCCCAGCATCGTGCTGGCTTTCTTGCCAAAATTTCCTAAATTTTTAAGTTTTTCAAGCACTTAAAACCCCTAAAACCTTCTGCTTTCGACCAACTTTCTAGAATAAGGCGACTATCCTGCCCCTTATTACTTCGAACCGATGGACCAACTCCACCTTAGCCCTAAAAAATATTGCTAATGATAACAAAAACTTAACTGAACCATCTGCAAATTTCAATGTCCCAGATTTCAGTATCGGCCGACAATAAATTTTTTATAGTTATCAATTGATTATCAGACTTTCAGAACAAACAACTTTACCATTGAATAATGCAGTAAGCCTGTACAGAATTCTTTGAATCAGATCACGTTTGTACTCCTGAGCAATCTTTCGAATCGCACATTGCCAGCGGCTTCTAGCGCTACCGAATCGAATTGTAGGCAATTGTCACGCCCACTTTAAAAGTGAGCAATATTTAAGCAAACTTGCTAGGCAGCCTTCTCCAAAATTCTTTTCTAGAAAGCCCGCAACCTTCAACGTATTCGCTGCATGTAAGCAGAGGGCGGCATTAAGTCCCAGAATAACAAGGTATTATTGGATGCCGAGTGTATAATTAGTTCGCTTGAAGCCCCGCATCAAGCCGCTGGGGTCAATTATGTGGCTCAGTACTCGTTTCTTCCCACATTAAATGGAAAACCCTTCAAAGCAGGCAGCTAATCTTCGAGACTCAAGTTACCAGTGCAGATAAAGATTCAGAAAATTCTCAAATGGACAGCCACAATAGCGACGGCTGGGATGGCTGGCGCAGTGATGGTCGCCTCAGCAGCCTATCTCTATCTAGCACCGTTACTTCCAGCCGCAGAAACCTACCGCAACGTTCAGCTTGAAACACCGCTGCGAATCTATACCTCCGACAGACGCCTAATCGACGAGATCGGAAACCGACGAGATCCCGTAGATTACGGAGACATTCCCCCCCTACTTACAGATGCACTCATAGCGACGGAAGACTTGCGCTTCTACTCTCATCCCGGCGTCGACCTGCAGAGCTTGGCGCGCGGATTTTACGGCATTATTCGCGGGGTAAATCTAGGCGGCGGCAGTACCATTACCATGCAGCTTACGAATAACCTTTCATTCGACAGTGACAAAGTCTACCTTCGAAAGATCAAATCAATTCCCTTTGCCCTGCAGATTGAAAGAGAGCTCACTAAAGAAGAAATACTAACGCTGTATCTAAATACCGCCTACTTCGGCACAGGTGCCGATGGCATTGGTGCTGCCGCTTATGTCTATTATGGCAAAGAAGTTAACGAGCTTTCGCTAGCCCAAGCCGCCATGATGGTTTCATTGCTGCCCTGCCCCTCTGCCTGCAACCCTTTAAGTAACCCAAGCCGAGCGATCGAACGCCGCCGAGTCAGGCTCGCGAATATGCTCAATCAGGGAATGATCAATCAAGGAGAATTTGCAGATGCAGATCGCTCGCCAATCACTGCTCGACGTCGCAATCGCGATATCGAAGTATCGGCACCGTATGTAGCTGAAATGGTTCGCCAGCAATTATTTAAGGAGCATGGGGAAAAGGCTTACAGCCAGGGCTTCGAAGTAATAACGACTATCGACGGCGATAAACAGCTCGTTGCCAATCGGGCGCTAGTTGATGGCCTGGAGAATTACTACGACAAGCGTCACGGCTATCGAGGCGCAACCGCCAACTACCCACAGGAACTCTATGCAGATCTCAGCGGTGATGCGCAACAAGCCTGGATAGAAGAACTACAGCCAGTGCCGGTGTTTGGGAATCAGCAACCCGCAATCGTCACGTCTCTAGATGCCCTAAGCTTCGAAGCAGTTCTAAAGTCTGGAGAAATAGCGAAGGTCGAATGGGATGGCATTAGTTGGGCCAATAGATTTAACTCCAGGAACGATGCTTGGCCACCTCCACAAATGGCGAGCGACGTGGTTCAAACAGGTGACCTGATTCGCCTTAGGAACGTAAACGGCGAATGGCAGCTCGGACAAGTACCAGAAATTCAGGGTGCACTCGTCTCCATGTCTCCTAGCAATGGGGAAATCATCGCTTTGGTCGGAGGCTATGATTTCAGGCGCAGTCAGGTAAACCGTGTCATCACCCCTAGACCGCCAGGCTCAAACTTCAAGCCTTTCCTGTACGGCGCCGCGCTAGAAGAGGGCTATTCGGCGGCAACAACTATCAACGACGCACCCATTTCTCGGGGCGACTATCGACCGAACAACTATGAAAACAATTTCCTGGGCCCTATCACCCTACGCTACGCCCTGAAGGAATCACGAAACGTACCCGCGGTGCGCTTGTACGACCAGGTCGGCGATGACAAAGTGCTCGCGTTCGCAGCTAAGTTTGGTTTTCAAACGCAGAATTTCCCACGCAATGATCTTACCGTAGCGCTTGGCAGCCAGGACGTTCAGCCTCTCGAAATCGTTACTGCCTACTCCGCAATAGCTAACGGTGGCTACAAAGTCGAGCCCTGGTTTATCAAGGAAATATCTAACTTAGCTGACGGAATTGTCTATAAAGCAACGCCGATTACAGTCTGTGAAAACTGCCAAGCATTGATAAATGATGCCGCAGCAGAAATAATTCCAGCACCACCGATCATAGACCCGCAGGTCGCGTTTATTCTGAACTCTATGCTGCGCTCCGTCATTGAAGAGGGCAGTGGAGCGAGGGTAAACCGGGAAATAGGCCGCGGCGACCTCATGGGCAAGACTGGCACTACGAATGGACCGCAGGAACTCTGGTTCTCGGGATTCAATAGAGACATCGCCACCACAGTATTTGTCGGTTTCGATCAGCCAGAACCACTGGGAGAGAGAGAGCAAGGCGCAACGGTTGCCGTACCCATTTGGATCGACTTCATGAAAGTTGCCCTCGAGGGCATGCCTGAGAACACCATGAAGCGCCCTGATGGAATCGAAGATCGCCTCATCAACAAGACAACGGGAGCACCCGCTACGCCAGGCGAGCCTGATACGATATTTGAGTATTTCAGAACGGAAAACGCACCGACAACTAGCGGTGCGTTGATGCCAAACATTGATCCTGCGGACGAAGAAAGCGAGGAGCTTTCTACCGAAACGATCTTCTAGGCCATCTTTGGTACAGCGGGTTTACACCTAAGAGGCTTAAACGCGCCTAGCACCAAATCGCTTCTTAAATCGATCTACTCGACCACCGGCGTCCAATACCTTCTGCTTGCCCGTATAGAACGGGTGACACTCAGAACATACTTCAATAAGAATGTCTTTGCCCATAGTGGACTTGGTTTCAATTACATTGCCACAGCTACAAGTAGCTTTCATGGCTTCGTATTTTGGGTGAATTCCGGGTTTCATGGTATTTCCTCTCAGTTGATGTCGCCACGGCAGTCGATTGTTCGCTGCTGCACCACATCTGCTTTTCACCCAGATTCGCCTGCATTGTACGGCGTACTCATCTGGGGGCGTGCATTCTAACAGAGAAGGAAAAAGACGCAAGTAACTCACCCAAAGAGAAGGGTGGGGGTGATAAATGGCTAAATTAGATAGTGCGTAGAGCGCTATTCACGCAACTGGCGATGATTTTTCACGGCCTCTGCCATGATCTTGCTGAACAGTTCTGTAACCAGCGCAGGATTCAGATTGTGCTGTTCACAAAGTGAGCTCAACTCGGCTAGCTTCTCGGCCTCGCGAGTGGCGTCAACGGGCTCTAGCGCCTGGCTTGCCTTCAATAGGCCAACCTGATGAGTGGACTCGAAACGCTTACCTAGCAGCTCAACCAACTCCCGATCGATAGCATCGATCTGCTCTCTCGCGGCGAGTAATTCTGCTGACGGGGGCTGTGATGTCATTTTCTTATCCTTAAAACAATTCTTTAGCCATCGCGCTTGATGCTAGGCGGAAAACCGCTGAAGTATAAACTATAAGGATAGCGGCGCAAGGTATCGAAGGGTTCGCATGCCTAGGCATGTAGCTGCGCTGCTAGCCAATCTCGCACTCAAATTCCAAGCGCGTGTTGTTTGCTAAACCTTTTGAATTTACTATGCGATTCCGATCTAGCCACTTTATAGTGTCATCATAGTGTCATCCCTGAAAAATGCATCTCGATATATATTTCAATCACTTTGCTTCAACTGTCGCTAAATTTTCGACCAGTAAGCTGCAACTGCATGCATTTTTCTGGTCGATAAGCGCGCACAGGGAAGAGCAACCATTGCCCGGCAAGGGCGATGTGAGTGCGCCAAAAGCAAGTGAAATGACATTCTTACGCCAGCTTTTGGCACACGATATACTGATAAAGTCAGGGATGACGTTATCAGTATCAACTAGATAGCAGCCCCAAATGTCAGTCGAAGCTAAAGCAAAATACCTAGGCACGGTCTTACAAGTCGCCGTACCCTCTCCTCTGCGCAGAGTCTTTGACTATCTCCCTACTAGGGCGCCGCAAACTTTAGCTGAGCCTCAAGTCGGAATTCGCGTCAGGGTTTCATTTGGCCGGCAGCAACTAATCGGCATCGTGGTCGCAGTCGCCAATAGTTCTACCTTGGAGAAGAAACAGCTAAAGCCCATCCTTGCTTCGCTAGATAGCGAGCCGCTACTAAGCGACGCCGTTTTTAAACTACTTCTCTGGGCTGCAAATTATTACCAACATCCTGTAGGCGAAGTCTTTGCTGCCGCACTACCGGCGAAACTACGCAACGGCATCCCTCTACGAGGAAGTAGTAAATTCTGGACCGCCAGCGAACCCTCCACTTCCGAGGAAAATTCACTAAGTCGCGCAGTTAAACAGAAAGCCTTGCTTAGCTTTATTCGCCACGAAGGAGAAGTCAGCGAATCCAAATTACGACAAGCCAAATTCAGCAAGCAGCTGCTCGCACAGCTACTGCAAAAAAACTTGGTTGAAGAACATTCTCGAGCCGAGGTAGCTGCAGCCCCTTTCGAACCGTTGAAAACTGAGTCAAATTTCGATATTGAGCTGAACGAAGAGCAGCGTATCGCCGTAACCACAATCAGCAAATCCTTGGGTGAGTACAAGTGCTTCCTGCTCAACGGCATCACTGGCTCCGGCAAAACCGAAGTGTATATGCGCATTATGCAAGAGCAGCTGTCCAAGGGACTGCAGTGCCTAGTACTAGTGCCAGAAATCGGTCTAACTCCGCAGACCATTGCGAGATTTAAGCAGCGCTTCAGCTGCTCTGTGGTGAGCCTGCACTCGGGCTTAAACGAAACCGAAAGAATGACAGCCTGGTCGCAGGCGAGAGATGGTAGTGCTGGCATAGTGATTGGCACGCGCTCCGCCATTTTTACACCACTGGCAAAACCAGGCTTAATAGTCATCGATGAAGAACACGATTCCTCGTTTAAACAGCAGGATGGGTTTCGCTACTCAGCACGAGACCTCGCAGTAAGCAGAGCACGGCAGGAAGGCATTTGCATCGTTCTAGGTTCAGCGACACCAAGCCTAGAGAGTTTGCACAATGCGCGTAGTGGTAAATTTGTTCATCTGCACCTAACCCAACGCACAGGCATCGATCAATCATCCGCGATGGAAGTCATCGATGTTTCAAGCGAAGCGATGCTTGAGGGTTTCTCAGAACAATTGCTGTATAGAATGCGCAAACACATAGCGCAGCGCAATCAAGTGCTCGTTTTTATCAACCGACGGGGTTTCGCACCGGTACTGAATTGCCAAACTTGCGGCTGGATTTGTGAATGTGAAAACTGTAATGCGCAGTTTACAGTTCATGCTAATCCACCGAGCATTCGTTGCCACCATTGTGGAGCCGCAGCCAGGCTGCCTCAATCATGCCCCAGCTGCCAATCGAAAGAGCTGACTACCATGGGTATCGGTACACAGCGCATTGAAACATTCCTAAAGAAACAATTTACGGACACACCCGTACTGCGAATCGATCGTGATTCGACGCGCCGCAAGCACAGCCTAGAAAAAATGTTGGAGGAAATTAATAGGGGCGAGCCCTGCATTCTACTGGGTACGCAAATGCTCGCGAAAGGACATCACTTTCCGAACATTACACTGGTCGCCATACTCGATGCCGACTCTGGCTTATTCAGTGCAGATTTCCGCGGCCAAGAGCACATGGGCCAAACCATAGTGCAAGTCGCTGGCAGAGCGGGGCGAGCCAACCGTCCCGGTGAGGTTCTAATCCAGTCACGCCATGCTTCCCATGAGACGCTACAGAGCTTATCCAATAAAACCTACGCTGAATTCTCCGAGATTCAACTAAAAGAACGAATGAGCGCGCAGTTGCCTCCATTTTCTCACCTGTGCTTGCTCAGAGCCGAGGCGAGTGAGATGCAGCAGGCGCTACAATTCCTTGATGGAATTGCACAATTTTGTCAGCGTTTCTCTGCCCATAATTCCTTGCCTATCGAACAGTTGGGCCCACTTCCTGCACCTATGGAGAAACGAGCGGGAAAATACCGTGTGCAGTTGCTGCTGAAAACCGATAAGCGCGGTAAACTGCAAGCACTACTTTCTTCTCTATGCGCAGAGCTCGAAAACATGAAGCTGCCACGATCGGTCAGATTCAGTATTGATGTGGACCCACAAGATCTAGTCTAGGGTGCCTCTGAGAAAACCAATGCGCCCTAAATCCGAGAAAAGTCGCTTGATTCGGCTATAGCTTACCGGCAGACAACCGATAATTGAGGTGGTGCAAAGCTTTCTAGCAATTATTGCTATTTAAAACAATAACTTAATTTACGGCTACAGCCTGTGGAAGCCTTACTAGAGTCATGACACACGATTTTGCCAAAATTAAGCCGGAACCGCTCTTAGAGCGAAAAACCGTTGCCACCCCACCCGCTTGGTCACTGCTGTTCACAGGAGTGATTGTAGGACTGGCGCTGGGTGTGTTCGGTTGCTTCCTCTTCTATCTTTCAGGAAACGTCCCACCGCTGAATATCAACCAGCGCGCTGGCAATACCGCTCCCTCCACAATTCAGCCATCTGCAGTAGTCGCCGCTGAAGAACCCGCAGAGGAAGAACTGCAGCTCGAATTCTATACCGAGCTGCCCGCCTACGAAGTGTCGGTAGATGCCAACCCGGTAGAGCTGACGGCGCAGCAGGCCGGGCTCGCCGAAGAAGCCGCTGAAGTGGCTGAAGTGGCTGAAGTGGCGGTGACAACTACTCGGGTGGAAACTGAAGAAACCTTCGATCCAGGATTCATCCTGCAGTCCGGTGCATTCAAGCAATTCGATTCAGCTCGTACTGAATACGAGCGGCAGAGACTGATAGGTCTTGATGTCAATGTTAAGCAGCAGGAATTGCTTGGCCGAACCCTCTATCTGGTCCAATCTGGCCCCTATACCAGCAGCAGTATATTGAATGAGGCCGAACGGTTACTCCGAGCCAATAATATTCCCAGCCTGCGCATGACTGTTCAGTAGCTAGCAAGCGGCTTCTCGCACCAGAGCGCGCTTGAATTCCCACGGTCTCACCCCATATCCTATGCTCGCGCGCTAAATTCCAGCGATTGATGATTTCTAGCCTGTGATAGCCTGATCGAAAGGCAGTGGTATTTCTAATCCCACGCACTTCTCTCGCTCTATCAGCACGTCAGTCGTTCAACGAATTGGTTTAACACACGGCTTTTTGAAGCAACGCAATAAACAGGATATTTGCTATGGATCAGTACAGAGGCACCACTATCGTGTCGGTTCGCCGCGGCGACAAGGTCGTGATCGGAGGAGACGGACAAGTCTCCCAGGGCAACACCGTCATGAAGGGCAATGCTCGAAAAGTGAGACGTCTTTACAAGGATCAAGTCATTGCCGGCTTCGCTGGCGGCACCGCCGATGCCTTCACGCTCTTCGAACGCTTCGAAGAGCAACTGGAAAAGCACCACGGCAAACTAACTCGTGCAGCAGTTGAACTGGCTAAGCTGTGGCGAACAGAACGCTCTCTGCGAAGACTCGAGGCCCTGCTGGTTGTAGCTGACCAAGAATCCTCGCTGATTATTACTGGCAATGGAGATGTTATCGAACCCGAAGACTCGCTCATGGCCATAGGATCCGGAGGCCCCTATGCGCAATCTGCAGCAAAAGCCTTGTTACAGAACACTGACCTTAGCGCACGAGAAGTAGTCGAAAAGAGTTTAACTATCGCTGCAGATATTTGTGTCTTTACAAACAACAACCACACAATAGAAGAGTTAGATCTTGCAGAATGACTATGAAACGAACAACAAAACTGATGATGGCCCAATCGAATACAGGTATTAAAGCATGCCCACAATGACACCCCGCGAGATCACCTCTGAGCTCGACAAACACATAGTAGGTCAGGCTGCCGCTAAACGCGCGGTAGCGATCGCTTTACGCAATCGATGGCGTCGCATGAAACTCGACGCTGAGCTACGTGAAGAGGTCACGCCCAAAAACATTCTCATGATCGGACCAACCGGTGTTGGCAAGACCGAGATAGCACGGCGCCTCGCCAAACTGGCTCAGGCTCCCTTCATTAAAATCGAAGCGACGAAGTTCACCGAGGTTGGCTATGTCGGGCGCGATGTCGAATCGATAATTCGCGATCTAGTCGACGTTGCGATCAAGATGATCAGAGAAACTGAAATGAACAAAGTGCAATGCTTGGCAGCGGACAAGGCTGAGGAGCGCATCCTTGACGTGCTCCTGCCGCAGGCGCGCACAGAACAGCCTAGCGATTCCAACGAAGACAGCCCTGCAGATTCAAATTCAGCCGCACGCCAACTCTTCCGCAAGAAGCTACGCGAGGGCGAACTCGACGATAAAGAGATTGAAATTAAGGTCAGCGAAGCCGCGGCTGGAATCGAAATCATGGCCCCTCCGGGCTTAGAAGATATGACCAGTCAATTGAAAAGCATGTTCTCAAATATGAACAGCAGCAAGAAGACATCGCGGCGCCTGACTGTTAAGGCGGCCCTGAAGGTTGTGAAAGATGAGGAAGCGGCTGCGCTGGTAAATGAAGAAGAGATTCGCGAGCTAGCGGTGGAAGCTACTGAGCAGACAGGCATCGTCTTCCTCGACGAGATCGATAAGGTGACCAACAAGCACGATCAAGGCGGCGCTGGAGTCTCCAGGGAAGGCGTGCAGCGCGACCTGCTACCACTGATCGAAGGGTCTACGGTCACGACTAAACATGGCAGCATAAAGACAGACCACATACTCTTTATTGCTTCTGGCGCCTTCCATCTCAGCAAGCCTTCGGATCTTATTCCCGAATTACAGGGCCGACTGCCTATTCGGGTCGAACTCGACGCGCTTACCGCAGATGACTTCAAGCGAATCCTAGTAGAGCCAGATGCCTCGCTTACAGAACAGTATCAGGCGCTACTCGCCACCGAAGGCTTGCAAGTATCGTTCACCAAAGATGGCATAGAAAAAATTGCAGAGACTGCGTGGCAGGTAAACGAACGTACCGAGAACATAGGTGCCAGGCGTCTGCATACAGTGATGGAAAGATTGCTAGAAGAAGTCTCCTTTTCTGCATCTGACATGGCCGTTGGTGACAACAAGGAGCTGGTAATTGACAGAGCCTACGTCGAAAAACAACTGGATGAATTGGTCAAAGATGAAGACCTAAGCCGCTACATCCTGTAAACCTCTCAACACGTAAATTGAATCGCTGATAATCTAAATGGCTACGAACGCACCAACAGACATTAAACTGCACAAGAAGTCGGCGACGCTCGAACTGCTGTATGTCGATGGCACATGCAATACCTTCACCGCTGAATTTCTCCGAGTAAATTCCCCATCGGCTGAAGTGCGTGGGCATGGCAAGGGGCAGGAAATTCTACAAAAAGGAAAACGTCAGGTGAAGATCGTCAATCTTGAGCCGGTCGGCAACTATGCGATTAAGCTCAGCTTCAGTGACGGCCACGATACTGGCATCTATTCCTGGACTTACCTGCAGGAGCTGGCAGACGAGCATGACTCTCTCTGGAATAACTACCTGATGAAGCTGAATGCGATGAAAGCGAGCCGGGAACCATTGCCAGAGGGTACGCGAGTGATTAACATCATGCCCTCATCAAAAGATTAACTATTTGACGCCCACTTTTTTAGGCAACAGCGAACGCCCATGAGCAACACAACAGAGTCCACCGAGACCACCCACTTCGGCTACGAAGAGGTACCCACAGCCGAAAAAGAGCAGCGCGTGGGTCAGGTATTCCGCTCGGTCGCGAAACAGTACGACATAATGAACGACATCATGTCGCTAGGCTCCCACAGGCTCATTAAACGCTTCACGATTGAACTAAGCGCCCTACGTAAAGGTCACAAAGTTTTGGACCTCGCCGGAGGAACTGGCGATTTCAGCATTCGATTCTCGAAAATAGTCGGCCAAACCGGTCAGGTCGTCCTCGCCGATATCAATGAGGCGATGCTGCAGGTAGGTCGAGACAGGATCATAGATAGGGGGCTCGCCTCGAATGTCGACATCGCGCAAGTTAACGCTGAGCACCTACCCTTCGCGGACAATACCTTCGACTGTATCTGTATCGCCTACGGTCTACGCAATGTCACGAACAAGGAAGCTGCTCTAGCATCCATGGAGCGAGTGCTTAAACCCGGCGGCCGTGTGCTAGTCCTCGAATTTTCTAAACCTACTAACGATCTAGTAGGCAAAGCCTATGATGTTTATTCGAAATTGTGGCCTATCGCTGGCAAAGCAATCACCGGTGATGCCGAGAGCTACCGCTACCTAGTCGAGTCTATTCGCATGCATCCCGATCAAGAGTCGCTGTTGCAGATGATGCAGGACGCAGGCCTTACTAACTGCAAATACCACAATGTGATGGGTGGCGTTTGCGCGATCCATATTGGTTTCAAGTCAATGTAGGGCAAGGGCACCTCTGAACAACGCTAGACTTACTGCAATTTAGTAAAAAAAAGTACCGGAATACAATTGAATCAATTTCTTGGAAGCCTCGCCCTACTCCCAGTCGAAAAAATACTGAACGCGATTGTCGCGCGCGACGCGCACGTTGCTACGAAGCTCGCCGCATTCGATTCGAAGTGCATCGAGGTTGTAAGTCTCAGGCCGGACTTTTCTCTTAGCATCCGCTTCGAAGACGGAGAAATCAAACTCAGCGCTATCGATACCCAAACCTTAGGCATAGTAGCCGACGCAACTATTTCGGGCAGTGCAGAGAGTTTGCTGGGCCTACTAGCCAAGAAATCTGATCGCAGAGCAATGGCCAATGCCTCCATAGACGTATCTGGCGACGCCACACTCGTTCAGGATTTGCAGATGACGATCGAGTCGCTGGATAGTGACTGGCAAGATTTTCTAGCCCCGATTCTCGGCGATGTATTAAGCAATGAATTAGGCGAGATAGAAGGCCGCGCGAGAAGCTGGAGCAAGTCCGCGGGCTCGAGCATACATCGAGGAGTTCATGACTATCTAACAGAAGAAGCGCGCCTCGTGCCTAGCGAGCTGGAGGTGGATAGCTTCTCAAATCGACTAGACCAACTGCGCTTAAGCATTGACCGAGTTGCTGCCAGAACAGAATTACTCAAGCGCCGCTACTCTCTACTTGAAGAATCCAAATAACTCACTAAAAACAATCGCTTAACAGCTGCTTCCTGCTTGTTAGAGCTGCTCGGCAATGGTATCTTTGCAAGCCCTCAGATCAAGCAGAGCATTGTCATCACCCGTGTCATATCTTCCCCGACTTAATAGAGTGCTCAATGTCATTGCGAAATACCGTCTCGATGAGTTCATGCACGGCCAGCCAGGCGCTCGAAGGCTAGGCCTGCTCCTGTCGCCCTATCGTCTTGCCTGGATGTTTAGCTCGCATGCCTCGAGCCACAGGAACGTACGACTTCGTAAAGCGATGGAAGAGCTTGGGCCTATCTATATCAAGTTTGGCCAATTGCTTTCTACGCGCAGAGATTTTCTCGACATCGAACTTGCCGACGAACTGCAATCTCTTCAGGACAATGTGCCGCCCTTTTCATCACCCTCTATTCATCAGCTTATCGAAGAATCATTAGGAGTGACGCCCGAGTCGATTTTCAGTAGTCTCGATAGCGAGCCATTTGCCTCTGCATCGGTAGCGCAGGTTCACAGGGCAACACTGCAAAGCGGCGAAGAAGTTGTCATCAAAGTAACGCGGCCGGGCATCGCAGAGGTTGTAAACGCCGACATAAGTTTGCTGAAATGGATCGCGGGGCTCATTGAGACGCGGACAGAGTTAGGCAAAAGGCTTCATCCAGTAGAAATAGTAAATGACTACGAACAGATCATTCATGATGAGCTCGACCTGCTTTCTGAAGCAGCCAATACCTCACAACTAAAACGCAACTTCGAAAACTCTCCTGTCCTCTATGTTCCGAAAGTTCATTGGGACTACTGCAGCAAGCGCCTCATGGTAATGGAACGCATACACGGCATTCCAGTCGCGGATGTGGTTGCGCTCAAAGCGCAGAATACCGACATGAAGAAGCTCGCCGAGACAGGCGTCGACATTTTCTTTACGCAAGTCTTTGATCACAATTTTTTCCATGCCGACATGCACCCAGGCAATATCTTCGTTTCTCACGAAACACCGTCGAACCCAAAATACATAGCCATCGATTGCGCGATAATCGGCAGCCTTAGTAAAGACGATCAAGAGTATTTGGCGAAGAACTTACTCGCACTTTTCAGGCGCGAATACAGAAAAGTTGCCGAACTTCATGTCGCCTGCGGGTGGGTACCAAGAGACACCAAAATACATGAATTCGAATCGGCAATACGAAGCGTCTGCGAACCAATTTTTGAAAAACCTTTGAAAGAAATTTCATTCGCCAATTTACTGATACAGCTATTCAGAACCGCCAGTCGTTTCGATATGGAAGTGCAGCCTTCACTTGTTCTGCTGCAAAAAACATTATTAAATGTTGAAGGGCTAGGCCGGCAACTCTATCCCGACCTCGACCTTTGGACGACCGCCCTCCCTTACCTTGAGAGATGGAGCAAGAAGCGACTCAACCCATTCACGCTGCTAGGCCAAATTCAGGAAAATATTCCGAACTGGATCGACCAACTGCCGCTGCTTCCACAGCTCCTCATCGACGCAGCAACCGAGAGCAAGCAACTTGGTGAGATCAACGAGTCGTTGCAGTCCCAGCAGAAACTGAATATCGAGAATACCCAGCGCCAGAACCGGAAATTCCGCTTCCTCGGTGCCGTACTATTGGCCGCCTCTGCTTCGAGCCTCATTCCAGGCATCCATGAGGCCCTAGTAAACCTGCCCCTAGCCACGGCATCTCTAGCTTTAGCGGGTGTTTACCTTTTGTGTTTTAGACGGTGAAGCTGCATACTTAGCCGATGCCGTCCTATCTCGATCAAATTCAATGGAATGACCAGGGTTTAACGCCCGTAATCACTCAGGACGCAGGCTCTGGGCGAGTTCTCACACAGGCTTGGGTCAATCGAGAGGCACTAAAAACAACAGTTGCTGAAGGCCGCGCTGTATATTGGTCACGGTCCCGCTCAAAGCTTTGGAGAAAGGGCGAGGAATCTGGCATGGTGCAGAAGCTTGTAGAAGTTCTGCTTGATTGCGACAATGACTCACTCTGCTACCGGGTAGAACAAGTAGGCGGAATCGCCTGCCATACTGGACGGGAAAGTTGCTTTTACAAGAAGCTGATTAATGGCACATGGGAATCGATTGACCCCGTATTGGTTGACCCTGACCAGCTATACAAGACTAATTAAACCATGAACGATGTATTGACAGAATTAGCTGCAATTTTGGAACAGCGGAAGAAATCCTCGGCTAGTGATTCTTATGTTGCCAGCTTGCACGAGAAGGGTCTTAATAAGATCTTAGAAAAGATTGGAGAAGAAGCGACCGAAACAATCTTGGCCGCTAAAGATTTCGGCGAACACCGAGAAACGGATTCAAAGGCTGTTATTAGTGAAACTGCAGATTTATGGTTTCATACGATGGTTATGTTAAGCCATCTTGATTTGACGCCGCAGCAGGTGTTGGATGAATTAAAAGAACGCTTTAAAATATCCGGCCTTGCAGAAAAGGCATCTCGACACAACTAATTACCGGTACGCAAAATATCGCATAATGCAAAGCACTGCGTATCAGATTTGGAGGTTAACATGGGTGGAATTGGAATTTGGCAACTACTGATTATTCTATTAATCGTAGTTATGCTTTTTGGCACGAAGAGATTAAAGAAT